>JBBDWJ010000383.1:0-10122 GCA_040902925.1 Bryobacterales bacterium | reverse complement strand
AGTATACGGCAACCCTGTTCTTTTGTCCATCTATTTGTTGGACACTACACTAGGGGGAAACACGGAGAGAGATCGAAGTCTTGATTCATTGCCCAAAAACAATGCTGCGATGCTTGTAAGTTGTTGATTTTATTTGGCGGAGAGAGAGGGATTCGAACCCTCGGTAGAGTTTCCCCTACACACGCTTTCCAAGCGTGCGCCTTCAACCACTCGGCCATCTCTCCGCGGTTGCGCTGTTTGGATCACGGCGTTTTGGACGCGCTGCGATCCGGCGAGGGCAGGCTTTTATCATTCTATGTCATGCCGCAGATTCCGTGTTGCGGCTCCGAACTCCGGGAGTGGGCGGAGTCCTCGACCTTCCAGCAGCTACGGCAGTCTTGATTCCAGCAGCTACGTCCAACGGCCACGGCGGCCTGGATCGGGATCGGTGGTGGCTGGCGCACCCCTACCGGGGACGCCGGCTGCGGAACGCGAACGCCTACTCGGGCGCGATCCGTACGCGACGCGCCGCGTCGGGTTCGCGCCGGTAGGGATGTTTGCCCTATGCGCGTGACCTACGCGCAGCGTCTGCGTTCCGCAGTCCGAAACAGCAGCGTATCTTTGGCTCGACTCCAGCGATTCTCTTGACGAAGTGTAGTTCCGGCATCGACAATCTTGCTTGCCTGGAGTTGCGCTACGTTGACACCTCAGCCACGGGAAGTCCGCGGCGACGCTCGCCCTGCCGCGAGTTGATGGAGGTGGATTTCGCGGCCCGATTCAGTATGCCCAGCAATCTTAGCCGGTTCGCGTCCAAGATGGATCAACTCTATGAGTTCGATCGCGAGCCGGTCACTCCCAACAAGCTGCACGGGCCCGGAAAATTCATAGCCTTGTTCGCCGGCGAGCACGTTGCCGCCACTGAGTTTGTTATCGGCGCGTTTTTTGTGCTGCACGGCGTCAGCGCTCGCGACTTGATCGCCGGCCTGGCTTGGTTCGTTTTCGCCATCTCGTGGGCGGTGCAGCGTAAATCCCGAGGCGCCCACTAAGTTGTCCGAGTCGCGCCGTCACCTGTTGGTTCGCGGCGCACCCTCAACCCGGGTCGCCTTTTGCCACCCTCGGTTGAAACACGCACGCAAGAAGTGGAATTTGGTACACTAGCTCGGAACTGTAGAGGCTAATTCGTCATGACAGCATCGCGACGCACTTTCCTAGCAACGCTGACGGCCGGCTTGGCCACTTGGCGTTGTTCTTCTCCGACCGTTGAAGACGACGGCATCACCCGCTACGTGCGGTTTGAGCGCCAGGGCAATACCGCCTATGGCATTCTGCGCGGCGAGAACATCCAGCCGATCGAGGGCGATTTGTTCGGCGCCAAGCAGGCCGCCGGAGATCCCTTCGCCGCTTCGGAGGCGAAGCTGTTGTATCCTACGCAGCCCAAGAAGATCCTGGCGCTGGCGGAGAATTACAGCAGCCACGCCGGCGGGGAAGCGCCCGCGCACCCCCATCCCGAGGCGTTTTTCAAGCCGATTACATGCTTGCAGAATCCAGAGGGCGATATCGACTTGCCGCCGGGCGCTCAGAACGTTCATTACGAGGCCGAACTGGTTATCGTGATCGGCAAGCTGGCCAAGAAAGTATCGCCCGAGCAGGCCGCCGATCACATCCTGGGATATACCTGTGGCAACGACGTCAGCGAGCGCGATTGGCAGAAAAACGATCTGCAATGGTGGCGCGCCAAGGGCAGCGAGACGTTTGGCCCCGCTGGTCCGTGTGTCGCGGTGGGGTCTGACTTCATGAACGCGAAGATGTTCTTGCGGCTCAACGGCGAAGTCAAACAGGAAACCGTGCTCAACGAGATGATTCACAAACCGCTCGAAACGGTGAGTTTCATCAGCCACTACGTAACGCTCGAGCCGGGCGATCTGATCTATACCGGCACACCGGGAACAACCGCCGCCATGAAGGCGGGCGACACGGTCGAGGTGGAGATCGAAGGCATCGGCGTGCTGCGCAATCGCGTGGTCGCGTGATGGCGAGTTTTGTTGCCGGGGACGTCATCTGTTGAAGACGACCCGTCGCAGTTTTATGGCCGCCGTCGCGGCCGGAGGTGTTGCTATGGCGCAGTCTGGCGCGCAATCCGTTACCCGCTATGTGCGATATGAGCTTGCTGGAGCGACCTCGTACGGCATTCTCGAGGGCGAGACAATCCGCCCGATCAGCGGCGACCTGTTCGGGGACCGCACGCCGGCCGGCGACCCCGTGAAGCTCAGTGAAGTGAAGCTGCGCTATCCTTGCGACCCTCCTAAAGTGCTGGCCGTGGGCCTCAACTACGGCAGCCACCTCGGCAGCCGGCCCAAGCCCACGGTGCCGGAGATGTTCTTCAAGCCGACGACGTCGCTGCAGGACCCCGAAGGCCCCATCGTGATTCCGCCCGACTCGAAGGACGTTCACTTCGAGGCGGAATTTGTGATCGTAATGGGCAAGACCGCCCGCAACGTTTCCGTGGACAACGCCCTCGACTACGTGCTCGGCTATACCTGCGGCAACGATGTCTCGGAGCGCAACTGGCAGGGCGGCAGTCAAGGCGACCCCGCCGATCGCCAATGGTGGCGCGCCAAGGGTTCGGACACGTTCGGCCCGATGGGTCCGGCGATCGCCGTCGGCCTCGATTACAACAAATCCCGCATTCAGCTTCGCCTCAACGGCGAGGTTAAGCAGACGCAGCTTGTCAGCGACCTGATTTTCGGCCCGCCCGAGATCATCAGCTTCGTGAGTCAATACGTGACGCTGACGCCCGGGGACGTCATCTTCACCGGGACGCCGGGATCGACCAGCGCCATGAAGCCCGGCGACGTGGTCGAAGTAGAAATCGAAGGCATCGGGATCTTGCGCAACCCTGTCGTTGCCGGCTAGCGGGTTTGCACCGGTCACGGTGCTTTAAGGACCAGGACCAAACGCTGCGCCCCCCACCTCGTCGCGGGGCGTCCTTCCAGGAAGAAGTTGTCGCCGCCGCCTAGTCGTCGGCTGCTGCGTCATGGCGGTGCTCGTCACTCGTTGAGCCCGCTTGACCCGACACCCTCATTCCGCATGGCCTACCCGTCGCCATACTGAGCCCCGCCGCCCATGCGCTATCATTGGCAGCAAGGAGTTTCCCATGAACCCCAGCCGCTCCCGCCGCTCTTTCCTGCGCAATCTCGGCGTAGGCGCCGCGCTGCTTCCCGTGGCCGTCCGGACTCTCGGCGAGCTGTCGCCCTTGCTCGCCGCCGCCAACAATGAGGAAGCCTATTGGCAGATGGTTCGCTACCAGTTTGCGTTCAGCGAAGACAAGGTTCCGATGAACGCCGGGAACTTGTGCCCGTCTCCCGAGGCCGTGGCGCAGCGGGTTGCCGAAGTCACGCGCGACATCGACGTGGACTGCTCGTTCCAGAACCGCGAGAAGTTCAAGCAAACGCTGGAGGAGGCGCGCTCGAAGGTAGCGGCGCAGCTCGGCGTCACCCCCGATGAGATTGCGCTCGTGCGCAACACCAGCGAAGGCAACAACACCATCAATAACGGCTTGGCGCTCAAGGCGGGCGACGAAATCGTATTGTGGGAAGAGAACCACCCCACCAACAACGTCGCCTGGGACGTGCGCGCCGCTCGATACGGGCTCGTCGTCAAGCGCGTCAGCCTGCCGCGCCATCCCAAAAGCAAAGCCGAGCTGGTCGATGCATTCGAGAAAGCGCTCACGCCCAAGACGCGGGTCCTGTCGATCACGCACGTTTCGAGCGCCAGCGGCCTGCGCCTTCCGGCGCGCGAGCTGGCCGCGCTAGCCCGCAGCCGCGGGATTCACCTGCACCTCGACGGCGCGCAGAGCTGGGGCGCGCTCGACATCAATCTTCGCGAGCTCGACTGCGACTCCTACGCCGCCAGCACCCACAAATGGTTCAGCGGTCCCAAGGAAGTCGGCCTGCTGTATGTGAAGAAAGAGCGTATCCCCGAAATCTGGCCCAACGTCGTTGCCCCCGGTTGGGGCGATGACGCTGACCCCGATGTCGCCGGCGCGCGCAAATTCGAATCGCTTGGGCAGCGTGACGACGCAGCGCTGGCGGCGGTTGCAACCACGGCGGACTTCCACAACGTCCTCACGCCGGCGCGCGTTGAGGCGCGCATGGTTGAGCTGGCCTCCGCGCTGAAGGCCGGGCTCAAGCAAGCCGGAGCCAAGCTCGTGACGCCCGAGTCGCCGGAGTTCAGCGGCGGCGTCTGCATCATCGAAGTGCCGGCAAAAAATCGCCAGCCATTGCTTGACCGCCTTTATCAGGAGCACGGCATCGCCGGTTCCACCTCGGGAGGCCTGCGGCTCTGCCCGCACATCTACAACACGATGGATCACGTCGAACGCGCGATTCGCGGCGTCAAACAGCTCAAGGATCTCATCGTCTGAGGCGTGCCGCGTTCCGGCCCGAGTCTGGTCCTCGAAACCAGGCTTGAGAATAGGACGCAGTCTGTCGAGTGTCCCAGCGGAGCACATCGGCAACCTGCCTCACCCAAGAACCCGGTTGCTTGCTACTGTCCCAGAGAGTGGCAGAAATGGCAGTGGTTGGGAACCTCGCGGGCGGCGTGACAGTTCATGCAGCTAATCATGCTGGTCGAAATTTCTTTCGCGAGCACTTCGCGTTGTTCGACGGGGCCGTGACAGGTAGCGCACTCCACGCCGCCTTTCACATGGTTGGCATGGCTGAAGAAAACGAAATCAGGCACGTCGTAGACCCGCACCCAATTGATCTTCTCCCCGGCCTCTTGTATTGCCTTCAGCTTCACGATCGGTGGAGTGTCGGCGCTGATCGTTTGATGGCAGAGCATGCATTGCTCCGCTTGCGGCAGGCCGGCGCGTTCCTTCTTGTCGGCGCCTGCATGGCAATCCAGGCAGGTGATGCCGCCGCTGACGTGCTTTTCGTGGTTGAAAGGCACTGGCTGCGGCGCGACTTGCTGCGGTAGCTTCTCCTCCTTCCCTTGGTAGGCGGTCGGCTCCTCCTGAGCCAGGGAGGGCAGGCCGCACAGTAGAAATGCGAATAAAACGAAGGTCCGATGCACTCTCAAGCTGATCCCAACTGCTTTGTGGCATTCGCGCGGTTTGGAACGGCCTAACCCGGCCGGGGGCGCTGTCTTTCAGTGTAGGGCAGCCGGCGTTCGAGCCGCATGCGCGAGCGGACTTGGCCGTACCTTTTTGCCGTTGGCGTCCTCCGGATCGAGCTTGAACCGGTCCGGCGAATGCTGGCGCTCTCCGCCGGGTCTGAACCCGCACAGGGGCGGCCTGATTTTCGAATCCCAACCGGTGTAGCCTGGATTTGTGAAGGAAGAAGCGAGCGAAGTGCTGTCGATCGAGGGGCGCGAGGTTCGCGTCACGCACCCGGATAAGCTCTATTTCTCCAAGGAGGCGAAGCTCTCCAAGCTCGATCTCGTCCGCTACTACTTGTCGGTCGCGCCGGGCGCTCTGACTGGCATTCAGGACCGGCCCATCGTGCTCAAGCGCTTCGTGCACGGCGCCGAAGGCGAGGCGTTTTATCAGAAGCGCGCGCCTACGCCGCGGCCCTCCTGGCTGCGAACCGTCACGCTTTCATTTCCGTCAGGGCGTACCGCGGAAGAGGTTGTCGTGGATGATGCCGCGGGGCTTGCCTGGATCGTGAACCTGGGGTGCCTCGAGCTCCATCCCCACCCGGTCCGCACGGGCGATCTCGACCATCCCAACGAGTTGCGCGTCGATCTCGACCCGGGCCCGGGCGTCGCTTGGCCCGACGTGCGCACTGTCGCGATGGAGGTGAAGTCCTTCCTCGAGGAAGTGGGGCTGCGCGGCTGGCCCAAGACCAGCGGCTCGCGCGGCATCCACGTGAATGTTCGCATCGAGCCGCGCTGGACTTTTAGCGAAGTGCGCCGCGCGGCGGCGCTGGCTCTGTCGCGAGCGGTGGAGCGGAGAGTGCCTGCTCTGGCCAGCTCGAAGTGGTGGAAGGAAGAGCGTCACGGCGTGTTCCTCGACTACAACCAGAACGCCAAGGATCGCACGACGTGCTCGGCGTATTCGGTGCGCCCGCTTCCCGACGCGCGGGTTTCCACGCCGCTGGAATGGAGTGAAGTCCCCGATTGCGACCCGGCCGATTTTACCGTGACGATTCCGAAACGTTTCGCGGACGTGGGCGACCCGCATGCGGGCATCGATGCCGCGCCGGGCTCGCTCGAAAAGCTGCTCGATCTTGCAGCGCAAGACGAGGCCGCGGGATTGGGCGATGCGCCATGGCCGCCGCACTTCCGCAAAATGGAGGGCGAGGGCCCGCGCGTTGCCCCTTCGCGCGCCAAATCCGCCCCAAAGAAGCCGCGCACGAAAATGCCGCTGCTGGTGGTCGCGAACTCTCCCAACAAAGAAGCCGCGCTGGCGGGACTCGAGAAATGGAAAGCCAAACATGCCGCGGTGGTCGAATTCCTGGCCGTGGATGACGTGCTGGTCGACTCGATGCGAGGCCGGTCATCGACCTGGACGCGCATCCGTGTGAACTTACGGCACGTGCCCGAAGAGCTGCGGCCGTCGCAGGAAACGCCTGACCCCGATGATGATCCGACCAGAGAATGGCGCCGCCAGCGCGCTGCGAAATGAGGCGAGCGCTCGTGCCTCTGATTCGCCGCAAAAGCGACGGTAGTAGCGGCGCTCAGCGGCCGGTCCGAAAAATCTCCAGCAGTTCTTGTGGCGGGACAACCTCAAGCTGCGCATAGTTGCACTCGCCCGGTTTCTTATCCGTGCGCCACCTTCGAAATTGCGCCGTGTGACGGAAGCGGTCGCCTTGCATGTGATCGTAAGCGACTTCGACGACCAGCTCGGGCCGCAGCGGTTCCCACGACAGATCCTTGCCCTGACTCCAACGGCTTATGCCGCCCGGCATGCGCTGCCCGGATTCGCCGCTGGAGGCCGGGTCAGCCCACTCCTTCCAAGGGTGATCCGCGAGCGCATTGTCCCGGTAGGGCGCCAGGTGTTTTACGAGTTCGCGGCGCTTCGGATCGCTGAAACTGGCGCAGACGCCGACGTGTTGTAGCGCGCCGGAGTCATTGAAAAGCCCGAGCAGCAGCGAGCCGATCGACGTGCCAGGCCCCTTCTTGTGCCATCGGAATCCGGCGACGACGCAATCGCAATCGCGCTCGTGCTTGACCTTGAGCATGACGCGCTTGTTGGGCTCGTAGGCGCCTGCAACCGGTTTCGCCATCACCCCATCCAGGCCCGCGCCCTCGAAACGGCGAAACCAGTCCAACGCGACAGCGGTTTCCGAAGTTGCCGGCGTAACGTGGATCGGCGGCGCGGCGGTTGCCAGCAGCGATTGGAGCGCTTCGCGGCGTTGCTTGAACGGGACGCCGCGCAGGTCGCGCTCGCCCTCGCAAAGCAGGTCGAAGAACACGACCGATGCCGGAACTTGCTGCGACAGAAGCTTCACGCGCGACGCCGCCGGGTGAATGCGGAGCTGCAGTGCATCGAAGTCGAGGCCGCCGTTCTGGGCGATGACGATTTCGCCGTCGAGCACGCAGCGGGTGGGCAGCGTCGCCTTGAGCGGCTCGATCAGCTCGGGGAAGTAGCGGTTCAGCGATTTTTCGTCGCGGCTTTGAATTAAGAACTCATCCCCGTCGCGGAAGACCAGCGTGCGAAACCCGTCCCACTTGGGCTCAAAAATCCATTTTCCGCCGATCGGCAATTCGCCAACCCGCTTGGCGAGCATCGGCGCGATGGTGGGGTTTACAGGAAGTTGCACGTTTCATCTTATACCGCGGCGGCGAGCGTTATTGGCCTTTGGAAGGGGTCTTGCAGCGCCCCAAAAACCGGGAAGACTGACCGGTCGCGGCATCCACCGGGAATTCACCCGGACATCCTGGGAGAGACGAGCGGCAATTTCGGGTGAACAAAATCCTAGGAGACATACAGGTGTTTTTGTATTGCAGTTAGGAGCCGCGCACGTGTTACGGTCGTTCCGCCACGACGGCAAGTGAGCCTCACATGCTGCTCGGTCCTCCGCCTTCTTGTTCACGAGGACGTGACTCGAAGGCGATGCCGCGATTCCTGAACAGGAATCGTTGAGGAACAGCTACTGGGCACGTCCTCCGCTCCGTACCCGCAGACGGCGCGACTCGCCCCAATTGAATTGGGAACAGCAAGCTCTATCGATCACGCAAAAAGGAGAAACATCATGAATGGTGAACTGCTTCGCAAGGGTCCCCACGTTCCGACCGAGGAGCGCGCGCTGGCCCGCTTGAAACGCGCGGTGGAACTGCAGGAACTGGAACAGCTCCCGCACATTCCAGGCATCCCAAGCGTGCCGCGCTACCTGGTCACGTATATGAACTCGCAGACCGCCAACGCGGCGATGCGTTCCGCAACGGTTGTCACGGTGACCAACCAGAGCAATTTGATCAATCGCGTGTTTGTCACGTTTTTCAAGGGTTTTACCGACGATTCGTCGCCAGTCGGGATGGCGGCATTCGCGGTCCCGCCGCAGTTTACGGTCGACTTTGCATCCCGCCACCTGCCGGGCGAGTTGACGGTGACGAACGCCGTCCCAAACCCAGAACTGACGTTTGATGAAGGCCGCGCGATTGTGTCGTCGATGTGGCCGGAGATCGGCGTCAGCGCCCGCGTCTACTACACGGCCGGCGACCGCGACGAGCGTCTCAGCGCCATTACCGATTCCAAAGTGGTCGTGTATGGTGGACGCAACAGCGGCGACTGAGCCTGGTTAGTTCGGGTACGGCTGGTCCGGGCGGTGTACTCGGATCTGATGGTCGGCGAATTCGAAATACGCTCCGGGAATTTCCACGCGGGGCATGTGGCAGCTTGAGCACCGTTCCTTTGCGACGGGGCAGGCCGGGGCGTCCTTCGCGGCGCTAACCTCGGCGGTCGTAACGTGTTCCGTGCTTCCATCGGCGGAGGCATGGCACGTGAGGCACTTCGCATCGTAACTCTTCGCATCGGTTACGACCGCTTGATGTGGATCGTGGCATGCCGTGCAGCGGATCCGCGGATCGTCCGCGTCATAGCAGCGGCTATTGGCGATCCGGTAAGGTTGAAAGCGCACGTTCGCCGGACCCTGCAGATCCATCAGCATGACCTGCGACCAGGTGCGGTGGCACGACCCGCAAAAGTCAGACTGCGACTCGGCGGTCATATCTTTGAGCGCATGAATTTGCAGATCGTCGAACCGGCCTTTCGCCACCGCTTCGATGTGGCTTGTTCCTGGCCCGTGGCAGCCCTCGCATTGCAGGCCGGGCGTCAGGCCCGTGATTTCCATCTGGCCCGCGCGAACCGCCCCGGTCGAGTGGCAGCCGAAACAGCCGCGAATGTCGTCGGGCGTCATGCGGCGGCCTAGTGCTTCGTCGAGGTTCCGCGGGATATCCCCCGGCGGCGCGCCGAGTGTTTGTTCGAGGCCGTCGATGCGGACGTAATAGCTGACGCGGCTTTCGTAAAGATGCCCGTCGTGCTCGAGAACGTAAGTCTGCCCGGCTTTGCCGTGTCCCAACGACCAAAGGATGGGCGTTGAGATCGTTTCGCCACCGTCGGCGCTGTTTGTGACGGTGTAGAGGCTTCCTTCCGGCGTCCGCGTGATTTCGTAGCGGTAAGGGCCGTTTGCGAACGTCAGCTTCTCGCGGCCGCGCAAGAACTCCGACTGGCTGGCCGTCTGCAACGCGTCGCCCATGGGCGTCGCCAGCGCGGCGGCCTGCTCGGAATGGCACCGAACACATTGCCGCGAGCCGGCGTACGAAGCGCCGGCGGGGAGCTCCGTCGGCAGCCAATCAGGAAGCAGCGAGTTGGTCTGGATCGACTGCGCGAGAAGCAGCAGGGGCGCGGCGAAAGCGGCAGCCGTCAAGATGCGTAGCGTTTGAGCCACGAGGCCTCTGTTTTCGATCCGCCGGGCTGTTAGGTAAGCGTACCGGCCTGCTTACAGAATTCCCTTGCCCTCGATGACGGTGATGTAGCGGTCCGCCGCGACATCCGTCAGTTTTTCGACGCGCCTGCTCGGCTTCGGCCATTGAATCTCGATGGATTCAACGGTGTCGGCTTGGCCGAGACCAAGCACCATCCGTGGATCATGCGAAGCGAGATAGCTGCCGGCGCCGGTTTTCAGCCTGCTATGTTTTTTC
>JBBDWJ010000382.1:0-10181 GCA_040902925.1 Bryobacterales bacterium | reverse complement strand
TGGAAGGCTGAAGTGTCTGGCGCAAATTATGTCGCGCAACCGGCTCTCCAGCGCCAGGACGTTTCCCCGTGACAGGAACCAGCCCAGATCACTTCTCGCAACGATTTGGCTAGCCAAGCCAGTGTGATTCTTCTCAGCCTTTGAGTTCCGAGAGTTTCGTTTCCTCCGGCACGTCGGTTGGGCTTTCGAAGTGGATTCGGTAACCGTCCGGATCAGAGAGAGCGGTTTCCCACATCGCGTTCCCGACTTGCGGCTCCGACGCCTCGATACCGTGAGACGTAACCTCGCGATAAAGAGCGATGGCGTCTTTGCATATGAAAAAGATCGACACGCCCTCACCCACTTTCCCGAAGGAAGCCCAGGTTCGATTCCCGTGCGGGCGGAACTCTTGCAGCATCAAGGCTGCGCCGCCCAATTCCAGCCAGCACCAGCGCACCTTTTCGTCAACGACCCACCTGTTCTTCATCGTGAAGCCAAGGCCATTCACGTAATACTCGACAGACCGCTCCATGCTGGAGACAAGAAAAAACGGTACGGCCTGCGTGACGTTGCCATCGCTGTTGGAACCGGTATTCATTTGCGATATCTCTCTACAGTGTTCCCCAAAGCATCAAGTTCGGTCACGGCCGAAGAAGTCGTGTAAAAGTCGTGTATTCATAGGGTACCTCCAATAGCACGGGCATTTCTGCCGACACACGGGAAAGCCCGATGGAAGCGCGTTGCCGGACGGGGCGCGGACGATCTACCTGCCATAATTGACCACGTCCGGTTGGCGCCCGGTACCCTTGCACAAGGCCCGCGGAAACCGTTACATCCATATCGCGCCGCCGCAACGTGCCGCCCAGGAGAACGCCTGCATGAACATCGCCAAATGGGATCAGTCCGGCAAATACGCAGAGCAAAGCGAAATCGTCGCGCAAGCGTTAGCAGCCTCCGATCATTCGCTGGACGAGCTTTTGCGGCTGATGCGGGAGAAGGGCCTGGCGTCGGTTTATCTTTCCGGTTCACGCCTCGACAACGACTACTGCTTCGGCAGCACGGATGTCGGGCTGCTTTTCTCGGTCCTGCCGGAGGACCAGCATGCCGCGGTCCCTGGCTACCATCCTGGCAGCACCGAGGTGTATGTAACCTTCCAGGGTAGCCTCGTGATGGAGTGTCTGGAGGACGGCCGGGTCGTTGCGAAGACCGCCGACCCCGATCACGTACTCATCCTTCCACCCGGCCAGTGTCACAGAGTGCGCCGCGATGGGCGACGCAAAGCTGCCTCAGCCATCGTGAAGACGAATCTGAGGCACAAGCCTTCGGTCATGCGCTGTGACAACTGCTCGTACTACACGGACAAGACCGCGTGTCTGTTGTACCAGAGCTGGAGTACCGAGGCGAGTAGCGAGGCGGCAACCGGGTGACGATTGTTTTTTGGAATGAGGCCCCAGTTCGTCATGTCATGGAATTTGACGCTGAGGGCTTGGGCCACGCGCGTTAGGCCATCGTTTCGCCAACTGGCTTTTTGCCAATTTCGATCCTGCGGTTACAGTTCGCGCACACGGTGTAGTCCAGCGGGAAGTCCGGACCAAGCTGAATTGTCTGGCCACAGGGGCAGCGAAAGCCGTCCCAATCTTGAGAGCGTCGGTCGTACCGCAGAGCGCCGCCCGCCGTCTGCGCCGTTGGCAATTGCGCCTCGGGAGCCGCTTCGGCGTGCGCGGTTGCTGTACCGCCAGCGGCGGCTGGAGCGGCCGCGGGCAATGCGTTCAGCCGCGAGCACCGCGGACACTCCACCGCTTCGCGATCATATTCGGGTGGGACCTTGATGCGCATGCCACAGGCGCACGGGATCAGCAGGTAGTTGGCGAAACGGTCAATCAGATCGGCGACTTCGCGAGCGCGATCCACGCCCGACGGAGCCGATTCCGGGTCGCTCGACGCTGGCCGCGCAGAGAGGCGTTCCCCCGATCGCGCGGCGGCCTCAAGAGCCGTCAGGCGGCCTTCCCTGCCCTGAATCCGCTTCCACGCTGCCTCATAGTCGACATAGCCCGCCCCGCCGCCCATGCTCCGCAGAATCTTGATGCGCGTCTCGGTCGGCGGATGCGTGGAAACGACGCTCGACAGCTTGAGATGCTCGATGGGATTGATAATACATAGCGCCGCCACGGCGCGGTTCACATTCTCGACCTTGTAACCGCTTTGATGGACGGCGATCTTTTCGAGCGCCAAGGCTAGCCCTTCCGGATAGCGCGTGAACCGCGCCGCGGAAGCATCCGCGAGATACTCCCGCTGCCGCGAGCAGGCCAGATACAAAAGCTGAGCGAGTAGAGGCGAGACGGCCGCGAGAACGAAAACCAGCGCCAGAAGAATACCCGCGCCTTTGTTGGACCGCCCGCCTCCACCGCGGCGTCCATGCGAAGCGTAGGGGCCTACTTGGAGAATCGATCGCGAGACCAACTCGACGCTGCCTACGAGCACCGCCGCAATCGTCATGAAGCGGATGTCAAGGTTGTGAACGTGCCCGATCTCGTGCGCCACGACGCCCTGCAATTCGTCGCGGTTGAGCAAACGCAAAAGCCCGGTCGTCACCGCCACCGCGGCGTGTTCGGGATTGCGGCCAACGGCAAACGCGTTCGGCGCGGGGTCTTCGACCAGATAGACCCGCGGCATGTGCGGCAGCCCGGCCGCCAGACTCATCTCTTCGACGGTGTTCCACAGCCGAGGCGAGTCCGATTTGATGATCCGCCGTGCGTGTACCGACTGCAGCATCAACTGATCGCCGCCATAGACGGCCGCCGTCCAAAGCACCAGCCAGAGCACGGCAGCGCCTAACGCCCCGAAAATCGCGCCACTGAGAACGGAGTCCCGCGACTCCGGCAGACCAGCCCCGCCGCTGAGCGAGTCGAATTGCGTGCCGCCCAACATGCCAACCGCAGCGCCAAGGGTCACCAGAATGACGCCCATCAGCGCAATGAGCAGCACGGATCGGCGGCGGTTGGCTGCAATGGCTTCCCACATAGGGAGGTTAGAGGCTGAGGCTAGTCAAACGCGGATGGAAACACAGAGGCATACCGATGGGCACGGATAAGACCTGCGCGGATACGGGGAAATGCGGCATGCGGCGGGCGTGTCGGGCGCGTCCCATTTCATCCGTGCCTGACTGAATTCCCTTTGGGCAACCAACTGGGCCGAGGCTGCTTTTTGGTGAGTCCATTTACGAAAAACTGACCTTCGGCGCTTCGCGCTGCGCCTCGTCCTCGATCTCGAAAAACTCCTCGGCCTTGAATTGGAACATGCCGGCGATGATATTGGTCGGGACTTTCTCGGTCGCCGTGTTGTAAAACATCACGACATCGTTGTAGTTCTGGCGCGAAAAGCTAATTTTGTTTTCGGTCGAAGTGAGCTCTTCCTGCAACGCCAAAAAGCTTTGATTGGCTTTCAAGTCCGGGTATTGCTCGACCACGAGCATCAGCCGCCCGAGCGCCGCGGAAAGCCCTTGTTCGGCCGCGGCCTGCTGTCCGACGCCTTCGGCCGACACAGCCTGTGCCCGCGCGCGCGTAACGTTTTCGAGGGTTTCCTTCTCATGGCCCGCGTAGCCTTTGACCGTTTCGACGAGATTAGGGATCAGGTCGTGACGCCGCTTGAGCTGCACGTCGATCTGCGCCCAGGCGTTGCGCACGTTGTTGCGCAGCGTGACCAGACGGTTATATCCTGACGCGAACCAGAGCCCGATCACCAACAGGGCTCCCAAAAAAATCAGCAGAACCATCATCACGTCATTGCCTCTCTTTCGCCGCCGCCGGAAACCGTCTCACGCTGGTGAACGGTCTTTCCCCGTAGGGCGGTCGTGCGTCCCTCAAGGCGCCTTTGAACGACAGCTCGTCTAAGGCGCACCCACCGGATCGTGTTTGCCGAACCAATCTGCGAAGAAACGCGCTACGGCTCCGGCTTCTCCTTCGTCGAAGCGGCTGATGAGTTGCTCCATCTCGCCGTCGTCGAACCACAATCCGCAACCGCCCGGGCAGCGGTCGATCTCGAGCGGTAAGACGCCGCCTACAGCAACGCTTTCGAGCTGCCGCAGGCAGCGTGAGCAGCGTCGTCGCGCCGCCCGGCCGTCCCCTGCATCGAGAAGGGCCGCCGTCAGGGCTCCTGGAGAAACGCCGGCCAAGTCCGCGATGAGCTGCAACTCGCCGTTGTCGAGCCACGTGCCTCGACACGACACGCAGCGGTCGATCTCGACCCCCGCGAGCTCAAACGCTACCATCGGTTGCTCACAGACTGGACACACAATGCTCGCTCGCGTGACAGTGTAGCACCCGTGCGTCCGTGGCCGGACTCACCACGCCGGGATGATCGGCTGGTTAGGTAGCCTTCGCAGACATGATACGCTGGCGAATTGAGCGTCAACGGCGCTCCAGCATTTCCCACAATCCTCATGGCACAACGAATTCGACTTTGCGGACAACGGTATTCCGGGCTCGCTTTGGGCCGGCGGCTTGCCGGTTTGGCGCTGGCAACGGCGCTAGCAGCGCTGCTGCCCGCGGCTGATTGGCCCCAGTGGCGCGGCGAGGGACGTCGTGGCGTCTGGACCGAAACCGGCATTCTCGAAAACTTTCCCGCCAACGGCCTTGAGCTTTCCTGGCGAGTGCCGATTGGCGCGGGGTATTCGGGTCCGGCGGTTTCTGATGGCCGTGTCTTTGTTACGGAGTTCGTCTCCGTGCAAGGCCGCCGAGGCGTGGAACGCGCCGTTTGCCTCGACGAGAAAACAGGCAAAGTCTTGTGGAAGCACGAGTGGCCTGCCGATTACGCCGGGTTGCAATATGACGTTGGACCGCGCGCCACGCCCACCGTCGATGGCGACCGGGTCTATGTGCTCGGCGCGCTCGGCCACCTGTTCTGCCTCAACGCGTTGACCGGCGAAGTCTTGTGGAAGAAGGATTATCGCGAAGACTACAACGCGCAACTGCCTACCTGGGGCATGGTCGGCGCGCCGCTGATCGAGGGCAACCAGCTCATCTGTCTGGTCGGCGGCGACCCCGACGCCAAGGTTGTCTCGTTCGACAAGATGACGGGCAAGGAACTGTGGCGCGCGCTTTCCGCGGACGTTGAGCCGGGCTACAACCCGCCGGTCATTGTGGACGCGGGCGGTACGCGGCAACTCATCATTTGGCATCCGGCAGCTCTTGTCTCGCTCGATCCGAAGACCGGCAAGGTTTACTGGGAGTATCCCTTCAAGGTGAACTACGGCCTCACGGTGGCCACGCCCGTTTGGGACGCGGAGCGCCTGCTCATCTCGTCTTTCTATAACGGTTCGCGGATGCTGCGGCTCGACCCGAAAAAACCCGCCGCGGAACTCGTCTGGCGCGGCATGAGCGATAGCGAGATCGACACGGACGGCCTGCATCCGCTGGTCACCACGCCGATCCTCGACAGCGATTCCATCTACGGCATCGGCAGCTACGGGCAGTTCCGCTGCCTGGATGCCCGCACCGGAAAGCGCGTTTGGGAAACGATGGAGGTTACCGTCGAGAAAGAGCGCTGGGCGTCGGCGCAAATCGTCCGGCACGGGGACCGCTATTTCATCAACAACGACCGCGGCGAGCTGATCATCGCCCGGCTTTCCCCGCGGGGGTACGAAGAAATCGACCGCACAAAACTGATCGAGCCGACCAGCCCGACACAGCGCCGCCGCGCCCTCGGGGCCGTCCATTGGTCGCATCCGGCCTATGCCAATCGCCACATTTTGACGCGCAACGACAAAGAAATCGTGCGCTATTCGCTGGCGAAGCCCGAGTAAACGAAGATTGCTTAGTCTCCGGCGGCCGCGACGACTTCCACTTCGATCTGCGCGCCTTTATCGAGACGCGCAATCTCGACCGTGGTCTTGGCGGGGCGGTGCGGAAAGAACTCGGGATACACCTCGTTCATTTCACGAAGGCGCGAGAAATCCGTCACGTAGATATTCACCTTCGCCACAAGGGAAAGAGACGATCCGGCGGCCTGCAGAACGGTCGACACGTTCTCGAGAGCCTGCCTTACCTGATCCGGGAAACTGCCGGGAAGGGTCCCGTCGGGTCGCACGCCAAGCTGCCCGGAAAGATAGACTAGGCCGCCGAGACGGACGGCTTGCGAATAGGTGCTGTTTTGCGGTGGCGCCGCGCTGACGGTAATGGGTTGAGGGATGTTCGGCATTGTGGTTTCCTGCTCGGATCATAGTAGCTCATCATCCGCCCGTATCGGATAGCAAATCGGAGTTGGCGCAGTCCAGCGAATCGGTTGACCCCACTCTTGCGAGTGGGGCTCGGATGGCCCGCGGCGATGAGAGAGAACCCGATCCCCACCAACACAACACAGGGACACTACCTAATCCCTGCTTTCGGAGCACTCGTCAGGCGTCTATGCTAACCTGTCGGCGATCCCAACAACCCTGTCGGCGATCCCAATCAAGTTCGACCCGGAGGCGCTCCTTGATGAGACTGCGGCTCGCATGCCTGCTTTCCCTCGTTCTGGTCAATATGGTGAGCGGCCTGCTCGCCCAGCGGCCGGGTCCCGACACTGACATCCACTATCACCTGGGTCCCGACTCTCTGCAACAGGAAGGCGTGCCCAAGGGTGAAATTCGCGGGCCGTTCACGCTGCCGAGCGAGGCGTATCCCGGCACGCAGCATACCTATTGGACGTATATACCGGCGCAATACGACGGCAAGACGCCGGCGCGGCTGATGATCTTCAACGACGGGCAAGCCTACAAGAATGAGCAGGGCGATCTGCGCGCGCAGAACGTGATGGACAATCTCATCTACCGGCGCGAGATTCCCGTCATGATTGGCGTGTTCATCAATCCCGGAAGGCGGCCCGATCAACCCGAACCGACGCCCGACAACTGGGGCGACCGCGACACCAATCGCCCCGAGGAATATAACTCGCTCGACGACCGCTACGCCCGCGTCATCGTCGATGAGCTGCTGCCGGCGCTCTCCAAGGAATACAACATTTCGAAAGACCCCGAGCATCGCGGCATCGGCGGCTCGAGCTCCGGCGCGATCGCCGCTTTCACCGTGGCCTGGGAGCGGCCGAACCAGTTCCGCAAGGTGCTGAGCCTGATCGGCACGTACGTCGATCTGCGCGGCGGGCATAAGTATTCAGACATGGTTCGCGAAAGCGAAAAGAAACCGCTGCGAGTGTTCCTGCAGGATGGCCGCAACGACAATCGCGGCGTGCGGCGCGACGGCGAATACAATCAGGACCGCGACTGGTTCTACCAGAATGTCCGCATGCAAAAGGCGCTAGAGGACAAGGGCTACGAAGTGAACCACGTCTGGGGCATCGGCCGCCACAGCTCGAAGCACGGCGGGGCCATCCTGCCCGACATGATGCGCTGGCTGTGGCGTGACCACCCCGCCTCGACCGACCCCGACGATAAGGTCGAGCGCTGGTTCAATCAGCCGGGCGGCGGCGGCCCCCCCGAAGCGACTCCACAGTAAGTAACCGCCGCCCCGGCCGGCAAGCAATAACTCTCAGTGAGAACCGGGGCGCGCAACGCACGGCCATTGCGGACCTGTCCCCCGTTCCTGCTGCGTTCCCGCTGGGCTCCCGCTGGAGAGTGTCGAGGGGCGAGCCAGCCACCAAACGGCCCTGGGATTGGTTTCGCTTTCCACGCCGTTGTTGAAAACAAAGGGACAAATTGGGTTCGTTTGGCGTTTCCTATTCTCCAGCGACGACCTGGGCCCGTTGCGGGGCATAAAGGCGTAAATCCCCCCCTCTCTGGCTTAAAGCTAGCATGGGGTCCCAAGTGTTCCGCACTAGCCTATCAAGACGGTTTGATTGTTCTCGTCAACTACTATAATGAATGCGGGTCGAGAGGCTTATGGCAAGCGCTAGCGTCAAGATTGGGGCCGAGGCTCACCAGACATTGCGGCGTCTTGCGCGCGAAGAGGGCGAGTCGGAACAGGCCGTGCTGGAGCGGGCCGTCGAGCACTACCGGCGCGAGAGATTTCTGCAAGAGGCCAACGCCGGCTACGCGGCCCTGAAAAAGAACCGCAAAGCCTGGAAGCAAGAGCAGGCCGAGCGCAGCATCTCGGAGCAGACTCTCTCCGACGGGCTCAAAGACGAATGAGCGCTTCCCGGCCCGACCGCGGCGACATCTGGGACCTCAACTTCAATCCAACCCAAGGCCGAGAGCAAGCTGGACATCGACCGGCGCTGATTGTCTCCGTCAATCCCTTTAACCACGGCCCCGCCGAACTGCTGGTCGCCATTCCGCTGACTCGAAGCGATAAAAAGATCCGCTGGCATGTTGCCGTGAAGCCGCCGGAGGGCGGTCTTTCCGACGTGAGCTACATCAAGTGCGAAGATGTTCGCTCGCTCTCGAAAAGTCGGTTGACCCGCTACCGCGGCCGGGTATCTTCCAAAACGATGGCGGAAGTCGAGGACCGGCTCAGGATATTGCTCGGGCTGTGAAGCTTTTCCGGCTCATGCGGCTGGCTCGCGGCGGGGATCTGACAGGAAACCTGGCGGATGACCGCGTCGGCCCTACCCTCTCGGAGTGGTTCGCCCGGATTCGGCATGATTTGTCCGGAAAGGCCCGCAAATGTCCGCGAATGCCCGCATTCCGCGAAGGCGATGGGGTTGGGTTGGCGGCGGGGGCGAGTTCGCCGTTGGCCGGGCGCGCCCGGGTGAGCAGTTTTGAGCGGTTTTTACGATGTTTTTCCTGCTTCGGGACTGAAAACACTGGGGTTCGGTTTTTGGGGCGCTCTCTGCGTCTTGCCTACAGGCCCTCAGGCGCCCGTCCTCGACCTCTTGCCCTCCGCATTTTTGGCCTACTCTTCCTCTTCCTGGAGGGTAGCACGCGGCTCCAAACTTTTCGGGGGTTTTCGCCTGCATGTCATTGATTTTATGATGCTGATTGCGGTGTGACCGATTCGGCTGGGACGGGCGGTTTGGGGTGGCTGAGAAGATTGGTGTCTGGTCAGCGATCTGTCCGGATCTCGTTATCTCTATGGCGTGGCACCGCCCCAAGCTTCGGGCAGGCTGGGCCGCGGTGTCAGGATTGAGCCTGCCACGTTTTTGAGGTAAACGGAGATTGGCGGGTCGGGGCAGCTTGCGAACTTTACGAGGTTAAGGTGCCCTCCCCTCTATCTCCATCAGCGCATCCCGCGACGGGCTGGCAGGTCGGAGGGGCGGTCGGCGGCGTCGCGCAGCGGGTGATTCCGGCGGACCGCCGTGGGCGTTCTTCCCCCTCGTTCAATGCCGGGTGTTCGATTTCCGATTTCTTCTAAGTCTTTTATTGAAAGTCACTTGAACGAAATTGAGCCTGTCACATTTTCGGCTTTTCTCCTTTTTCTCTTTGACTTCTGTCCATTTCCATTTGTTTATTGTTATCCTGACATACGACTGACGTCCGATTCGATAGGTTACGGAGCTTGTGCCGTCTTCACTAGTCAGCGCAAAGGCCGAGGTTCGATACAGCTTCACCGCACAGTTTCTCCGTGGTGCTGCAATCTTTGCCACCCGTGCGAACGCGATAGAAGAGACAGCAGACGTCTCTCCGTCCGATGGGCCGATGGTCGAGCATCGCGCGTTTGTGGTTGGTGCCATCCTCCAGTCAGCGGCGGCCCTTGAGTCTGAGATCTCTGAAGTCATAGTGCATGGTCCTGGCCACCATCTCGGGTCGAACGCTTTGGACCCAGTTGCGCGACAATTTCTTTCCCCGATGGCCGATGTCATTGATAGATCGCAGACGCTACGCCGGTACGAACTAGTCCTCCATCTCCTTCGCAAACCGAAACTTAGTAGAGGACACGAACCTTACCAATCCGCAGATCTACTGGTCAAGCTTCGCAATGAGCTGGTACACTACAAATCTAAATGGGGCTCCTTGATGGACCGTGAAAAGCTTTTCGCGCGTCTAGAGAATCTCAGATTTGCACGTCCGAAGTTCGTGCCTCAATCTACGATTTTTTTTCCGCACCGATGCCTAAACGCCTCGCTCGCAAGTTGGACCGTGATGGTCTCGGTCGCCTTCATAGACGGCTTCTACCGCCAGATCGGGATTGTAAGTCCTTTGGCCGCCCACGCCGTACACCTCAGTGTGCCACTGAGGCCAAGGGTTTGAACGAGGCTGCCTGAGATGGTTCGAGTTCGAGGGACAGGAAGCTGTGAAATAATGCTACAAAGTACTTTGCATAATGTAGTACAAT
>JBBDWJ010000381.1:0-10189 GCA_040902925.1 Bryobacterales bacterium | reverse complement strand
CACCCGGGCGCCGCGGGGCGCGCCATCACGGTGGGCTCGGTGGATAAGGCTATGATTCTGGCGGGCTCGTCGAGCGTCGGACCCGGCAGCGGCCGACTCTCTCCCGCATCCACGATTCGCCTTACCAAGCCCGACGTCAGCGGACCCGGCGTCGCGATCCGGTCGACGTTAGCGGGCGGCGGTTTTGGGGTCATGAGCGGCACGTCGATGGCTTCGCCGCACGTCGCGGGACTGGTGGCGCTGATGTTGGAACAGAACTCCAGTCTCTCGCCGATGATGGTGAAGAAAATCCTGGAGGAAAGCTGCGAGCCTATCCCCTACTTGCCCAACCAGGCGGGGTACGGACTCATCAACGCCTACGCGTCGGTCATGCGCGCCAAGGCGGGCGTGGGACTGGGGTTGGCTGCTGCCGCGACTGTCAGCTAAGCACGCCATCCGCCAACCAAGACAGGCGTGTCTTCGAACCGGGGGCTTTGAACTGTTATTCTGCTCCAAGCCCCTTGGGCGCCGTGAACACTGGTCCTGGGACACTCGTACACTGTCGTGGAAGTACGTTTGGCGTGCTGGCGTCGCGGGCGTAGCACGCTACGCCCCTACAACGGATTCTCGACGATCACGATGCCCGTGCGGCGCCCCACTCGGGTGTCCCGAGAATTCCTTGCCCACGGGCAAGACCCTGTAGGGGCGCAGCGCGCTGCGCCCGCGGCCCACACTAACACGTACTCAAGGACATTTTGCCGGACGGAACGCGCCGGAGTTGGACATCTGGCAGGCCAGCGGAAGCGATCTGTGAGGAAGCTTTCCATGGACGAATCAAAAATCGAGCCCCGACTTCGCGACGAAATGCGCCTTATGGAACAGGAGGATCGCGGAGGCGACAGAATTTCGGTCTTGGTGCAGATTGCCGCGGAAGAACCCACGGCTGAAGTTACAACCTACGCCGCACTCGAGAAACGGCTGCGCGCCAGCGTCGGCGTCGTTAAAGAACGATTAACGGCATTGGGTTTCGAGGGCAAGATTCACGAGAACGTTCTCGCCGGCGCATTGGAATTGGATCTGACTATCGACCAGATTGCGGCGGTCAGTGGCCTGGCCGAGGTTAAGAGAGTGATTCTGAATCGCGTGGACAACGTGGCAACCGAGATTTGATTCGAACGGCGCTGCGTAAGAACCGGCTTTGGATCTGGCGGATTCGGGAATCAATCAACAGATCGGGTCCGATTGCAGCGGCGCCTCCGCGAGGACGCATCGCGTCCAATCGCCATCGCGTGAAGAGGCTTTACTACGGCAGGCGATGAGGCGTCGTTCCTGTTTTTTGTTTCTTTCAAAGCACCGAAGCAGTACAATTGATCCCAAGTTGGTCTGGGATATTAGTTCCCGTCACCCGCAATGCCCGCAGATCTCATCTTCGAACCCCTGTCGTGCCGGAACTTGACGGTCAAGAATCGGATTTTCCGCTCGAACATTTCCGGCCGCTTCGACAACTACGACGGTTCGGGCAACCAGGCGCGCATCAACTGGGAGCTCAAATTCGCGCGCGGCGGCGTGGGTGCGATTATCTCTTCGTTTGTCCCTGTGCATATCCACGGCCGCATCATTCCGAACTACGCCACGATTGAGCGCGACGACCGCATCCCGTTCTGGAGGGAGCTGGGCAAGCGTGTCCATGAACATGACTGCAAGTTCATTCTGCAGCTCAGTCATGCCGGCCGGCAGCGCGACATCGGCGGCATCGAATACGACAAAGGCCTTAGCTCTACCGACAAGCCCGAAGAGCTGCACGGCTTCGAATGCGAACGCATGACGGTGGCGCAGATTCAAGAGACCGTCGCAGCCTTCGCGCAGGGCGCGCGGAGGGCCCGGGAAGCCGGTCTCGACGGCGTCGAGCTGCACGGCGCGAACGGTTATCTGATCACGCAGTTTCTCAGCTCCGCGATCACCGACCGGGATGACGAGTACGGCGGCCCGCTGGAAAACCGGGCCCGGTTCGTGCGCGAGATCGTGCGCGCTATCCGCGCCGAAGTCGGCAACGACTTTCACCTCCAGATGAAGATTAGCGCGGTCGAGCACCACGGCATCCTGAGCTTCTTTCAAAAGAGCGCCAAGCAGGGGAACACGCTGGAGGAGTCCAAGCAAGTGTGCAAGTGGCTCGAGGAGGATGGCGTCGACGCGATCCACGTCTCGACGGGGAGCTCGTTTCCTCATCCACTGAATCCCGCGGGCGACTTGCCACTCGATCACGCGGTTAAGACGTACGACACCGTGATTTCGAGCGGCCTGAACACCTATCGCAACTATCGGATTTTCCGCAACGCCAAGCTCGGCGCGCTGTTCCGGCGCATGTGGGTCGAGGCCCACGATTGGCAGATCGAAGGCCGGCTGCTGCCCGAGGCCCACGCGATCAAGGCTACGGTGGGCATCCCGGTATTTTGCACGGGCGGATTCCAAACGGCTTCGGTGATTCGTGACGCCTTGAAGCTGGGCATGTGCGACGCGGTTACGATCGCGCGTCCGCTCGTGGCCAACAACGACCTGGTCAAGATGTTTGCGGCCGGGGTGAACGCGCCTGAGAATCCCTGTACCTATTGCAACAAGTGTTTGGTGAACGTCACAGAGAACCCCTTGGGCTGTTACGAAGAGAGCCGCTACAATTCGCGCGCGGAAATGATCGAGGAGATAATGTCGGTTTTTCAGCCGGCACCATTTAGCGCGCAGAACAGCTCTGCCGCCGCCGGAGACGGGCCGTAGCGGCCGCGGTCTTGTCTTCGTACGGCTCGCATAGCATCCCAGGCAGCTAACAAGCAGTGAATGAATGCCTCCGAAGCCAGTGAAGGAACGCGCTAAGAAAGTCACGCCGATGACGATGCGGCAGGCGGACCCTTGGACAACGTTCTTCAACGAGTTCGTCCCGTGGCACAAGTTGCCGGACTTCCTCGGGCTGGTCCGGCTGCTGCGCATTCGCGACATTTTGCGCAAGCGCAACCTCTTCGACACCTCGCACGTGGCTCTTGTCGAACAGCCGCCGCCGCCCGACGCGAGTGTGCGCCACAAGGACGCCCGCACGCCCGACGGCACGTTCAACGACCTCGACAACCCGCGCATGGGGGCGATTCACACGCGATTCGGCCGCAACGTGCCGCTTGAGCACACCATCCCCGACCCCGAGCCGGCGCTGCTGACTCCCAGCCCCAGAGTGGTGAGCCGCGAGTTGATGACGCGCGACACGTTCAAACCCGCGACGATTCTGAACCTGCTCGCCGCGGCCTGGATTCAATTCGAAGTACACGACTGGTTCAGCCACGGCAAGAACCAGAAAGAAGATCCATTTCAAATTCCGCTCGAACCCGGCGACCCATGGGGCGGCGATGTGATGGAGATTCGCCGCACCTGCCCCGACCCGACTCGTTCGCCGAACTCAAGCGATCCGATTCCGACTTTTCTCAACCACGAGACGCAATGGTGGGACGCTTCGCAGGTTTACGGCAGCACTGCCGAAATCATGCAAACGCTTCGCTCCGGAGTCGACGGGAAGCTCACGCTCACCGCTGACAATCTGCTGCCTGTGGACCCGACGACGGGAACCGACCTAACCGGCGTTACGGGAAACTGGTGGATCGGCTTGAGCCTGCTGCACACGCTTTTCGCGCGGGAACACAACGCCATCTGCGACAAGCTGCGGGAAGAGCACGCGGACTGGTCCGACGACGACCTGTTTCAAAAGGCGCGGCTCATCAACTCCGCCCTGATTGCCAAGATCCACACGGTGGACTGGACTCCCGCCATCCTTTCCCACCCCACCACCGCCGTCGGAGTGGCCTCCAACTGGTGGGGCCTGGCGGGAGAGGCCAAGCTCAAGCAACGCGGGAGAATCAGCGACAGCGATGTGATCAGCGGCATTCCCGGAAGCGAAACCGATCACTTTGGCGTTCCTTACTCGCTGACCGAAGAGTTCGTTTCCGTCTATCGCATGCATCCGCTGATGCCCGACGATCTGGTGCTTCGTTCGGCCGCGGATCATAGCGTGCTGCGAGAACTTCAGATACCCGACGTATCGGAGCGCAAATCGCGGGCCGTACTCGAGGAGTTTTCGCTTGCTGATCTGTTCTACTCGTTCGGCGTCGTTCATCCGGGGGCGGTCATGCTGCACAACTACCCTCGGTTTATGCAACGGCTGGAGCGTGAGGCCGGTCCGACGCTCGATCTCGCCGCCGTGGATATTCTTCGCGACCGCGAGCGCGGAGTGCCGCGCTACAACCAGTTTCGCCGCTTGCTGCATCTCGACCCCGTGGACAGTTTCGAGCAGCTCACCGATAACGAGCAATGGCGCGAAGAGATTCGCAAGGTTTACAACGACGACGTTGACCGCGTCGATCTGATGGTAGGGCTGTATGCCGAAACTCCGCCGGAAGGATGCGGGTTCAGCGACACCGCCTTCCGCATTTTCACGCTGATGGCTCCCCGGCGGCTCAAGAGCGACCGTTTTCTGTCCGAGGACTACGGACCTGAGATCTACACGCAGGCCGGCATCGACTGGGTGGAGAACAACAATATGTCGAGCATCCTGCTGCGCAACTTCCCCGAGTTGCGGCCCGCGATGGGGCACTTGGATAACGCCTTCGAGCCGTGGCGCGCCATCGGGTCTTAGAACCGCAGCGCCCAGCGCTATTTCGTCGAAGGGGGCAGGGAAGCGAGCGGCCCGCGCGAAGTATGCCTCTCCTCCGCCAAACTAGACGCGATAAACCAGCAGCGGCAAACAAGCGGCGGCCGCACGCAACCCGGCTTTCGACTTTCCTGTCGGTCTAGGATGGACTCCAATGCCGGGCGTATTTATCTGTTACAGACGCGAGGATACAGCTCCGTACGCGGGGCGCATTTTCGATCACCTCGCCGCACACTTTGGCAATGAACACGTTTTCTTTGACGTGGACGACATGATGCCTGGGCAGGATTTCGTGCAGGTGCTCGATCAGACTTTGAAGGCCTCCGATGCGGTTGTTGTTCTGATTGGCCGCTCCTGGCTTACCGCGGTCGACGAGCACGGCCACCGCAGGATCGATCGGCATGGCGACTATGTTCGCCAGGAGATCGCCACCGCCATCGGCAAGTCGGTTCCGATCATCCCCGTGCTGGTGGGGCGGGCAACCATGCCGAAAGCAGAGGAACTGCCCCGGTCGCTGGTTCCGCTGGCGCGAAGCCATGCGATTGAAATCAGCGACACACGGTTTCGACAGGATGTAGAGGGGCTGATCGCAGCGATCGGAAATTTCATACGCACCGCTTCGCCGCGGCTGGAGTTGCGCAGCGAGCCCGCAGCGCTATCGACCGCGGAGGCGAGAATTATGCTCGTGCGCCGCAACTTCTACTGCGCCGGGATCAATGAAGCGGGCCTGGGAGTCTCCAATCAGTTTGAACAGAAGGTGCTAGGCGATCAGCTCGTGGTCGTCGACCACGCAACCAGATTGATGTGGGAAAAAATCGGTTCAGCAGCGGCGATTGAGGGCGATGCCGACGCGCCAGCCTACGCCGAGGCGGCCAACGATAACAGACTCGCCGGGTGTACCGGTTGGCGCTTGCCGACCCTCGAGGAAGGCATGTCGATCATGGCCGCGACCAAGCACGGCACGTATCACCTCGACCCCGTATTCGACCAAAGCGCTGCGCTGATGTGGACGGCCGATCTTTGGCCTGACGGCAAGCGGTGGTTGATTTATTACGTGGACGGCTCTTGCGGTAGCGAGAAGTTGTCGTTCCATGCCTATATCCGCCTGGTGCGCAGCGTGAGGGAGTAAACGACCGCGTTTGTCGCGGCGGTGTAACAGCCAGGCCGGGATTCCAACAGGGACACGCGCTGTGCGTGGCTGTGCGTGCCGGGGGCGCGCTCGGTTATCATGTAAGCGGGCAGCGCGCTGGGGACGTCAACTAACCGAGTGATTGTTCGATTCCGACTTGTAGCTCTTGCGGCCGCGTTGATCGCCGTGCAGTTCCCGGCCTTCGGGCAACAGGCCCCTGCTCGCGGGGACGATCAGCCGGGAGATATCTATTTCTTCATTCGCTACGACATCGGCGTAGCCAACTCGTCGCAGGAGCAGACGCTGCCTGCCAACTGGGAGGGCAGCTTCCAGCCACCCGCGGGTCCGATGACGACCCGCACGAACACCAGCCCATGGTTCGGCGAAGCCGGTCTTGGCATCGGCCCCAAATGGGACCTGCGCGAAGACCACGAGATAGCCATACTGGTGTTCTACAATTTCATCGGTTTATCATCGATGCAGAAGCGTTTCTACACATTGCGCCGGCCCATCGCCGGAGTCGAGCTTGAATGGGGCGACCCGGTGCGGCTGCAAGCGACGGCGATTCAGAAAACAAGCCCTGAGGTAGGCCTCGCATACACCTGGCGCAAGTTGACGATTCACCCGTCGATCCAAACCTACCGCTTGCTCGTTGAGGATTACGTAGGCGAGGTCGACGGGTCTCGATACGACTCGCGGCTGCGCACGATCACGAATTCCGGCAGCGGTCTGGGGCAGCGCCTCGACGTCCAGTTTCGAATTGATCCACAGCGATTTCTCGGCAACCGCTTTGACCCCTGGAATAGCTCCGCGGTGGGTTTTTTCTGCGAGCGTAACGGCGCAGGGCGGTGGCAGGCCGGCGTCAGCCTGCAAGTAGGAATGGAACTCATCACAAGCCATCGGCGGCGCGACTAACGTCGCTTGTACCACCCGCTGCGGGTGACCGGCTGGCAAGCTGATCTACCGTATCGCCGTTCATATCTCCAGACCGACCGAGCGCATCAGCGCGATGGCGTTGCTCTTCTCGACGATTCCCGGGCGCATGCGGTAGTCGAAGGTCATCTTGCCGTCTTCAAGGTGGTCTTCGAAATGAACGTTGCGGCCATGCGCTTCCAGCGAGTCCGCGATATGGGCGAGCGCCAGATCGTGCGTGGTGACGAGGCCGACCGCGCCGCGCTCGACGAGTCCTTTGACGATTGCCTCGGCCCCGATACGGCGGTCGTGCGAGTTGGTGCCGTGCAGAAACTCGTCGATTAGGAACAGGACCGGCGGATCGGTAGCGGCCTTCTCCATGATCTGGCGCAGGCGCGTAATCTCGGCGTAGAAACGCGACGCGCCGGCCTGCAGGGAATCCTGCACGCGAATCGACGCTCCCAGAGAGACGTGCGATAGCCGCAAGCGTCGCGCCCGCACCGGGGCTCCGGCTTGCGCCAGCGCCGCGTTGACGCCGACGGTTCGCAGCAGGGTACTTTTTCCCGACATGTTCGAGCCGCTGATGACGAGCACGCGCATGTCTTTTCCGAGGCTGACGTCGTTCGGCACCACGACGTTGTCGGCGAGCAGCGGGTGGCATAGCGCTTCGCCCTCGAAGCACGGGGAGTCGGCGGTGAACTCCGGAAATATGTCGTTGGGGTGCTCGTAATAATAGCCGGCGAATGACGAGAGCGCTTCGATTTCGCCCACGGCGTTGAGCCAGCGGCGCATCGCGGGCCCCGAGACCTGGCGCCAGTCTTCGAGGGCGTAGGAAAGATGCAGGTCCCACAGCAGCAGCGGCCCAAGAATGGCCATGAAGGCGTTGCCTCGCGAATCGGCGAGATCGATCAGCCGCGTGAGCTGCGCCAGGCGCCGCGACGGCGGCTTGCCCTCGGTGTCGAGCTGAGAGCGGACTTCCCGCAAACGCGGCGAGGAAAACTGCTCGGCTTCGAGACGGCGAACCACCCCGGAGAGCAGGGCCAGGTCGCGGGCGGCCTCATCGACTTCGGCCATGATGCGATCGGTGGTTTTTTTAAACCGCCACAGCACGAGCGCAAGGACGATCAGCATGAATAAGAAGTAGGCGCGCAGCAGCGATACCGTCGTTTCGGGCAGGCTTAGAAAACCCATCGCGGCGACGAGGTAAGTCATGCCGGCGAACAGGGCAGCCACGCCGAGCACCGAGAGCAGCCAGGCCACAATGCGGAAAGGCGAAGGCTTGAGCAGCGGCTCGCGTTCGCCCCAAGCGGCAAGCGCCTCCGGATGCACGCCGACGCGAGCGTCTTCGCCAAGCACCGCCAAGTCTTCGCGCAGGTCAAGCTTTGGCGCGAGCTCGACGACAGCCTTCTGGCGGGCCTCGATAGCCTCGGGCGGCGCGGGAGCCAGCAGCCAGGCCGCGAGAGTGTCTTCGCCCATACGCGTGCGGGCGCTCGAGAGCAGTTGGAATAGCGATTCGTTTCCGAACAGGTCCAGATCGAGCCCGTAGAGGTGGTGCTCATCGGCAAAGCGCGTGCCGGTTTCGCCGTTTCCGGCCCAGCGGCCTTCCAGCCGCGCGATGCCGCGTTCGTAAAAAGCGATCGCGCGGCCGACCCGTGCTTGTTCGTTCATCAGGCGATGCAGACGGGACCCGAGCCAGAGGAAGACCACGAACGGCCCGAGCAGCCACCAGTCGGCGAGGACTGGGTTTTCTCCCCACGCCAAGTAAAGAATCACCGCCGCGGCGACAACGGTGACGGTACGAAGAAAGCCGAGCGTGTTGTGGCGTTTTTCACTTTGCGCGAGCGTGGCCCGGCGGGCCTCCAGCCGGAGGTCATACTGCGAGCGGGCCTCGGCGGAGGGCTTTTCGGATTCGTGCATCCTGCCATTCTCGCAGGTGTGGCTTGGTGAGTTGGCAGGGTTGCCACATCAACCGTGCGTTGGAGCAGGGCAGGGCATTGCGGCGAGCGGGGCTGATTGCTGTGGCCGCGCTTGGGTCGCCGGCGCGTGAGTTAGTTGGTTTTTAGTTTTTGCGTTCCTGTCTGCCGAGCCGTCGCTTGCCGGGCGCTGCGTTGCGGTGCGCCGGTATGGCTGGTCTCGGCTTGCCGCGTAACGCGCCCAGCCTGCCGCGTTGCGGGATGGTTGACCAAGCCGGCGGCCGCCAGCGCGCCGGGAGGCATTGCCGGCCGCAGTACCAGTTCCAACGCATCGCGCTCGTGCTGTAACAGCCAGCGCTTGCGCCACAACCCGCCGCCGTAACCCTGTAGTGATCCGTCGTTTCCCACAACGCGATGGCATGGCACGACGATCGCGATGGGGTTCTTGCCATTGGCGTGGCCGACCGCTCGCGCCGCGCCCGGCTTGCCGGCTTCCGTTGCGAGTTGCGAGTAGCTGGCCGTGCGCCCGAACGGAATTTGGACCAGGCGGCTCCAGATGCCGCGCTCGAAAGCCGTGCCGCCGAGATCCAGCGGAACGTCGAAGCGCCGCAGGGTTCCGCGAAAGTATTCCGCCAACTGCTTCCGCAGCCGATCGAGATGCTGGTTCGAACCCGGCGTGATGGGAAGCTTGAGACGGGCGCGCAGATCACGCAGCTCGGTCGCCAGCGCCCGGCGATCCAAAAACTCGAGCAGACAGAGGCCGCGTTCGCTGGCGATGGCAAGCATCGGGCGCAGCGGCGTTGTGATTTCTTCGGCCACGAGACACGTGACGCGAGCCGCTTGGCCGGGAGGAACACCAAACTCGGCGGCGAAGGCATCGCGGAACCCACTGTGCGATTCGTAACCGGAGTCGAACCCCGTGCCAATTAAGGTTTGGCCGGCGTTGAGCCGCTGGAAGGCGTCGCTCATGCGATGCGCGCGCTGGAAGCCCTGGAACGTCACGCCGAAACGCCTCCGGAAATAGCTGCGGGCCTGGCTCGGGCTCAACCCTTCGGCGCGCAGGCCCCGATCGGTGATGCGCTCGCGGCTGGCGCGCATTTTGGCAAGCAGCCCGACCACCCAGGCAGGGTGCGACTCGGCCGGTTCCAGCGGCTTGCAGCGCAGACAAGGGCGGTAGCCGGCGTTCCGCGCTTGTTGCACCGTGGCGACGAATTCGACATTGCGGCGCAAGGGCTTCCGCGCGGGGCACGTCGGGCGGCAAAACACCCCTGTCGTGGGAACGCAAACAAAAAACAGGCCGTCAAACGCAGTGTCTCGCTCGACCGTCGCGCGGTACATGGTTTCGAAAGCGGGAAGGGGGCGGGGAACGCTCATGCAGTCGTATCCTACGGACCTTGAAGAGCAGCGGGCTACCGAAAACTGAAGGGTAATGTCCGTCCCGTTTGCGCCCGGGCAGGTCAAACAGGGTTGTGGGAAGCTGAAAGCAAGCAGCCCGGCCCCAACGCCCCCGCCGCACAGGTTCGCTGCGCTGAAACTCACCCATGACTCAACCATCGGACCGCTGGAAGCAAGTGT
>JBBDWJ010000380.1:0-10228 GCA_040902925.1 Bryobacterales bacterium | reverse complement strand
CGAGGGCGGCCGCACTATCGGCGCCGGCACCGTCAGCGAGATTGTCGAGTAATCAGGAGGCGGATATGGCGCGCGAAGTAATCACCCTCGAATGCACCGAAAGCAAAGAGCGGAATTATACGACCACGAAGAACAAGAAGAAGCAGCAGGGGCGGCTGGAGCTGAAGAAGTACTGCCCCAAGCTTCGGAGGCACACAATTCACCGCGAGGTGAAGTGACGCACGGCAAGTGGTAGGATAATTCGAGGACCCGGTGGGCTGGCCCAGCCGAACCGGACAGCCAACCGGGGCGTTGCGAATCATCCGTCCAGTTTGCAGGGGCGTCGGTTAACGGTAAACCAGCGGTCTCCAAAACCGCAACTGGGGGTTCGATTCCCTCCGCCCCTGCCAGCTTCTTGAGCTTTGGTTTGATGGCAGGCGGCGAGGCGAAGAGACCGCCGGAGCGGGCGGGAGACGCCGGCTGGCGTTTGCGCGGCTGGATTCGGGGCGGGCAAAGGCAGTCATGGGACGAGGCCGGTTAGCGGACGGGAGACGATTCATGGCGACAGTGGCGAAATCGGCGGCCAAGACGCCTAAAGCAACCAAGGGCTCCAAGGTGGCCAAAGCCTCCGAGGAGAGCTTGGTAGTCCGGATGAAGAGCTGGCCAGAGCGTCTCCGCACGTTCTACGAAGGTGTGCGCCGGGAAATGAAGCTTGTAACCTGGCCGACCCGCGACCAGGTACAATCAACCACCGTGGTTGTGCTGGTTACCGTCTTCTTGTTCGCGCTATATTTTTTCGTCGTGGATTACGCGCTGTCTAGCACAATAAGCCGGTTGTATCAGTACTTTACGAACTAGTTGGACCGCTTGAGGATGTCGTGAGCGAACCGAAATCGCAGGACGAGTTGGACGCCGAGCCGCGGGAAACTGCGGCCGATGCCGCCGCCGGGGAACAGCCCGGGCTGGGTGGCTCGATGGGCGCCGAAGCATTGCCGGCCGCGGATGACTCCGCCGCCGATGGGGATTCGTCCGACCAGGAGGCCGGGCTCGTAATGGACTCGACCAGCGATGACGAACAGGCGGCCGTGGAAGTGAGCGCTGAGGAAGTCGTGTCCCCTGAGGACCCGGCCGTGGCAGCGGACTCGATCGAGGCCGGCAGCGCCGAAGAATCGCCGGAAGAAACGCTAGCCGAGGCCGAGGAGGAGACTCCGGCGGCAGAGGCGGCCGGCGTTCCGGAGGGGGCTGTCGCGGCCGAACCGTCGCCATCCGAGGAAGCGGCTCCGGGCGCCGGCCAGAATGGCCGCCAAATCGGCATACCGGGCATGGATTGGTACATCATCCATACCTATTCGGGATTTGAAAATAAGGTCAAAGAGAGCCTTCGCAGCCGCGCGGACGCGTTTGGTTTCGGGGAGCGGATTGGCGAGATTCTGATCCCCACCGAAGATGTCGTCGAGATGCGCAGCGGCAAGAAGGTGACCAGTAAGCGGATGCTGTATCCGGGTTATGTGCTGGTGCAACTCGAAATGGACGACGAGCTTTGGCACGTCGTCAAGAATACGCCGCGAGTTACCGGCTTCGTCGGCGGCGGGCAAGTTCCGACGCCGCTGACGGCTGATGAAGTCAATCAGACGCTCTACCGGCAGAAGACATCGTCGGAAAAACCCAGGCCGAAGATGAGCTTCGAGAAGAACGACCGCGTCAAGATCGTCGACGGCCCGTTCGCGAACTTCACGGGAGCCGTGGACGAAGTCAACGAAGACCGCAGCACTTTGAAAGTGATGGTAACGATCTTCGGGCGCGGCACCCCGGTCGAGTTGGAATATTTTCAGGTCGAGAAAGAAGACGGCTAGCAGGCCCGCGGCAGGTCGAGCAGAATTTCTGACCAAGACCGCGAGACGGGCGGTGAACTGCCGTCTCGGGCCGGGTCGCGCACGGATGGAGTAGAGTTCCATGGCGAAACGAATCAAGCAACTGATCAAATTGCAGATCATGGCCGGCAAGGCAACGCCGGCGCCTCCCGTAGGGCCCGCGTTGGGTCAGGCAGGCGTGAACATCATGGACTTCTGCAAGGCGTTCAACGCCAAAACGTCGGCCAAGGAGATGGACGGGCTGATTATTCCCGTGGTGATTACGGTCTACCAGGACCGCACCTATTCGTTCATCACCAAGACGCCGCCGGCCGCGGTGCTGATCAAGCGCGCCGCGAACTTGGCCAAGGGCTCGGGCGAACCGAACCGCATCAAGGTGGGCGTGATCACCTCCAAGCAGGTTGCCGAGATCGCCAAGCAGAAGATGCCCGATCTCAACGCCCACACCGTCGAAGCGGCGATGCGCAGCGTGGAAGGCACGGCTCGCAGCATGGGCGTGCGGGTCGAGGGATAGCAGGCCGCGGCGGCCAGGGCAAAGGCAAAAATGGCCCGGAACGGTTAAGGATTCGGGCTCATCTCGTGGGAGGCTCCGCCAGATTGGGAGCCGTTCGAACCAGGGTGATATATGAAACGACGAGGCAAGAAATACCGCAACGCGGCTGAGAAAATCGAGAAGCGCCCCTATCGCATCGACGAGGCGATTCCCCTTCTTCAAGACAACAAAGTTGCGAAGTTCGACGAGACCGTCGAGCTTCACATGGTTCTCGGCGTCGATCCCAAGCACGCCGATCAGATGGTGCGCGGCACCGTGGTGCTGCCCAACGGGCTGGGGAGATCCAAAAAAGTTCTCGTGATCGCGTCGGGCGAAAAGCTCGCCGAGGCCGAGAAAGCCGGTGCGGATATCGTTGGCGGGGACGAGTTGGTCAAGAAGATCCAGACCGAAAACTGGCTCGACTTTGACGCCATTGTCGCCACGCCCGACATGATGAAATCCGTCGGCCGTCTGGGAAAAATTCTCGGCCCGCGGGGCTTGATGCCCAACCCGAAGACCGGCACGGTGACTCAGGACGTGGCGAAGGCGGTCACCGAGATCAAGGCCGGTAAGGTCGAGTTCCGCACCGACAAGGCGGGCGTGATTCACGCCCCCGTCGGCAAGTTGAGCTTCTCCAAGGATAAGCTGGCCGAAAACGCAACGGCGCTGATCGAAGCGGTGGTGCGGGCCAAGCCTTCGGCCGCCAAGGGACGCTATGTGCAAGGCGTCACGATGGCCTCGACGATGAGCCCGGGAATTGATCTCGACGTAGCCGAGATGGTCAAGGAGGGCGTGCGATGAAAACGAAAGCGATCAAGAGCAACGAAATTGAACAATTGCGCGAGGAGCTGGGGCGCGCGCCGGCCGTCTTCGCCTGCGGCTTTGAGGGCCTCAAGGTCGAGGAGGATTTTCAGTTGCGGCGGCAGGTGCGCCAGAACGGCGGCGCCTATCTCGTGCTGAAAAATCGCCTGGCGCGGCAGGCCTCCGAAGGAACGCCTTACGCCGGCGTGCTCGGAAAGCTGCAGGGCATGACCTCGCTGGCCTATACCGAGGGCGACCCGGTCGCGCTGATTAAAGCGCTGGTGGCCTACGCCAAAGAGCACCCCGTGTTGCAATTCAAGGCGGGAGTGGTGGAAGGCCGCGTGCTCGACGTCGGCGCCTTGAATCAACTGGCGACACTGCCTGGCAAGGATGAGCTGTACGCCAAGCTGCTCTACGTTATCAATGCCCCGGCGCAGCGCGTGGTCAGCGTTTTGGCCGCGCCGGCCCGGTATTTGGCCGTCGTTATCAACCAGGGTGTGGAAAAGAACAAATTTGCCGCCTGAGGTGAGTTCCCGCGGCGACGCCGCGCGGAGGAACCCGGGCGCATGAAGTGAGATCCGAATCGAAAAGGAGCAAGGAGAGTCATGGCGGACATCAATACAATCGCCGAACAAATTCAGGGCCTGACCCTGATGGAAGCCGCCGAGCTGGTTAAGACGCTCGAGGAAAAGCTAGGGGTATCGGCCGCAGCCGCGACGGTAGTAGCCGGAGCCGGCGGCGCCGCGCCTGCCGCCGCGGCAGTTGAGGAGCAGACCGAGTTCACGGTCATGCTCACCGGCGCCGGCGCGAACAAGATCGCGACGATCAAGGCCGTCCGCGAAGTCACCAGCCTGGGCCTGAAAGAGGCTAAGGACCTGGTGGATAATGCACCCAAGCCGATCAAGGAAAACGTCTCGAAAGAAGAGGCGGAAGCCCTGAAAAAGAAGATGACCGAAGCCGGCGCCCTGGTCGAGGTCAAGTAATCTGTCTGGCCCGGAACTGCCGGGCCAGTCCTCCTCGCCGCCGGAAGCTCGATCCACGACGGACGCTTCGGGCGGTCGAGGCCCAGAATCCCGGGCAGGATAGAACCCTGCCCGGCGGTTTGGTGCGGCTTATCACATAGGGTTGGCCGGGTCTTGCATTTCCGTTGCCATTGCGCAGGCGGATTGTTATAATGCACCTGTCGAGGCGCGTGCCCCTGTATCCTGTTTCCCGAACTCGAAGCTGCAGCTACTATTTGTGTGTCCATCTTTAGGAAGTTGGTTCCCTGGGGGAATGACGCTTGTCGTTTCTCCGGAAACGGGAGCGGTCCGAGTGGACCGCGATACGGTGTTTCCTACCTCCAGACAGGTTCAGGCGCGCCTGTTGTCCATCCGCAATGGTACACGTTCCGTTCGCCCAATGGTCAACCAGTCCGTGACGCGCATGTCGGCGCCGCCGGCTAATTCCGCCGCTGGCGCCGCGAGAGCGGTCCACGGCGCGTAGCACCAGATCTTTGCTGAGGCCGCCGCCATCAAGAGCCGGCCGATGCGCTCGGGAGTTTTGATCCTATGGAATCTACCCTAACCGTTAATGGCTCACCCGCTACCGCCCCCGCGATGGAGCGGTTCGATTTTTCGAAGATCAAAACGGCGATCCCGATTCCGAACCTCATCGAGGTCCAGAAGGATTCCTATAAGCGGTTCCTTCAGATGGACCTGCTGCCCAGTGAGCGCGACGATACGGGGCTCCAGGCGGTGTTCAATTCGGTTTTTCCGGTCAGCGATTTTCGAGGCCTGTCGCAACTCGAGTTCGTCGACTATTCGATCGGCGATTGGGAATGCAAGTGCGGCTATCTTCGCGGGCTGCACCACCTGCGTACGACCTGCGAACATTGCGGCTCCACGATCAAGACGGATCCCTACGGGCCCCCGCATGTGGTCTGCCACGCCTGCGGCAAGTTCACCGGCAACCACGTCACGTTTTGCCCCAAGTGCGGCGACCCGGTGGGCCTCAAGCTGAAGTACGACGTCGACGAGTGCCAGGAGCGCGGCATGACATACGCCGCGCCGCTGAAGGTCACGATCCGGCTAACAATTTACGAGAAGGACCCCGACACGGGGGAAAAGCAGATCCGCGACATCAAGGAGCAGGAGGTCTTCTTCGGAGAGATTCCGCTGATGACCGACAACGGCACCTTCATCATCAGCGGCACCGAGCGCGTCATCGTCTCGCAGTTGCACCGCTCGCCGGGAGTGTTCTTCGAGACGGCCAACCGCCGCACGTACTTCCTGGGCAAGATCATCCCTTACCGCGGCAGTTGGGTGGAGTTCGAATACGACCAGAAGAACCTGCTGTATGTGCGCATCGATCGCAAACGCAAGTTCCTGGGCACGGTGTTTCTGAGGGCATTGGGCCTCAAGACCGACGAAGAGATCCTGGCGGCGTTTTATAAGGTCGACCAGATTGTCATCGAGGGCAAGCAGTTGTTCCGGCCGGTCTCCGACAGCCTGATCGGCTCGCGCCTGGTGCATGCGGTCGAAGACTCCAAGGGCCAGGTGATCGTCCCCAAGGGCCGCCGGCTGACGCCGTACGTGCTGAAGGAAATCCAGAAGGCGAAGATCAAACGGCTGCCGATTGCCCCCAACGACATCGAAGGTGCGTTCTTCGCGAAAGAAATCGCCAACCCCGACGGCGGCGAAGTGCTGGCGGAGGCCAACACGCCCGCCAAGCCCGAGGCCATTGCCAAGCTGATCGAAGCGAACATTACCGCCATCGACGTGTTCTTCCCCGAGCGCGACGAGACCGGCGTTGTGATCACCGACACGCTCAAGAAAGACACCGTCAAGACGCAGCAGGAAGCGCTGATCGAGATTTACCGCAAGCTGCGGCCCGGCGATCCGCCGACGCTCGAAACGGCGACGCAACTGTTCCGCGGCATGTTCTTCGACCCCCGCAAATACGATTTCTCGCGGGTCGGCCGCATGAAGTTCAACATCAAGCTGCGCGGCCAGATGGACGCCACGCCGCTCGACCAGCGCACGCTCGAGCCCGATGACTTCTACTCGACCATTCGCTACCTGCTGAAGCTGCGCCGGAATATCGGCGAAGTGGACGACATCGATCATCTCGGCAACCGCCGCGTCAGGGCCGTGGGCGAGCTGCTCGAGAACCAGTTCCGCATCGGCCTGGTGCGCATGGAGCGCGCCATCAAGGAAAAGATGTCGGTCTACCAGGAAATGTCGACCGCCATGCCGCATGACCTGGTGAACGCCAAGCCGGTCATGGCTGCAATCCGCGAATTCTTTGGCTCAAGCCAGCTTTCGCAGTTCATGGACCAGACCAACCCGCTGTCGGAGATCACTCACAAGCGGCGGCTGTCAGCACTAGGACCAGGCGGTTTGTCGCGCGAGCGGGCGGGGTTTGAAGTTCGCGACGTCCACCCCACCCACTACGGCCGCATCTGCCCGATCGAGACGCCGGAAGGTCCGAACATCGGGCTGATCAGCTCGCTGTCGTGCTTTGCGCGAATCAACGAGTACGGCTTCATCGAAAGCCCCTACCGGCGCGTCGAAAACGGCGTGGTTGTCGACGAGGTCAGGGTCATCAACGGCGGCGACACCGACCTGAAGATCAACTACACCGGGCGCCGCGAGGAAATCGAGAAGGCCAATGCGGCGGTCGGAGCCCGCAAGCGCAAGGCGCTATACGAGCCTTTTTGCAACTATCTATCGGCCTGGGAAGAAGACCGCTACGTCATCGCGCAGGCCAACATCGAAGTCGATGAAAAGGGCCGCATCGTTCCCGACCTGGCCAACTGCCGGGTCGCCGGCGACTTCCAGCTCAAGCGGCGCGCCGAAATCGAGTACGTCGATGTCAGCCCAAAGCAGTTGGTCTCGGTGGCTGCCAGCCTGATTCCGTTCCTCGAAAACGACGACGCCAACCGCGCGCTGATGGGTTCGAACATGCAGCGCCAGGCCGTGCCGCTGCTGCAGTCCGAGTCGCCGCTGGTGGGCACCGGCATGGAAAAAGTGGCGGCCCACGACTCAGGCGCCGTCGTGCTTTGCAAGCGCGATGGGGTCGTCGATTCGGTCGACTCCGAACGCATCATCGTGCGCGTCGAGGGCGCCGGGCATGAGGGGCAGATGTCCCGCGAAGTGGGCGCCGACATCTATCAGCTCGTGAAATTCAAGCGCTCGAACCAGAACACCTGCATCAACCAGAAGCCCATCGTGGCCGTTGGCCAGCGGGTCCAAAAGGGGCATGTCCTCGCCGATGGCCCTTGTACTCGCGCGGGCGAGCTGGCTCTGGGGCGCAATGTGCTGGTGGCGTTCATGCCCTGGCGCGGCTACAACTTTGAAGACGCTATCCTGGTCAGCGAAAAGCTGGTCAAGGAAGACTATTACACCTCGATCCACATCGAGGAGTTCGAAATCGAGGCCCGCGATACGAAGCTGGGACCCGAAGAGATCACGCGGGACATCCCGAACATTTCGGAAAGCTTCCTCCGCAACCTCGACGAGAGCGGCATCATACGCATCGGCGCAACGGTCCGGCCGGGAGACATTCTGGTCGGCAAAGTGACGCCCAAGGGCGAGACGCAGCTCACGCCGGAAGAGAAACTGTTGCGGGCGATCTTCGGTGAAAAGGCCGGTGACGTCAAAGACGCGTCGCTCTACTGCCCGCCGGGAATTTCCGGCATCGTCGTGGACGCCAAGATCTTCTCGCGCAAGGGCCAGGAAAAGGACGAGCGCGCCAAGGCGATCGAATCCTCGATGATCACGCGGTTGCAGCGCAACCTCGAGGATGAGAAGCGCATTCTCTACGACGAGCGGGCGACGCGCCTGGCAACACTGCTCGAAGGCAAGCAGGTGCAGGCCGATCTGCACGACGAGCGCACCAACAAGAAACTGCTTGGCAAGGGTGAAGAGCTCACCCGCGCCACATTGATGACCTTGCGCGCCCGCGACCTCAAGCGGATGCGGATCAAGGACAAGAACCCCGACCTCAATCAGCAGGTCGATGACATCGAAGAGATGACCGTGCGCCAGATTCAGGTGCTCGAGAAGCTCACCGACGAGAAGGTTGCCAAGCTGAAGAAGGGCGACGAGCTTTCTCCCGGCGTCATCAAGATGGTCAAGTGCTATATCGCCATGAAGCGCAAGCTCTCGGTTGGCGATAAGATGGCCGGCCGCCACGGAAACAAGGGTGTCATCGCGCGCATCCTGCCGGATGAGGATATGCCTTTCCTGCCGGACGGAACTCCGGTCGAGATCGTGCTGAATCCGCTCGGCGTGCCTTCGCGCATGAACGTCGGCCAGATTCTCGAAACGCACCTCGGCTGGGCTGCCAAGGCCTTGGGCCTGCAGTTCGCATCGCCGGTGTTCGAAGGCCCCGGAGAGGCCAAGATCAAAGAACAGCTCACCAAGGCGAATCTGCCTACTTCGGGCAAGGCGATCCTTTCGGACGGCTTGACCGGCGAGCCGTTCGAAAACGAGGTCACCGTCGGCTACATCTACATGCTGAAGCTGTCGCACCTGGTCGACGACAAGATTCACGCGCGTTCGATCGGGCCGTACTCGCTCATCACCCAGCAGCCGCTGGGCGGCAAGGCGCAGTTCGGCGGACAGCGCTTCGGCGAAATGGAAGTGTGGGCGCTCGAAGCCTACGGCGCCGCGCACATCCTGCAGGAGTTGCTGACGGCCAAGTCCGATGACGTCTATGGACGCGCCAAAATTTACGAGTCCATCGTCAAAGGCGAGGCCGCCATGGAACCCGGCGTGCCGGAGTCGTTCAACGTATTGATCCGGGAACTGCAGTCGCTGTGCCTGGATGTTGAGTTGATTAAGAAGCAGCAGGATCTGATCCAGACTGCTCTGGCGGCCGACTAAGCCGCAGTCCCTGGAGGCCTGGCGCGGTTTGCCCGCGCGGGCCTTCGACCCGGTGACGCTGCCCGTGGGCGCGCCGGGCGAACGGGATGTGCATCTAAATTCTTTCTTGGGAGGCTACCTTGTATCGCTCCAGCCCTTACGATCGCGTCAGCCTGATTTCCGATTTTGACAGCATTCGCATCGCGCTCGCCTCTCCGGAAAAAATCCGGAGCTGGTCGCGCGGCGAGGTGACCAAACCCGAGACGATCAACTACCGCACGTTCAAGCCCGAGCGGGACGGGTTGTTTTGCGCCAAAATCTTCGGCCCGGTGACCGACTGGGAGTGCTTGTGCGGCAAATACAAGCGCATGAAGCATCGCGGCGTGATCTGCGACAAGTGCGGCGTAGAAGTTACGCTGAGCCGCGTGCGCCGCGAACGGCTGGGCCACATTCAACTGGCCTCGCCCTGCTCGCACGTCTGGTTCTTCAAGGGACTACCCAGCCGCATCGGCCAGTTGCTCGACATCAGCCTGCGTGAGCTCGAGCGTGTGCTGTACTTCGAAGCCTACATCCTCGTCGAAGCCGCCGAGGGCGGCCCCGTAGGCGAGGGCGAAGTCATCACCGACGAGCGCAAGCGCCAGCTCGACCAGGAAATTCCCGGCCAGTTCGTCGCCATGATGGGCGCCGAGGGCATCAAAGAGCTCCTCAAGAAGCTTGAGCTGAACTCGATGGCCGAAGATCTCCGCAAGAAGATGAAGGAAGAGACTTCGCTTCAAAAGAAGCTGAAGTTCGCCCGCCGGCTGCGCGTCGTCGAATCGTTCCGCAAGTCGGGCAACAAGCCGGAGTGGATGATCCTCGACGTAATCCCGGTGATTCCGCCCGAGTTGCGCCCGCTGGTGCCTCTCGACGGCGGCCGCTTCGCCACGTCCGATCTGAACGACCTCTACCGGCGCGTGATCAACCGTAACAACCGGCTCAAGAAGCTGATGGAGCTGAACGCGCCCGACGTGATCGTGCGCAACGAAAAACGCATGCTGCAAGAGGCCGTCGACGCGTTGTTCGACAACGGCCGGCGCGGCCACGTGCTGCGCGGCGCCAACAACCGGCCGCTCAAGTCGCTCTCTGACACGCTCAAAGGCAAACAGGGCCGCTTCCGCCAGAACCTGCTCGGCAAGCGCGTCGACTACTCCGGCCGC
>JBBDWJ010000379.1:0-10229 GCA_040902925.1 Bryobacterales bacterium | reverse complement strand
GGGCACCGAGGTTCTGCGCACCGCCAACATGCTGTTCGACGCGAATTTTCCCCAGCAGTTCATGCTCACCGGCACCACCCCGCGCATCTCCGATGGGCCGACCATCGCCGGCCCCAATGTGGTCGCCAGCGGAAGCGTGTTTGAAAACGACCCCGACGTCCAGCTCGGCATGAGAGAAGTGCGCCTCACCGGCGAAGTGATGGTGCCGATGTTTTTCTTTAGGATTTTTGGGGTCGACGAGCTTCCCGTCCGTGCAGCGGCGCGAGCGGCCCGCCGCGACGTCAATATCTCACTCGTGCTCGACCGTTCTGCCTCGATGGCCAACGCCGGAGCCTGGGAGCCCTTGCAGAATGCCGCCGTCTTCTTCTTGGACCAGTTCGATAACACCACCGACCGCTTGTCGATTGTGACGTATGGATCGAGCGCCCAGGTCGACCTGCCTCTGGGCACCGGCTTCAAGACTGGCGACGTTGGCGAGAACATCATCATGAACCAGGTGGTTCCCAGCTCGGCGGGCACCAACGCTCCGATGGGCCTTTGGCTCGGCCTGGCGGAACTGCTCGAGAACAACGACCCCAACGCCTTGAATGTGATCGCCTTCTTCACCGACGGAAATCCTACAGGGTACACCGCGACGTTCAACGTGTGGACCACGGCGGGCGGCGGCCGGCCCTATTGTCCCGGCAACGCCAACCTGACGGGAGCCGTGCTGACGGGCGGCAACACCGAAGCCGATGTGTCGGGATTTTACGGGATCTTTGAACAGTATGCGCCCTATCCGGCTGTGATTGCCGGTACCGACGTTGACTACTACCTGCGCCACGTGCCGGGCGCTTACACCACGCGCTTGTGTACCAACCTAACGCCTTGGCTGGGAAACGAAGTGGAGGCAATGTTCAATACGGGCAGTTGCCTGCCGGCCAACTGGGTGCCGGACTACAAAAACCCCGCCGGCATGGGGCAGCGCACATTTAGTACAACCGCGACCACCGATGGGCCGTCCTTCAGCATCAATCGCTGTGATGGAGCGTTATTTTCGACAGGCAGCAGCAACACGACCAAGGGCCGCCATATCCATCGCACCGCCAAGACGCTCGCGCTCAATGTGGCTTCCAATGCGCGCAGCGACCTGAATGAACTCGCGGGCGTAACGATCTACTCGATCGGCCTAGGCGCCGTTGATCCGACGTTCCTCCAGCGGGTCTCCAACGATTCGGCTTCGGCCGACTTCGTGGCCGCCGGTCAGACCGAAGGCCTGTATGTCTTCGCTCCGACGCCGGCGCAGTTGCAGCAGGCATTCCAGACCGTGGCGAACGAGATTTTCCGCCTGATTCAGTAGCTCTTCCGTCAGCGATCCGAAATCACGCCCAGGCCCGCTCCGGAGAGTTCCGGCAGCGGGCCTCGGCATTTTGCGAACGGTCGCCGCGATAGGCGCCGCCGTTGCTGTGATGGTTTCGAATCGGGCCGCCCCTATCCACACCCGGCCCCGCGGGGTTGTTCCGTCTTTCAGACAACGTGGAGACCTTCGTGGCGGGGCCGCGATCCGTGGCGGCTATTCCTCCCATACTTCCCGGGCAGATACTCGTAGGCCGATTCACTCTACGCGGTACGCTAAATAGCGCTAAACGACCACCGCCGCGGCGGCGAGCCGCAATCTCTTTCGCGGTTGCGCGGCCGAGTACGCCCCCACCTGCAAGTTCGCCGTCGTCCGGCCGATAAGACTCCAGAGAGGGACCGCCCCAGAGAGGGACCGCCCGCGAAGGGACGGCCCGACAGACGACCAATAGCGGCTGAGTATGACGTTATGAAGCAATGCAAGAGCGACGGCCGGCGGGGCAATGCCTTCGTCGAGTTCGCCCTGGTCTTCATCCTGCTGATCACCTTGATGGTGGCGGCGTTCGAGTTCACCTGGGTGCTGTTCATTCGAGCCACTCTTCACCACGCGGCCCGCGAGGCCGTGCGGGCGGCGATCACCGCCAACCCGCCGGCGGCATTCCAGGGCAATTTCGACAACTACCTCAAAAGCGTCATCAAGACCAACACTCTCGGATTGCTCAGCGATGCGCAGCTCGATGAACACGTGCAGGTGGACTACTTTGACGCCTCTTGCGCGGGCCAGTCGTGCCCGATCGCCGAGGCCGCGCCCAGTAGCATCGTCAGGGTCTCGATTCTGTGCTACGAGGTCTTCGCGATCACCTCGCTGATCCAACCTCGTGATGTGGCAACGGGACAGATCCGGCCCTTCACGGTGAATATTACGTCGTCGGACAAAGTCGAACCCTTCCCGGGCGCCCCCCCAACGCGCGGCAGCGTCGCGGTGGCGACCGCCTGCCAGTGAGGTCCGGGTGTCGCGGCCGCCGGCTTAGCGGCCCAAAATGCCGCGGTTCGCTGAATCGGAAACGTCGTTCTTCTCGAAAGTCGACAGGAGCAGAATCATGATGGACATCGCCGCGGGAATCCGCCAGTCGCAGCGCCGGTTGGCGCGTTGGCTAGGCGAGGACGCGGAGGCGCAGTCGGTGGTAGAGTTCGCCGTCGCGCTGCCGTTTTTGATCATGATGTGCATGGGAACCTTCGCGGTCGGCATGATTATCGACCGGCACCTCACGGTCGGCCAGTTGGTGCGCAACGGCGGCAACATGTTTGCGCGCGGCGTCTCGTTCGTTTCCGATCAGAACAAACAGTTTCTCGTCGACGCGGCTAGCGGCATGGGGATGACCCTCAACGGGGGCAACGCGGTTGTCTACCTGAGCCTGATCGAGCGCGTGCCGATGACGGTGATGTGCGGCTCCGGAACCTGCGCCAATGCAGGCCTGATCGTGATCTCACAGCGTTTTGCGGTGGGCAACGAGAGCTTGGCGGCCAGCAAGTTTGGGTCGCCAGCGAACCTCGACCCACAAGGCAACCACTTTGACGCATTCGGCGACCCCGACGCGCGGGCAGGAAACGTGCCGGCAAGTCTCAACAGCGCCGCGACCGGACTGCAAGCCAACGAAATCGTCTATGTCGTCGAGACTTTCCACACACCGTCGACGATCAGCTTTCCGGGAATCTTTTCGCCCCAGATGATGTACTCGCGGGCGTTTTTCTAATAGCTGCGCCCGTGGCGCCAACGAAAAGATCGAGAGCCTCGCAACGATAGGTCAATCATCGAGAATCCATTGTAGGGGCGTAGCGTGCTACGCCCGCGGCACGAGCACGCTGAAAGCATTCTCCGCAATGGTCCATGAGTATCGGCAGGCGCGCGGTCTTCGGGCGCGCTAGCGCTGGAGCCGGCAAGCTATCGACATGGCCGACTGAATCCATGCCGCCGGCCGAACTTAGTGCCTCTCGCACTCCAAACCTCAGGTCATCCTCGCGCGGCGTTTGCTTTTGGGGCCGGCGAGCCAGCGTGCGGTGCTTTGGGTCCGCGTGTTCGACCCGATGAGCGGCACTTCGCCCGCATAAATCTTCAGTAATTCTCCGTATTGGCCGATGAGAGACACGAAGCCGCGGAGCGCAAGCAACGTCTCCGGCGGCACTCGGCCGGCTGCCATGTGTGGCGCCACCGCACGTCTCGCGCATCGCCGCTGAACGTAGTTGCTGGGAGGAAATTCATGTCGCCGCAGCGCAACCCACGTCGAGGACAAGTGTTGGTTTTCATCGTCGCCTCCGCAGGTCTATTCCTGAGCCTGGCGGCGCTCGCGGTGGACATGATCTACGCCTATACCGTGAAAGTTCGGTTGGTAACCGCCGTTGACGCTTGCGCGTTGGGGGCGGCGCGTAGCATCGGATTGGGCCAGACCGAGATGAACCGGGTCGTGGACCTGCTGTTCGATTCGAATTTCCCGTCAGGCTTCATGCTCTCCACGCAGCGCTCGCACAGCGCGCCCGTCATCACCAGCCCGTCGCCAGGCGTGCGCCAAGTACAGTTGCGCGGGGACGCCACGGTGCCGACGTTTTTCATGCGCTGGGCGGGATACGACAGTTTGCCGATCGCCGCTAGCGCCCTGGCCGCCCGCCGCGACGTCAACCTGTTGCTGATTCTCGACCGCTCGGGCTCGATGAAGCGCGCACCCGGCGGCAACCCCGGCCCGACTGCTTTCGACGATCTGAAAGCCGCGGCCATGGATTTTGTGAACCGCTTTGACGACACGACCGACCGGGTGGGAATGGTTAGCTTCGGCTCGGGCAGCCACCTCGACCACACGCCCGCGACCGGCTTTAAGACCGGCCTGCCGGGTAAGATCAGCAGCCTTTATTCGGATAACAGCGGAACGAATACGTCGGATGGTTTGGCCCGCGGCGTTGCGGCGTTGCAGATACTGAACGACCCCGACTCGCTGAACTTCATTGTGTTTTTTACCGACGGCGTGTCGACCCACTATTCCGGGAATTTCCTGACCAACACAAACCCGCCGGGGAGCGGGTGCGACAACAAAACGAAGCAGGGTGTCATCGGAACGTACTCTACGCCGGGGTCGGACTTTGCGCTCGGGCTGACGGTCGTCGATCCGGGCGCGCCGCCGGTTACTTCCGATCAGGACGATTGGATCTCCGGCTGCGGCTTCGGCGGCAGCGACGTGAGAAACTCGATTCCGCGCCTGGAGATGACCGACTCGTGGGGGACTTCGGTGATGGGCTATAACACGATTCCTTACTGGAGCAGCGGCAAGCCCACCACTCGCGGCCTCAACATCAAGCCCATCGCTGAAAACCTGACGGCGAACCACGCCGCGGCGGCGCGCCAGAACGCCACACTGCCCATCACTCTCTATAGCATCGGAATGGGAGGCGACCCAAGCGCCTATCCTGCTGACCACGACCTGATGCGGATGGTTGCGAATGACCCCTCGGCGCCCGCTTACGACGACCAGCAACCGACCGGCCTTTATATCTACGCGCCGACGCCGCTCCAACTCCAGCAAGCGTTTCAACGCGTGGCGCGCGAGATTTTCCGGCTTATTCAGTGATGGCTCATGCAGTGACGTCTCATGCAGTGACTGGCCGCTTCCGGCAAGCCCGTGGCGCTACGCGCGGCGGTGCTTGAGGAACCAAGAGTAGATGTCCTGCCCCTCGTAGACCCGGGTCCATACATTGTGGGCGAGATCTTCGTGGACGGTGAAGCGCACTTCAGGATGACCGGCGGCCTCGAGAGCGAGGGCCATCTCGAGGGAACGTGAGGCTGGCACGACCGGGTCACGGCCTCCGTGGAAGATCCACAGGGGAAGCTTTTGCGCCACCAGGCGGTCGACGAGTTTGGGATTGCCGCCGCCGCAGATCGGCGCGATGGCCGCCCAACGCTCGGGATGGCGCGTGCCCAGAAACCACGTGCCATAGCCTCCATAGCTCAGCCCGGTGAGATAGACGCGGCCGGCGTCGGCGCGGTAGTCGGCGACGGTGTTGTCGACCATGGCGAGCACTTCGTCTTCGACCATCTCCCAGCCTTGCGGCGGCGAACCCGGGGCGCGCTGCTCCACAACGCTTTCGCGCGCCATCGGCTGCGAAGACCGGTCGCCGTAAGGGCGGGGCGGGGCAGTGCCCTCGGGGGCGCGTTCCGGCAAGGGTTGACGCCGCGGCTGTGGCCTGTCGAAGAGCGGCATTTGCGGGTTGATGATGATGAACGGCAGATCGCGGCCCTGAATCCAGGTCTCCATCAACGGGCCGTGCATGAGCGTGTACTTGAGGTCTTCCAGCCCGTCGCCGCGCTCGCCCCCGCCGTGCAGGAACAGAATCACCGGCCATTTCCTACTGCTTTCCGATTGATAGCCCACGGGTAGATACAAGAAATACTCGCGAGGCTGGCCCGTGGCCTTACTTTGGTAGCGTTTGCGAAGGAGCTGCGCTCCGGTTCGGGCGTCGATTTCTTCCGCGTTACCGGGACGCCCGGCGAGAGCGGCCGCGCCGGCACTGAGAGCCTGTAGCATGCGGCGTCTTTCCATGAATGCGATTCCTTTCCTAACTGCGCGCCGATCATAACATGCTGAAAGGGTGGCCGTGCTCGCGCGCCTTGGTGAATTTCAACCAATGGTTTGCCGCGAGCCTGGTGCTCCTTGGGCCTCGCGAACTCGTCGCGCGTCTACCGAGCCGTACGGAACCAGAGGACTTCATCGGGGCGGATGCGGGCGCCGGTGACGACTTCGCCGCTTGTAGTGATATCGAGAGAATGCAAGCCCGGGGAGTCGATGTAGCCCAGAACCTCGCCTGTCTCGGGATCGACTTTCAAAATCCAGCCGCCGTCTTCGTTGGGAACGTTGCGCGGATGCGTCCCCAACCAGAGGTTGCCGTCGGGGCCGGTCGAGATCGAGAACGTCTTGCCAAACTGGCCCCATTCGCCCAGATAGCGGCCGTCCAGATCGAAGCGTTGAATGCGGCCATTCTCGCGATCGGCAACGTAGAGCACGCCCGCGCGATAAGCAATGCCGTGCGGCAAGTTGAATTGGCCTGGCTTCGTGCCGGGGCTGCCCCACTCGCGAACCTTCTCTCCTTTGGAGTTGTATTCGAGAACGCGGGCATTGCCGTAGCCATCGGCGATAAATATCCGGCCTTGCGGGGCGAACGTGATATCGGCGGCGCCCCGCGGACGGCCGTCCGGCGGTAGATCCACTTTGAACTGTAACAGGCTCTTGCCTTCCGGCGAGAACTTGACGACGAGAGAACTGCGCGAATCCACCGCCCAGATATTACCCTCGGGGTCCCTGCGAATGCTGTGAGGATTTTCGAACAAGCCCTTACCCCAGGATTTCAACACACGTCCGCTGGCATCGAGGTGGAGAATCGGATCAAGCTTGAGATTGCGATGAAAGATAAGCGTGGCGCCATCGGGATTCGCTATCGCGGAGGAAATGTAGTCCGTCACCGTTTCCGGCGGAGGGACTTGAACGCGGAAAGAAGTCTCTTCGAGTTTCAGCCGCGGTGAAGTCTTGATCAGCTCGCGCAGCTTGCTGGCCTGTTCAACGGTGGCGGGTGGCGGCGGATCCTGAGCGAATAAATCGAAGCCGATGAAGCACAGTAAGGAAATGCAGCAACAGGCCCCGATTCGATTCATGGTGCTCATGTCTCCTCGCGGAGTGTTCGGCGGTTGTCCGATGGAGCGACGTGCACTGCGCGTAATAACCGCGGAAGTGCCGCCGTTCAATTGCCGATCGCCCAGAGCTCCTGTGCTGTGCGGATGAATAGTCGTCCGCCGGAAACCGCTATCGACGCTTGCGCGTGCTGGTTGAGGTTATTCCGCGCGAGCTCCTTGTACTGACGGCCGGGCTCGATGACGACGGTCTCGCCTTCTTCGGAGAGAAAATAGATTCGGCCGTCGGCCAGCACCGGCGAGGCCCAGTGCGAACCACCGACGCGCTCCTGCCAGACAACCTCGCCGGTTTTCGCGTCCATGCAGGTGGCGACGCCGCCTTCGTGCATGTTATACAGCAGCCCTTCGTGGTAGATCATCGACGGGATGTGCGACGCCGAGCGCGTCTGCTCCCAAACGATCTTGCCGCCGGGCGCGACCGCACGAATTGTTGTGGCCTCGAAACCGGAGATGGAGTAAGCCAGTCCGTCCCCGATGACGATCGAGGGCACAACGCCTTCCCCCTGCGAATAAACCGACCACAGACGCTCGCCTGTGTCGGGATCGAAACCTTGTATGACGTCGCCGGCGCCGGAGATCAGTTGCATTTTGCCGCCGACCTGCATGAAGTTCGGCGTGACATGAGCCAGACGCGATGCGTGGCGCTTGCCTTCCCAGACGAGCTTGCCGGTTTGTTTATCGAGAGCCCAGATTGCCGCGCCGTCCCAGGGCACTTTCCAACCGATTTTCTCGTCGCGCCCGGTGCGGCTGGAAGGGTCGAATGTCATGATGACCGTGTTTTTGTAGAGCACGGGAGACGCGCCCAAGCCGTGCTCGGAAAAAAAGTCGAAGTCGCGGTTTTCCCACAACACGTTGCCGTCAAAATCAAGCGCGACCATGCTGCCTTCGCCAAAGATCGCGAAAACCCGCTCGCCGTCGGTGATCGGAGTGGGCGACGCGTAGGAATTCTGTTCGCGTTTCTGGAGCGTTTCCTGGTCGAAGACGTGCTTGTTCCAAAGGATTTTGCCCGTCGCGGCATCCAGCGACAGCACGCGGCAAGAGCGGCCTTCGTTCGTCGCGGTGGTCAAGAAAATGCGGTCTTCCCAGATGATGGGCGAAGACCAGCCGTTGCCCGGAATAGGGGTTCTCCAGAGAACGTTGCGGTCCGGCGCCCACTCGAGGGGAAGGTTCTTCTCCGTCGAAACGCCTTGCCGCGTGGGGCCGCGAAAGCCGGGCCAATTTTCGCCATGCGCCAGCGGAACAAAAAGGAACAACGTTGCGAGGATTCGGCTTATCCAGGTCATCGGTAGCCAGGATACCAGAGTCTCAGACACACTATGTTATTCCTGGTACACCGGTCACTGACAGTCCACGCGCTGCTGAGTGGACTGGCAGCAAATAGCCGCCGTGACTGTGCCGCAATCCGCAGCAGACTGACTATCCGTAGCATCCACCCATCGATTGAGCTGAGAAACGGCAATGGCCTGCAGCAAAGCTGCTCGGTCGACCAGCAGGTGCCAGGTTTTCTGTCGCACTTCAACGGAAAACGAAGCTTGCACGATCTGCTGGGGCTGCTTTCAGCGGATCTCGTTCATGAACAAGCGAAAGACTAGCAGAATTGCTAGTTGCGTTCCGCGCGCCTGCAAGCTATATATGTGAGATGGTTGTCGTCCGGCTCAACTGGCCGGAATCCCTCCCCCCAGGGAATCGAGACGCCAGCCGTCGTATCAACAACCGAATCGTTAGTGGAAGCGGCCAGGAGCTGCGGGCTTCGCGAGGCTCTCGTGTCTTTTCATTCGATCGTCATGACAGAGCATCGTGCGACGGACGAGATCATTCGGCTTGGAAAGCTCATCTGAGCGTTTCCCGGCAGAGCACGACGAACCAGCAGAGCACGACGAATCTTGGAGCCGTTGATCTCACTCCTGGCGGAGCGCCTGGCTTGGTTCGACGGTTGCCGCCCAGCGGCCCGGCAGCGCGCACGCTAGCAGCGAGGTCAGCGCCAGCAGGCCGCCCGTTAGCAGCAGCACCGCGGGGTCGCGCGGCGTGATTCCATAAAGCAGCGTTTCAAGATACCGCCCCACGGCGAAGGCGCCAATCGCAAGTCCAACGGCGAGCCCGAGCAGCGGCGCTTTCATGCCGTTCCATAACACCAGGCGGACAAGATCGCGAGTCCCGGCGCCGAGCGCGCGGCGCAAACCGAATTCCGCCACGCGGCTTCGCACGTTGTGCGCGATCACTCCGTAGGCGCCAACCGCGGCGAGCGCCATCGCCACGGCCGCGAACAGGCCGAGCAGCAGCGCTTGAAAACGCGGCCGCGCGAGCTGGTCGTCGATGACTTCGCTCATGGTTTTGATTTCGCCGAGCGCGAGCCGCGGGTCCACCGATTGCAGTTCGCGACGCATGGCGGCCGCAATCTGACCCGCGGGTAATTGCGAGCGCACCACCGTGTCGACCGGGTTCAACGGGAAACGCGCGAACGGCATGAACATTTCCGGACTCGCCGCCTCGCGCATTCCGAGGTGACGCACGTCTTTCACCACGCCGGTAATCGTCAAGGGTTTGTCGCCCTCGCCCAGGTTGATTCCCACGGCGGTTCCGCCGTGCAGGTGTCTTCGTACGAAGGCCTCGTTGACGGCAACCTGATCTTCGTTGGCCTCGTCGAACGGCCCGCCGGCCACCCATTCGATTCCCATTGCTTCGAAATACGCTCCGCCGACCGCGCGTCCACCTACTGTCTGCTCTTCCGATTCGCCTGCCACGCGCACGGTCACGTTGAGGAGCAAGGTGTAGCGCAAAGGAAGGGAATTGGAAATGGCGGCGGCGGAAACGCCTGGAATGGCGTTGAGCCGTTCGAGCCACTCGGCGCCGAATCGGGCGCGGTCGTCACGCGTTTCGTAGTTCGCCGCGGGCAGATTTACGGTTGAAGTGATGACGTGCTCGCGTGCAAAGCCGAGTTCGACGTCGCGCAGCACGAGAAAGCTTTTGAGCAGCAAACCCGCCGCGATCAGCACGACAGCCGTCAGCCCGACCTGCACGGCCACCATGCCATCGGCCCAGCGGCGGCTGCCGCGACTCATCCACAGGCCTCCGACTCGCAGGGCTTCGTCGTTAGCCTCGCCCGTCGCGCGCCAAGCCGGCAGCACGCCGAAGATCATGGCGCTCAGCAATGTGACGCCGAGCGCGAACG
>JBBDWJ010000378.1:0-10289 GCA_040902925.1 Bryobacterales bacterium | reverse complement strand
GCTCGATTCGATCACGACGGTCTCGCGGCGTGGCGGACGCCAAGCCCCGCGCCCGCGCGCTCGGCGCTCGCTGCCCCTCACGCAGGCGCTGCCGCTCATCGATCGCGCCCTCGGCGCACTAGAGCTGCGGGGTGTTCTGCCGCAGCTCGGCCTGCTCAAAAGCACCATGCTGCAGCTCGATCCGGCGTTCAGCGAGCGCGACTACGGCGAATCGTCTTTCTCGGCCTTCATCGAAAAGCTGGTCGACGACGGCAGGTTGTCGCTGCGCACCGTGGAGGGCCACTACGTTGTCGATCGCGGCGGCGTGCCGGCCGAGCTCGACGACGAGCCGGGCGCGGTGTCGGGAGAAGACGCCCTGCCGTTCCTGCAGGAAGTGCTGCAATCCAACGCCGATCTTTTAGGGATGGGTATACCGGCCCGCGAGATCCGCGCTCTGACGGCCGCGGCCGATCCGGAATTCAAGGAAACCGAGTACGGCTTCCAGGAGTTCACCGAGCTGCTGAATTTCGCCGCCGACAAAGGGCTGATTCGCGTGGAAAGCGACCCCAACCGTGGGCTGCGCTTCTATCCTGGGCCCGACTTGCAGCAGGTGCTCGAAAAATCGCAGCGGCCCGTCCGGCGCGACCCCAGAGAAGCGCCCAAATCTGACGCCAGGCCGGCGCCAAGACCCGACGCGAGGCCAGCGCCAAGACCTGACGCTAGGTCGGCGCCAAGACCTGACGCCAGGTCGGCAGCAAGACCGGCCGACGCCAGAGGACCCGAATCAGCCGACGCCGGTCGTCCGCGAGGAGGCCGCCGTCGGCGGCGGCGAAACGGCAAGCCGCTGGGGGCGGGCCCCGGCGTTGTCAACGAATCGTTGGTCTCATCTCCAGGCAACGTATCGCCGGAAAAACCAACTCCGGATAAGGCGCCCGCCGATAGACCGGCCCCTGATAAGGTTCCACCGAAAGTTGACGTCGCCGCGCATGCCGACACCGCCACGGGACCGGATGCCGCCGCGGGCGAGCCCAAACCCAAGCGCCCACGCCGGAAGACCACTCGCAAGACATCCGTTCGGTCGCGCAAGTCTGACGATGAAACCCCCGACGCCGGTGGGCCGGACGACGACTGAACGTCGACTCCACGCTGTTGACCGGGCCCTTACGCTCGACCGGGTGCCGCGCCTGTCGTTAATACGCGTCTGGCGTTGATGCCATCTGGCGTTGATAATCCGGCGGCTCGGTATCCGTCGCACGCCCAGCGGCGTGGGGCGGCCACGGCCGCGCCATGCAGCGTCTTTCCCCGTTGAACCCACTCCGCCGCCCGCCGCACACCATTCGTTTCGATGTACTGTCGAGACAAGCAACTGCTCCCGGGGGAATCATGCGAACTCTTTCGATCGCCGCCATTCTGCTGGCCGCCGCGGCATCCGCGCCCGCACAGGACGAGCCGAAACCCACGCCGCCGATCTCGGAAAAAATCGCCGGCATGCAAGCGCTTGTCGGCTTCCTGCCGCTCTACTGGGACGAGCGCCAGGGGAAGCTCTGGCTCGAAATCAGCCGCTGGGACACGGAGTTGCTCTACACCGCATCGCTCGCGGCCGGCATCGGCTCGAACGACATCGGGCTCGACCGCGGCCAGCTTGGGCGCGAAGCCGTCGTAACCTTTGAGCGCATTGGCCCCAAGGTTCTGCTCGTCGAACAAAACTACGGTTACCGCGCGGTCACGGGCGACGCAGCCGAGCAGGAAGCCGTCAAGGAATCGTTCGCGCGCAGCGTCCTATGGGGTTTTGCGGTTGCCGCCGAAGAGAATGGCCGAGCTCTGGTCGATGCGACAGAGTTTTTCCTGCGCGACGCCCACGGAGTCGCCGAGCAGTTGAAAGACTCCGAGCAGGGAACCTACAAGGTCGAAGCCTCGCGAAGCGCTCTCTACTTGGCGCGCACGAAAAACTTCCCCAAAAATACCGAAGTCGAGGCGACGCTGACCTTCACCGGAGGCCCCGCCGGCGGCTTGCTGCGTTCGGTCTCGCCGAGCAGCGACTCCGTAACCGTCAGGCAGCATCATTCCTTCGTCGAGCTGCCGGGCCCTGGGTACACGCCGCGCGCATTCGATCCCCGCGGTGGGTACTTTGGCGTCTCGTATTTCGATTTCTCGACGCCCATTCACGAGCTGATCCGCAAGCAATTCATCGCGCGCCATCGCCTCAAAAAGAAAGACCCCGCGGCGGCGGTCAGCGAGGCCGTCGAGCCGATCGTTTACTATCTGGACGCTGGCACGCCCGAGCCCGTGCGCTCGGCGCTGCTCGAAGGAGCGCGCTGGTGGACCCAGGCCTTCGAAGCCGCCGGCTTCCGCAACGCTTTTCGGGTCGAGATGCTGCCCGCGGGCGCCGACCCCATGGATATCCGCTACAACGTCATCCAATGGGTGCATCGCTCGACGCGCGGCTGGTCCTACGGGGCCGCGGTCACCGATCCACGCACCGGCGAAATTCTTAAAGGTAAAGTGACGTTGGGCTCGCTGCGCGTCCGCCAGGATTACCTCATCGCCGAGGCTTTGCTAGGGCCGTACGAAGCGGACTCGAACGGTGCAGCGGCATCCGCAACGCGTAACCCGGCGATGGAGCAGATGGCGCTGGCTCGCTTGCGGCAGCTTTCCGCGCACGAGGTCGGCCACACGCTCGGCCTGTCGCACAACTATGTATCGAGCATCGCCGGCCGCGCTTCCGTGATGGACTACCCTCACCCGCTCGTCAAGCTCAGCTCCCAAGGCGACATCGATCTTAGCGAGGCCTACGCGACTGGGATGGGTGAGTGGGACAACGTGGCGATCCGCTGGGGCTATGGCGAGTTTGCGCCCGGCAGCAACGAGCCGCGGGAACTCGACCGCATTCTCACCGCAGCCGAAGCGCGCGGACTTTTTTTCCTCACTGACGCCGACGCCCGCCCGCCGGGAAGCGCTCACCCCGCGAATCACCTTTGGGATAACGGAGCGAATGCCATCGATGAGCTCGAGCGCGTGATGGCGGTGCGCGCCGCGGCGCTAGAGCGGTTTTCCGAGAAACAGATTCCCGAGGGCGCGCCGCTGGCGACGCTGGCCGATACGCTGGTGCCGCTCTATCTGATGCATCGCTATCAGGTGGAAGCGGCGGCCAAAACCATCGGCGGCCTCGCCTATCGCTACGCGCTCCGAGGCGACGGACAGACGCCGACCGAAATGATTCCAGCCGAAGATCAGCGCCGCGCATTGGACGCAGCGCTTGCGACGATCACGCCCGCAGCGCTGCGAATCCCCGAAGCGGCACTAAGACTGCTGCCGCCGCGTCCGCCCGGCTATCCCAGAACGCGCGAGTCGTTTGCCTCGCGAACCGGCGTGACATTCGATGCTTTGGCTGCTGCGGAATCCGCGGCCGATCACGTGGCGTCGCTGGTGCTGCATCCCGAGCGGGCGGCCCGCCTGCTTGAATATCAAGCGCGCGACGCCCAGCAGCCGGGGCTGGCCGAGGTGCTCGACCGCATCGTCGAGACCGTACGCCGCGGCTCGCCGGGTGCGATCTACGAAGTGCAACTGGAGCGAGTCGCCGAACTCGCCGTGTTGCGAAGGCTGATGTCTCTGGCAGCCGACGAGCAGACGTCGGCAGCGGTGCAGGCGCTGGCGCGCAACCAGCTCAGAGAGTGGCAAAAAGCCGTAGCCCCGCAGGCCGAAGATCCGCACCTGGAAGCGCATCAAGCTTACGTCGCCGACCAGATCGCGAAGTTTTTTGACGATCCAAAGCAAATGCTGCTGCCAAAACCGGCGGAAGCGCCGCCCGGCCAGCCGATCGGCATGGAATGGATGTGCGGCTGGGAGTAGAGGGCCTCGAGACCGGAACGATCGGGCCAGCCACACCCAAATTCGTTGACCCAAGCTAGACTAGGCCGGTAGGGCCTCTTCAATAGCCTCGAGGACTGCGATGTGGTCATTGGTCTTCAGCGGACCGTGAGAATAGTATAGGTTTTCCGAGAGCGAGGCCCCGACCCTTCTCTCAAATCTGAAAGGGGCTTGCCGTCCTGGCATTGTGGGGTCGGTATCAAAAACCAACCCTCCCGTCGCGAAATGCAGCGTGCTGGAGTAAGCGAATCGGGAAAGCAACTGACAGACCCTGTCGAACGCAGGTATGGCTAATTGCTTATCGAAGTGCGTGACGATTTCTGATGCGTATTGTTTCTTTCGAAACATTTCAGGACGGTACGTAACCACGCCTTCCTTGGCGAGCCGAGCGAGCACCAAATCGATGAACAAGTCTGTGTCGTCCGTGTTTGTAGTGCTTGTAGCCATGATTCCATTGTTGTAAATCGTTATATCGATTCCAATGGTATCACCGCCGTGGCCGGAAGGAGAAAACTCTCCCCCACTGAAGCGGACGCCTTTCTCCTCGTCGAATTCAGTTGGCGGCGTAAACCCAAACCACTGCTGAGCCAGCGGGACAATTAGCCGGTAGAGGTTTATTCCGCGTGGATTGAGCTGACGCACATCTCCGAACCACAAAGACTTTGCGGAGACGACAGTTTGAATTGTCATTGTGAAGCCACAAGCCCCTGCTCCTGAAGCAGGCCCCTTGGCGTGACGGTATACTTCCGACGTTGAGATTCGGCCACTAGCTCACTAAACGACACTACAATGCCTTCGGATTCTTCTTGGCGAGAACCACTCCCCTCAGCTCTGTTACCGTCTTTTGGCGAAAGGGCTTCTCTTGGAACAGACAGTTCGGAAAGAGCTTCGCACGTGGTATAGCTAGGCATGCCAGCCGCCGCAAGCGGCTTTAGTTCAGGCAGGCTACTCGCGATCCGTTTTTCGGTGAGTAAATCGCGTTCTAGCCCGTCAGCTAGTTCTTCATCAAAACTCGGAACATTGAGTTCGTCCTCGTCTGTTCGAACTGCATCCTCTATCAATTTTCGAAAAGGGGAGAAGCGAACCTGCAACCCAACATTGAAGGCTCTCGCGATACGTAACAACGTCTTCAGTGTCGGCTTGGTCTCAGAGTTTGGGTCTTCGAGAATGGAAATGCGCTCCTGTGCCATTCGGGCAACCTGCCCAACCTCCGCCTGCGTCATTTTCCGCTTCTCGCGCATCGCTCGCATCTGAAACGCGATTCCCGTATATACGTGGCTGTCGACAAACCCTTCACGGTATTCAGCGTCCTTGAGGTTCTCAAGCAGGTCGCACTTATGCTGTTCGATGTGGGCAGAGTCGTCTCTCGTTTGCCAAGACGATGGCACGTCTTGACTCTGCGACCGCTGGAGCATTTGGTGGTTCGAAATCATCGCCTACCTCTTTCGCCGGAAATAACAGGCTAAATTGGTGTCTTTCCGGCCCCCAGCATCCGAGAAGCCTATACTGCACGTTCATGTAGCGAACGCGAATCTCTACTATCCCGTCATAGTCATCCAAATTGCTTGTCAAGGGCCGTGACCATGTGGATTGACCCGCTAGGTGGCTGATGATGCCGTCAATCTTGGCCTTGGCCTTCTTCGGCACTTCCTTGGGGTTGGACAGCCACACCCAGATGGGATTGGACCCACGCTCGTCAAGATAGTCCATGAATTTCCATCTAGGCATAGCCTACAACAAATTTATCATAATGGCAAGAATGATAAATTTGTTTCTTGTTAAACTATTGAAAATAAAGGTAATAACGTCCAGCCCTCCAAGCCAGAACTGCAGGCCTTTGATACTGATGAGCCTAGGCAGGTGCCAGAGGAGCCCATCGCAAGCGGTTTCGGGTTCGATCCCAGCCTAGTGCATCGAGGTTGTCACGACGGCGGGTGCAACCGGTTGGGATGCTGCCTTAGAAGCGGCTGGCCGTGCTAGATCCACGGCGCGGTTGATTCTCCAACCCGCCGCTCTGATTAGACCCAAAACCGGCTTTCGTGTCAATTGGTTTCGGCCAACCTCCACAGCTCGGGGCCTGTTCGTCACCGTAACGCAGGCTGCATGCGGGTCTCTACAGTGTCAAGCGTAGTCAGCAAAAATTCTGATTTATTCGGTTATAATATTCCTGTTTTAGCAGCTTAAAGATTTCGCAAAAGCGATATTCTGCCTTAACCAAAACGACAACCATTTCCGGGAAGTAGCACCGTCGACGAACTCATTGCTCCGAGCCCTGCGAAGGCTCCGTCACCGGGCTAATCATCCAGACATTGCCGCTAATCTCAGCAAGCGGAAACACCAGCCTCCCTGGCGCGGTGTCCAACTCAAATTCCGACAGGCTCAGGTTCGACAGCGACAGCCGAATCTGGTGGAAGTGCTGAATGGGAAAAATTTCGCCGGCGGGCTGCCGGGTGGCGGGGTCGAAACGCCGCGCCCAGATACAGCGGAAGCCGTCGCGGTCGGAGAAAAAGTAGATCATGCGGCCGTTGTTGGACCAGCGCGGCAGGTCATCCCAGGCGTCCCCGGCCGTGATCGGAATCCACGATTCGCGCGGCGCCGGACCTTCCTCTGGAAACGGCACCGCATAGACCTGGGTGCGGAGCGTGCCCAGATCGCCTTTGAAGACCAGCCAGCGCCCGTCGGCGGATAGTTGTGAGACATAAACCGGAATCTCACTGTTCTCGATGAGCGGGCGCTTCTCGCGGCGGATCGTATCGAATTCGTAAATCGCCGCCGGCTGCAATCCAATCTTTAGGTAGAAGACTTTGGTCGCGTCCAGCGACCAGCCCAGCGGAGAGCCGCAGTCGTCACAGATTAATTCAGGAGAGCCGCCGCCGGCGCCCACAACCGAAAGCAGCCGCCGGCCGCCCTCAATCACGGAAAACGCGACTCTCGATCCGTCGGCGCTGATGCGCGGCATGCTTTCAAAATCAGGGGTCGCGGTGAGCTCCCGGGGAGTGCCGCCCGGAAGATCCATCAGCCAAATGTCGGTGCTGCCGCCGCGATTCGAGCGAAAAACCAGCTTGCCCCCGTCGCGCGCGATATCCACGCCGATATCCGCCGTTTCGCCGGCAGTCAGCCGCTCGGGAGGACCTGCCGGAGCCTCCCCGCCGTCTTGCAGAGGCAGGCTCCATACATTCACCCTGCGCGAAGCGCTGGTGAAAGCGTAGCGGCCGCCGCGGACCGCCGAAGCCTCGCGTTCGTCGGCGCCCAAAGTGAGCCGTTCAGCCGGCCCGGCGACCTTCCAGTCTGACGGCGACAGCGGCAGTTGCCACAGGTTGACGCTGTGTTCGCGGATGCCGGAAAAGATCAGGCGATTATTGTCAGGCGCCCAGGCGTCGAGCGAGGTCAGGCGCAGATCCTGACGGCGCAAGGGCGCGACCGCATCGAGCTTGACGAGCAGGGTTTCGTCCAGCGAAGTGACCCACAGATCGAAGTCGTCGCCGGGACGCTTGCCCCAGAAAACGATGTGGCGGCCATCGGGCGCCCAGACCGGCATGGCGGCGGCCTCCATCTGCCCCTGCAACGGGCGCGGGCTTCCGCCATTTGCGGCGACCACAAACATGTTGCTGGCCTCGAAGGTGCCGGGCGCCGCGATGTAAAAGGCAACCTGGCTGCCGTCGGGCGAAAACGCGGGCCGCCGGCCGTTGCGGGCGATCAGACGCGCCTCGCCGCCCAGCACGGGAATCGCGTGGATGCCGCCGCGGTCAGCCTCGGAGCGAAACACGATGCGGCTGCCGTCGGGCGAAAACGCCGGTTCGTGTTCGTCAGCTTCACTGTTGGTCAGTTGGACCGCGCCCCCCAGCGACGTTTGCTGTAGCCAGATATCAAGGTTGCCCCGGCCAGCGCGGTCGGAGGCGAACGCGACCAGCGCGCCATCGGGTGACAGCGCCGGAGTGGTCGCCAGCCCGGCGTCGCGGGTGATGCGGGTGAGCTCGAGACCGGTCACCGAGGGCGCGCCCTGCGGGCTTCGCGCCGCCGCCCACCAAGCCAACCCCGCGCTGACCACGGCAGTGGCGGCCAGCGCCAGTCCGAAAACCGCCACCCGGGGAAGCCCACTCGACTTCGCGGGAGCTGCTACCGGCAGCGGCGAAATCGACCGCGGCGTCAAACCTTTGTGGCGTCCGCTCTCGAGGCGCTGCGATAACCGGCGCAGATCGGTAACGAATTCTTCGACGCTCTGGTAGCGTTCCTGCGGCAGCTTCGCGAGCGCTTTGCTGATGATCCAATCCAGCTCCACCGGCAAGCCCGAACGAACACCGGTCAGCGGTGGCGGCTCCTCGTTGAGGATCGAGTAGAGCACCGCTTCGTCGTATTCGCCGCGAAACGGCGACAGCCCGCAGATCATTTCGTAGAGCACCACGCCAAGGGCCCAGATGTCGCTGCGATGGTCGACCTTGGAGCCTTCGGTTTGCTCGGGCGACATGTAGATCACGGTGCCGACGCGCGTGCCGACCCTCGTGAGCGTCGAGCGCCGCACCAGCCGCGCCAGCCCGAAGTCCATGATGATGGCCTGCGTGCCCGCCCTCTCGCGCGACTTGATCATGATGTTGCCGGGCTTCACGTCGCGGTGGACGATGCCTTGCGAATGGGCTTCCGCCAGCCCTTCGCCGGCCTGCGCCGCGATGTCGAGCGCGTCGGGCAGCTTGAGCGGCCCTTGCGTAATCTGCTCGTCGAGCCCCTGGCCGTCGATGTAGGCCATCGAAATGAAAGTGCGGCCCTGAATCTCTTCGATCTCGTAAACCGTGCAGATGTTGGGGTGGTTCAGCGTGGCGGCGGCCTTGGCTTCGCGGGCGAAGCGGGCGCGGATCTCGGGGTCGGCCACCAGATGCGGCGCTAGAAACTTGAGCGCGACGGTTCGCTCCAGGCGCGTGTCCTCGGCTTTATAAACGACCCCCATGCCGCCGCGGCCAAGCTCGGAGAGGATCCGATAGGGGCCGATACTTTGCCCGGCCGTGATCTCTCCCGGCTCACCGAGAGCTTCGGCGGCCAGCGGCTGCACCGAGCGCTCCAGCACGCCCTTGTCTGTTTCATGGGCGGATAGCAGACCCTGGATTTCGCGCAGCAGGTCAGCGTCCCCCGCGCACTGCTGCTCGATCCACGGCCCGCGTTCCGGCTCAGGCAGTTCCAGCGCCTGCTCGAAAAGCTCCCAGATGCGTGGCCAATCGGGTTTGGAGGACATCAGAGGCTGCGGGGATCAGGCGAAGCCTGTTTCTCGTAGAGCTCGCGATACAGCCAGGCGCGCGCTTTGAGCCAGTCGCGTTGAATCGTGCGCAGGTTGACGCCGAGCAATTCGGCGGTTTCCTTTTCCGTCAATCCGCAGAAGTAGCGGTATTCGACGACCTGGCGCATGCGATCGTCGATTTCGCCCATTCGATCGAGCGCTTCGTCGAGGGCGAGCAACTCCTCCAGCGGGGAGTCCAGGCCGAGCTGCTTCTGACCTATAGAGGTACGGTCCCAGCCGGCGCCGCGTTTCTCCGTCTTACGTCGCCGGGCGTAGTCAATCAGGATTTGCCGCATCGACCGCGCGGCCACCGAATAAAAATGCTGGCGGCTTTGCCAGTCGACCTTGAGCTGATCGACGAGCTTGAGATAGGCCTCGTTGACGAGGCCGCTGGCGCCGAGCGTGTGGCCCTGGCGTTCGCGCCGCAGTTGCCGCTCGGCGACGCGCCGCAATTCGTCGTAAACCAGCGGCACCAACTGATTGAGGGCATCGTGGTCGCCGCCGCCGGCTTTCACCAGCAATTGCGTGACCTGACCCGCTCCTTTGGCGTCCGCCGCGTCCATCGTCTTTCCATTTTGTCATGCCGCGATGTCGTTTCGCGCGGGTTTTTTGCGCAGCGATGAGTGAAGGGCAAGGAAAGAGAGTACGGCGCGCGGCGGATGGGTTCTGACATACCTTCCGCCGCGCGGGAAAGGGCAAGACGATGATTTCGACAACAGGTATAGGGATGCACGCGGGCGGCTCGGCCAGGCCGGAAAAGCGGCCTGCGCCCCGCCCGGAGGCCTTCTCGCCCGTCAATATTCTCGCTAGCGGCGTCCATGGAATCCTGGCGCCTCCCCAATCGCCCCCGGGGGCGCCGGGGGGCCGCGGCCGCGGATTGGGCCGCATCGAAGCCAAGCGGGATACCCGAAAAAGCCGTGTCTACGTGACGTTCGGCGGCGTCGATTCGCTAGCTGTGCTGTGGATCAGCGTGCCATTTGCGGCGGTGTTTGTGTTGGGGTGCCTAACCCTGGCTTAGCCTGACGCTGGCTTAGGCGCCGTCGAGCAGGGCTGTTCGCTCCTTGCCGATGGACGAGCCGGCGACGGCCGGACGGGTTTTACGAGAACGAAAACATACGAAACGGGGAAACGACAATGACAAGAATCATGAGTTTTGCGTACGGAACGTTCGCCTACCTTT
>JBBDWJ010000377.1:0-10318 GCA_040902925.1 Bryobacterales bacterium | reverse complement strand
GGAAGCCCGCTCAACCGCCGCGTGATTCCCTTTCCACATTTATGTCGCGCACCCGCGACCGGCCGCCTCAGGTAAGGGCGCCGTTTCTGGTTCGATTCCGATCAGCCCCTACCCCTTGATGATATCCGTCTTGCCGAGGAAATCGATGAGTTGAGGGCGCTCGCCGCGGCGGCGAAACGCGGCGGGAGCCGACGCACTGGGTCAAATATACTTTACGATTCGGAGTGCAATCCGCGGAACAGGAGCGGCGCCCTGGGGGGACAAGTAGGCGCCACTCCCCGGCTCGAATTATCAGTCGAGCCTGCTCGTGATCGGGCCAAGGTCTTTGGGGGGACTGGCCCTTAGAGCTAGCGTTTCAAACGTATCACGAGCGCGTTCAACGATCAACAATTTCTGCCGGTATTTTACGATAAGTTGATGACGACTTGTTTAGGGTTACTAGAATATGAGGAGTTGAGTAATGGCTGATACATCCGCGAATCACGGGCCGTGTTTAAGTTCGCATGAAGAGAAAACTTCACTCAAAGAGAAGATTTTCGGGAACATCTGATTGTGGAAAAAGTTAGGAAACTGCAAGAAAGCGCAAGTGAGATCCCCTAGCGGATTTGTCTTAGCACCTAAAGTACCGGCGGTCACCGGCAAGAGCTAATCGGCCTTTGCGTGCCAGGCTGTTTGCATGGAAGGTGGCCATATTTTTGAGTGCAGGTTGTGGATAAAGGCGCGAGCATTTGCCCCCTACCTGTTGCGCCGGGCCAGACTCGTTGAACGCCGGCCGTCGATTCACATGCCGCATTCTCGCCTCATACCCACTGCGAATCCCGGCGGGTGAACGCCGCGGTTTCCGGAATGGCGTTGCGTCGTACCATGGCGGTCCAGCGATTTGCCGCCGAAGCCCTTGGCCAACTCGCGCCGGACGACCTTGCAACGCAGCTAGGCCTCCTCTATGCTGGTGGCCATTCGTCGAGGTCGCAAATTCATCATGCAGCTCTATCCGTCGCCTTCCATCAACCGCCGTGAAGTGTTGCGCTTGGCGGGCACTGCGTTGGCGGCTGCCGGCGCGGCCCCGGCTCGCCCGCAGACGAGCCGCCCAAAGAAAGTGGTCGTGGCCGGGGGCGGCATCGGCGGTCTTTCTTGCGGCTACGAGCTGATGAAGCGCGGCCACGACGTTACGGTGCTCGAAGCCTCCGGGCGCACCGGCGGGCACGTCTTTACGTTTCGCGACCAACTTCCCGACGGCTTCTACGTCGACGCCGGCGCGGAGCACTTCACGCAGCCTGGCTACGAGATTTGCTGGCAGTACATCAAGGAATTCAATCTTCGCCCGCTCGGTTATCCCAAGCGCGAAAACTACATCCGTTTCATCGACGGCAAGATGTACAGCGATGAGATGCTCGCCGATCCAAAAGTCCTTAAAGCCTTCGGCTTGAACCAGCGTGAGGTGGACCACATCGTCCGACACGGCTGGAACAAATTGTCTGAATTGTTTCTCGGCTCCTACATCGAACGTTTTCGCAACGAGTACCAACCGTTTGGTGTCGGGCTCGACAAGCTCGACGATGTACCGCTGAGCGACGTGATTCGGAAAGAGGGCGCATCGGAAGCCACGTTGAATTTTGTGGGTAGCTCGGGTTCAGCGCTACAGGCGATCTGGGAAGACGCGATTTTGAAGCTGCGCGGCGTGCCGTCGTATCCGACCAAGGTCTACCGCCTTGAAGGCGGCAACCAACGGCTTCCAGACATGCTGGCGAAAAGACTCGGCGACCGCGTGCGGCTTGGCTCGCCCGTCGTGGCGATCGAGCACGGCTCGACGGGCGTGACCGTGACTTATCAGGACCAGCCTGCGCCGGAACGGCACGGTGAAAAGAAGAAGATTGAGGCCGACTATTTGGTTTGCTGTATGTCGGCCGTGATGCTGCGGCGGATTCCGGTTACGCCGGCGTGGTCCGAGAGCAAGAATTTTGCCATCTCGAACATGCCGTATTACTTTGCGACCCGGCCGATCTTCGTATCGCGCTCGCGGTTCTGGGAGAAGGATGGCATCAAGCCCGATATGTCGTTCGGCGATCCCGCGCTGGGGCATATCTGGCGTTTGGGAGAAGACGTCGACTCCTCACGCGGGTTGCTGGCGGGAACTTCGGTCGCGACGACGACAGCCGAGCAGGCCCTGGCGGCGTATCGCAAATACTACCCGGGAAAGAGCGAAGACATTTCGCAGGCCTGGGTGGTCGAGTGGTCCAAGCATCCCTGGGCCGGCGCTTGCGAGCGCATCGGGTACAAAGTCGGGGAGTTGAAAAAGTATTGGCCTCACACCTTCGAGCCGCAGGGGCGCGTACATTTCGCGGGCGCGTACGCCGACAACCTCGGCTGGGGGATGGAAGCGGCGACGCGCTCAGCGCATCGTGTTGTTAAGGCGATTGACGGGGCTTGAGGAGATTCAGTTCCTTCAAACCCCGCGTTACTTTCATCGGACCACGATTGGCGCGGCATGCCAGGCTCAATCGCATCGCTGATTGCGGACTGCCAGGGCTTTGTTGATGAACGTACCGGCATCCTCGCTCTCAAACGGCGCCATCTGTTGCTGGAAGTCTACCAGCCAGTTGGCGCGCCGGCACCGGACAGAATCAACACTGCGCCCCACCGTTAGGCGGTGGCTTGCGTGGCTTGGCGGGCAACCATCTGCCACCCTCGGGGGCCCTTGATCCAGACATGCAGGATGTCTAGATGCGCAGTTGCGGTGACGCCGTCTTTGCTGTTGTGGACGTCGACGATTCCCTTCACGAGCGCGGTCGTTCCGTAGACGCGGACGGTCGGGTCGCCGAAGTCGATGCCGGTGACGCTGCTTTTTCCACCGGCGACCGACGAGACTACGTCGTCTTTGGTTTGCGTGCGGCCGTTGGAGTGGCTGTAGGTCAGATCCTGGTGGAGCAGGCTATCGAGGGCGGCGCCGTCTTTGCCGAGCGTGGCTTCCTTCCAGGCGATCATGGCGGCGCGCACTTCGCTTTCGGCGTCAGTGCTTCCGGCGGCCGCGAGGGCAAGTCCGGAGACGAGGATTCCGATCCATTCGGTCATGGTTAAGCAGTCTATACCAATTGCGGGTGGTGTGGAAACCTTTCGATCGCCGCAGCGCGCGCGAAAATTCGCGGCCGTGATGTTTGCAAAACGGCTAGCCGAGGATGGTGCGCTCGCCGGCCAAGTCGGGCTCGCCGCACCGGCTCAGAATTTCCTTCCTGGCTTCGTCGCGCAGGCGCAGGGCGGCCTCGAAGTTGTCTCCGCCGGGATGGAGCGGCTGCGAAAACTCGACGTGAACCGGCGCGCGGCCAGGCAGCCATTGGCCGTCGCGAAGGATCGAGCGTGTTCCGCGCAATGTGACGGGCGCCAAGGGAAGGCCCGACGCGGCGGCCGCGACAAAGGCTCCCATGCGGAATTCCAGCAGGCCGGGCATGCGAGTGAATGTGCCCTCGGGAAAAACGAGAATCGTCTCCCCGTTACGAGCCGCGGTGACGACCGCGCGGCTGTCTTCAACGCTTCCCGTGGTATCGAACCGCTCCACGAAGAGTGCGCCGATCCGTTGGAGGAACAGCCGGGTAACGAAGTGAGCGAGGAGCTCCTTCTTTGCGACCGCCGCGAATTGGTTGGGGAGAGCACGGGCCAGCACCAGCCCGTCGAGATAGCTCGCATGGTTGGAGACGAGAATGCCGCCCCGCGCGGGCAAGTGTTCACGGCCCGAAACGTCCACGCGGATGGCTAGCGCCCCAAAGATCAAACGCGCCGCCGCGCGTAGCGCCGCAAAGCGCCACGGGCGCCGCGGCAGCAGCACGACCAGCAGCCAGGTTGCGGGCGCCGCCACGCCGATCACAGCCCAGAACCAGGCCGCGTAGAGCAGTTTGCCGGCGTCGCGCGCGGCTTGTTGCGCCGAACGGAAAACGCCCGAGAATCCCAGCCGCGCCACCTGCCACCATACGGCGCGGCGGCCGGAGGTGAGCTGTCCGCTTTCATAAAGCTGGCGCGCCGCGGAGCGTCGAATTTTGCCGCTCGATGTTTTGGGGACGGTTTGAGGCGGCGCGAGCACGACCTCGTCGGGCGCTGATTCAAGAAGTTCGGCGGCGGCATCTTCAATACGACGCCTTAGCGCTTGTTGCCCGGTTTCCGAGGTCAGGCGCGTCTCGGCCAGGATGACGACGCGCTCGGTGCCGGCCGCGGCATCGGTCGAGGCGAACACCGCCACGCACCCTTTGCGTACTCCGTCGATCTTGCCGATGGCTTCCTCCAACTCGTGCGGATAGAGGTTGCGCCCGGCGCGGATGATCATGTCCTTCGAGCGGCCGGTGAGATAAATTTCGCCGCCGGAGATGTAGGCCAGGTCGCCGCTGTTGAGCCATTGGCCATCGATCAGTTGCCTGCTGGCGGCTTCATTGCGGTAGTAGCCCTGGGTGGCCGAGGGGCCGCGAAACTGCAGGCGGCCTTGACGGCGATCTTCGACCTCGCGTCCGAGCGAATCGACGATACGCACCTGGTGACCTCGCAAGGGCGACCCGCAGGCGACAAATTCGAGAGCGTTTGTGTCGCCGGGCGTCGCAGGGCGCGCTTCGCCGCGATGGGTCATCGCTTCGCGGTCGATGCGGTCGATGATCGGCGGCCGCCCGGCCGGAGGAATCGTGAGCGCTACGGAGTTCTCGGCCATGCCGTAAACGGGCGCCATCGCTTCAGGACGCAATCCAAATTTGGCAAAGCGCTCGCTGAAGCGCTGGATCGTTTGAGGACTGACTGGCTCGGCGCCATTCAACAGCCAACGCCAGGAACTCAGGTCGAGCCCCTCGATGTCGCGATCGTCGATTTTACGCAAGCAGAGTTCAAAGGCGAAATTCGGCGCCGCCGAAATCGTGCCGCGATGCCGATGCACCGCCCACAACCATTGCTCGGGGCGCGCGAGAAACGTCAGCGGCGAGAAGATCACGATCGGGCCGCCGAAATAGACGCTTCCTAGCCACGTTCCGATCAGCCCCATGTCGTGGTAAAGAGGCAGCCAACTGATGCAGACGTCGGTCGAATCGATGTTGAGGCGCTCGCCGAAAGCGCGAATGTTGGCGAGCAGGTTGGCATGCGTGAGCGTGACGCCCTTGGGATCGCCCGTACTGCCCGAGGTGTATTGCAGCAGCGCGATGCTTTCCGGGCCGCAGCCGGCGGGACCTGCGGCGCGTTCTCGAGACTCGCCCTCCGAGCGCAGCTTGCCGGTGGTCTCCACCCAGCGCAGGCCGCGCACATGCGATTTGAGAAAGGCCGCCGCTGTGCGCGCCTCGGGAACCGTTACCAGAACGGACACTCCGGCGTTTTCGAGAATGCGGACCTGCCGCCGCAGATGCTCCTCGAGTTGAGACAGGCGCGCCGGCGGATAGATCGGCACGGGGATTCCGCCGGCGTACAGGATTCCAAAGAAGGCGTGAAAGAAGTCCTTCCCGGTCGGAAGCATCAACGCTGCGCGAGCGCCCGGCTCGAAGCCGCGCGCCAGCAGACCGCGCGCAACGGCCCGCGCGTCATCGGCGAGCGCACGGTAGCTGATGGCGGGCTCGCGGGGCTCGTCCCAGAGCACGATGTGGGGTCGGTCGGGATGTTTTTGGGCGTGCCAGTCGAGGACTTCGGTGAGCGTAGCCGCCGAGACAGGGGCGGCGACAAAGCTGCTCGGTTCGGAGAGCCTTGAGTCCACCGGCCCGCTAGCCCAGTCCTCGATTTCGGCGGCTCCGGCTTTCTGGATTGCTTCGAGAAGATCGCGAGGTGTTTCCACGCGACCGAGGGCGCCTTCGCCGAGACGCACCCGGAATGTGCGCTCGACACGCGAGAGTAGCTCGGCGCGGCCCAGACTGTCGACGCCGAGGTCGCGGTCGAGCCGGCTGTCCCATTTCACGTCGAGGCCTCGCTTGCGATGGGGATGCAGGTCGAGAACCAACTGGCGAACGACTTCGAGCAGGCGGCCAGAAGGGTTTTCGATTTGCTGAGCCGTAGCGCCGGCGGATTGCTCGTTGGGCTCGCGCATCGGTTTAGTAGTTAGTGTAGCGCCGGCGGGTTGCGCGGTACGTCTGAGGTAGGGGACAGTCACCGTGTTTCGCGCCAACTCGAATCCTACGTTTCATTGAGCCGCATTGGGCGCGAAACGCGGTGCCTGTCCCCGCCGGCACCGCCGGCACACTGTCCCCGCCGGCACAGTACGGGCAAGGGCGCGCTATTCGTTCCGCAGGGCCATCATCGGATCAACCCGCGCTGCCCTTCGAGCCGGCAAATATGCTGCCAAGGCGGCAACCAAGATCAGAAAGGTTGTCGCCGCCGCCAGCGTCAGCGGATCATTGGCTTCCAGTCCAAACAGCAGGCCAGAAATCTGACTCGACGCCAAGCGGGCCGCCAGCAGCGCCGCCGGTACGCCCGCCGCGATGCCGATCCCAACCAACACCAGCGCTTCGCGGGTTACCTCTAGATTGTCAACAGGAAACTCTCCAACCTTCGAGCCGCAGCGAGGCCGAGGTCAAAAATGGCAGCGGTTCTGGCGAGGGCGTCGACTCGCCGTCAATACGCCCCAAGTTGCTCAAAGCGTTGAGATCGGCGGCTTCCCCGGCTCCCGTCATCACCTTGACAAGCCCGCAGGCATTGACAGAGAATCAGCCGAACCCATCAGCGCTTGCTTCGCCTTGCAGAATAAGTGACTCCCACGAGATGGTCGCTTGAAAAGGCGGACCAAGGCTGGGTCATCCTAAGTGAATCACGGGATAACCAGGAGGTTTCCCCCCATGCAGAAGTTATTTGCAACCCTGTTGATCGCAGCGGCGCTGTCCTGGCCAATCGTTTCGCCGGGACAGATTTCGACCGCCAATGTTAACGGTACCGTAAGCGACGAGCAAGGGGCTGTCATCCCCGGCGCCGCGCTCAAGCTTACCAACACCGCCACCGGCGTCAGTCACAATACGCAGACCAACGAAGCCGGAGTCTATCGCTTTCAAAACGTCCAAGTCGGCCAGTACAACCTGGAATCTACCGCGGAAGGGTTTGCCACCCAGCGGCTGGCCCCCTTCACATTGACGGTAAACCAAACAACCACGCTCGATTTCTCGCTGAAAGTAGGCGCGGTGACCGAGACGGTCGAAGTTGAAGCGACCGCGGTCCAACTGCAGAGCTCGAGCGCCGAACTCGGCCAGGCAATCCAGGAGCGCACCGTCAAGGCGTTGCCGCTCAACGGACGCAACTTCACGCAGATGCTGATGCTGCAGCCCGGCGTCGTGATGGTCAACCCTCCCGGCAGCCAATCGCTCAGCTACACGCGGCCAATCGGCGAAACCGCCAATCCTTCGGTGAACGGCCAGAACAATCGCGCCAACGTCTATATGCTCGACGGCGTCGCCAACTTCGAGACTTTTGGAAACTCGTATGCGGTGCCGCCGATCATCGACGCCATCCAGGAGCTCAAGGTCCAGTCGCACAACGACTCGGCCGAGTTCGGCATGGGCTCGGGCGGCGTGGTCAACGTGGTCACCAAGTCGGGAACCAACGAGCTCCACGGCTCGGCTTTCTGGTTCCTCAAGAATGACGCGCTCAACGCCCGGCAGTTCAATCGAACCACCATCGACCCGTTCCGGCAGAATCAGTTTGGCGGCACCATCGGCGGCCCGATCATCAACAACAAAACCTTCTTCTTCGGCGCCGCGCAGATCTTTCGGTTCAGCACGCCGGCGTCGACATTCTTCAACGTTCCCACCCGGGCGCAGCTCGGCGGCGACTTCAGCACGTTGGGCCGCAACATCTATGACCCGGCGACGACCCGCGAGGATCCCGCCAACCCGGGCGTGTTCATTCGCGATCAGTTCGTCAACAACGTCATCCCTCAGTCGATGATCGACCCGACCATGACCGGCTATCTGCAGGCGACGCACCTGCCCGAGCCGGTTGTGACCGAGCGGCCGCAGTTCAACGCCATCGACAGCACTACCCGCAAGATTGACCAGGAGGAGTGGCAGGTCAAAGTCGATCACCACTTCAACGAATCGAATACCGCATGGTTCCGCTTCAGCACGCTGGACCAACGGAACGTGGGCCCGGTCTCGCGCACCGGCCTGAAGCAGTCGAACGAGATGGATGCGGTCAATTTCTCGGGCAGCTACGTGCATATCTTCGGCCCGACGATGACGAGTCAAGTGCAGTTCGGGCGATCGGTGACCGATATCCCCTCGATCAATCGCTTCGAAGGCGTTGACGACGCCGCCGTCGCCGAGCAGCTCGGGTTTCCGACCGGAATTTACGAATACAGGCAAGGCCCGGTGTTATCGGGGCTCGGAGCAGCGAACTACTTTGGCGGCTCCCCGGTCGTAACGACGAATCGCCCCGCGAACAACTACCAGATCAAAGGCGACATCAGTTTGATCAAGGGCACCCACACGTTCCGCTTCGGCGGCGACTTCCTGTGGGCTACGATGTCGCGCACGCAGGGCTCGCACGATGCAACCTTCAGCGAGTTCGCGACCTCGAACCTGCAAAGCTCCGCGACGACCGGCAACTCGATCGCTTCCATGTTGCTCAACTACGTCGATGCATCCTCGCGGCGCAATATCGTCGAATCGCTGCGCTTCGGCGGCAACCAGGGCATCTACTTCCAGGACTCCTGGAAGGCGACGTCGAAACTCACCGTCAACCTCGGGCTGCGCTACGACTACGCCTGGGTGCCGCAGTACGGCACCGTCAAAGACGGCAATATCTTCACCGGCAACGCCAACACCGACACTGGCCAATACGCCGTGCTGCAGGTTCCCGACGCCTGCTCGGCCGGGGTCCGCGCACCCTGCATTCCCACGGCCGACGGCAGTCTCCCGGCAAACGTCATCGCCGTGCCAGACGGAAACCTGATTCCCGGACGAGGCGGCATGTTCGGACCGCGCATCGGCCTCGCCTACCGCCTCTCGAGCAAGACCACCTTGCGCGCGTCCGGCGGACTGATCTACGACACCTTCGCGGGCATCTACCAAAGCGCGCGGGGCATCGGCGGCAACTGGCCCGACGTCTCGGTAACGCGTTTCGGCAATCTCGCCAATCCCACGCCCAGCAATCCCACGCCGCGTGTGCGCGCTCAGGACGCACTGCTAGGCCAAACGGCCGTTCCGGCCCCGACGCCATTCAATTTCCAGTGGTGGTTCGTCGACCCCGAGTTCGAACAGGCCTACTCGCTGCAGTGGAACTTCGGACTGCAGCACCAGTTGGCCAACAATACGGTCGTCGAAGTCAACTACGTCGGCTCAGGCAACCGCGATCTTTCGCTGGGAGGCCTGCGCAACACGTCGGTGGCGCCGGGGCCTGGCGATCCTCGCGCCCGCTCGCGCTTCTCTTACATGGGCACGACGTACTTCGAAAAATCGATCGGCCGCAGCAACTACAACAGCCTGCAGGTTTCGGTCCAGCGCAGCTTCACTAACGGCTTGGCCGGTACGGCTGCGTTCACCTGGGCGAAATCGATCGACATCGGGTGCTCGGGCTTCTTCGGCACCGAAGGCTGCGCGATCCAGAACGAGTACGATCTCAACGCACAGCGCAGCGTGTCGGCAAACAACATTCCGCGCTACTTCGTCGGCAGCTTGGTGTATGACCTGCCGTTGGGCCGCGGCCGCAAATTCGGCGCCGACATGAACCGCGCGCTTGATCTGCTGATTGGCGGCTGGAGATTCAATAGCCTGGTCAACTTCCGTCAAGGGCTGCCCTATCACGTGTCGGTCTCGGGCGATATCGCCAACGTCGGAAATCCGGGAACCTACATGCGGGCGAACCTCGTCGGCGACCCCGAGCTCAGCAACCCTACACCGGAGGTCTGGTTGAACAAGGCTGCTTTCGCGGCGCCCGCTCAATTCACCTTCGGCAACCTCGGCCGCAACGTTTTGCGGCCCGACAAAGTGTATCGCTTCGATCTGTCGCTGTTCAAAGAGTTCCGGGTAACGGAGCGCGTGTCCTTCGAGCTGCGCGCGGAGGCCTTCAACGCCTTCAACTCGACAATGTTCAGCGCTCCCGATAGCAACTTGGCGAGCCCGCGCTTCGGGTTGGTGACCGCCACCCAGGTGCCGCCGCGCGAGTTCCAGATGGGTCTGAAGATCATGTTCTAACCGCGGCGCGGCGCTTTCCGCAAGGTGGCCGGCAGGCAACCGGAAGGCGGCGTCGCGTACTCGTTTCGCTTTTGAGGGGCTCGGGCGGTAGTAACCGTCCGGGCCCCTTTTTTGCCGTCTTTCTCCTTCTAGAGTGTGGACATGTTCGCGCGCACGCTCATCGCGGCGCCGGCTCCCCCGGCCATGAGCGCGAGAACCGT
>JBBDWJ010000376.1:0-10358 GCA_040902925.1 Bryobacterales bacterium | reverse complement strand
CCCATCAGTTCGCCCTGCGGCACCTTTCACAATTTTAAGTGGGAAAGTAGCTAGCTTCCGTGTTTACGGTGAACAGCCCGCTGAGCGCTCCGGGCGGCTAAGGTGCTTTTTCCCGCGTGCCTGATGACGTACGCGGTTGTCAGCCGATTCGCATACAACTACCATGGCTTATATGAAGCTGCTGTTGACGGGCGCATTGTGCGGCGCATTTTGTCTTGCGAGCGCCCAAAGCGAGGGCATGCTGCCGCGCTGGGAGGTCGTCTCGCTCAGCAAGGAACTCGTTGCCAACGTCGAGCAGACCAGGACCGTGCTCGGTGAGGTGCGGCCCAAGGAGTGGCTCCAGGACGGCGCGCCCGCCGCCTACGTCGATCAACAGGAGGGTCTGCACACCGACCTGCAGAACCTGAAGCTCTCCGCCGAGGCGCTAGGACGCTCGCCCGAGAAGCTTTCGTATGTCATCGACACGTTTCTGTGGCTCGACCGGGTCAGCTCGACGGTCGGCTCGGTGGCGGGCGGGGTGCGCGCGTATCAAAGCGGTCCTGTAGCCGATTTGTTGGACTCGGCGCGTGGCAAGGGCGATGCCGCGATGGACATTCTGAAGGAGTACATGCGCCAGGTCGCCGTGCAGCAGGAAGAGGCCATGGAGATCGCCGATAGCGAGGCCCAACGCTGCCGCGGTCAACTGGCTATTAAGCCGCGCTGAATGACTTCGCGCCCGCGCGGGCGCAAGAGGAAGCAGATCGAACTTCGTATGGAGTATTCGGAACCGATTAGCGAGTCAGAAGTTATCTCGGCGGTGGAAGCCCCATCGCAAGAGCCTTCCGGCGCCGCGACCGAGACAGGCTTTCGCTGCTACATTTGCGGCGAGCCTTCCACCGAGATCTGCGCCCGCTGCACGCGCGACGCGTGTGGCAACCACATCTGCGAACGTTGCGGGTCGTGCAGCGACTGCTGCACTTGTGATGACCATCTCCGCTAAACTTCTTGCCGTTGCGGAATCGCGTTGTATGGCGTGGACCGCTTGCGGCGGCCCTCTGGGTTGGCCCTAGCCCGCAAATTTCACAAGGAGTCGGCTGCGAGGCGTGATAAGCCCGCGTCTACTGCGTTGCGCTCGGTTGCCGTGCTCACCGTACTGTCCAAGTACGCCTCCGCGCGCCAACCTTCGCGCGCCTTGTATCCACGGGCTTCTGACGCCTCTCGCTGCGGCCCCTTGTGAAATATGCGGGCTAGTTGAGGCGGGCCGCGAAATCGCGGGCTACCAGATCGGCTTCTTCCCGCGGCAGGCCGGCGATGCCAGCCAGAAAGTTGTTGCGTGGGAACAGCAGGATCGGCGTGTCGCCGTCGAAGCCGAAATAGCCTCCGAAGTGGCCGATGAACTTGGCGTCGCGGAGCTCGTTCTTGAAATCCATCATCAGGAACGTGGCTTGGTCGGGGGATTCGCGGCTGATCAGGAACTGTTGATACTTCTTCCCGTCGCGCTCGTACTCGGCGAGATTGCCTCCGGGCAGAAAATCTTTGCCGAGCAGGTGGTCGTCAACGACTTCGTGCTTCACCTGGTGGGCGCTCGGAAACCGCCGGCTTTCGTCGGGAGGCTTGGCCGCCGGCGGCGGGGCCTTCTTTTCGGCCGTGATCGGGGCCTGCTCCTGGCTGGGGCCGCCGCAAGAGACGCCTACGAAGGCGGCGGCACAACACACCGCGATCGCAACAAAGCCCGCGAATCGTGGATTCATCGGCAACCTCCTGGCGGCTCTATTCGGCAGCGACTAGTTCGGGGAGCAACTGGACCAGTGCGCCGGCCTCGATCCGGCCCGACTGTACGACGCGGCCATACGCGCCGCCGCGGCACTCCGGCTCGAGCGCGTGCATCAATCCCGGCGTCACGTCTTCCATCAGCTTGCACGGCCGCAGCTCGGCGACGACTTCGATCACACACTCGCCGACCTGGATGCGCCGGCCGATCGCCTGCTCGAGCGAAAAGTCGTCTACCACCACATTGGCGCGCCGCCCCGCCGGCGGCAGGTTTTCGCGTCCGAGATCGTTCAGCGCGGCCAGCCAGGCCTTGCTCTCCATCAAGGTGACCTGCCGGTTGCCGCCGCGGGCGTGGTCGCCGACGAGGCCCGCTCCCGCCCGCGCTTCGGCGGTGGTCACCTCGCGCACCGGTGTGCGGCTCGAAGGCCGCAAATAGATGTTCGTGACACGACCCATTTTTGCCCTCCGCCGGTTCGGCTTGCGGTGTCACCGCGTCTCGTTTCCTGTTTGCCCTGCCGTCGCGGAGGTACTTTGAAGCCGCAACACTCACTTCGAAGCGCAACGCTGCCGCGGACAAATTCCAAAAACGCGTGGCGGTCCTGAACGCGTGGCGGTCCTGAACTCGTGGTGCGTCTCACTCCCCTACACAGTGCAGCATGTGCTGCCAGAACTCCTTGCCTTCAATCCGCTGCTGTGTGCTTTCGAGGTTGCCTTCCTCCCAGGTGACGACGACCGTCATCTGTAATTCTGCTCCGCAATCGCAGACGAGCTTGTGTTTGATGCGTTTTTCCCGCTGAGCCATGGCTTGTCGAATGTCCTCCTGTGGTCGCCGGCCGCCAGACTTACTGGCGGATGCTCCCGACGCCACCTTCTAACGTGTATAGCGTTTGAATCTCCTGGTCCGTCAACGGACGGTTAAAGACCGCGATCTCATCGTATAGTCCCACGTAGCTGACGCCCAGCCGGATGGCTGCCTTGGCGGCGTCCCACGTAAAGGGTTCGGAAATCCCCGTAGCCTCGCCCTGCAGCTTGCCGTTGAGGTACAGCTTAGCGGCGCCCTTGCCGCTGCCGAGCCCTTCGTGAGTAATGGCGACGTGGGTCCACTGGCCGCGCGCAAACGGCGGCTGCTCGACTACCACCAGCCGATTCAGGAAGTTTGGGTTCTTGTCGGGCGCGATATCCTCGGGATTCCACACCGCCAGGTCGCCGAAAACGCCTAGCCGGAATTGCCGCGGGTTATCGCGTGTGAAATCCACCCAGAGGCAGGCGTCGTTGTATGCCGAGTCGGTGATCTGGATGGGGTCGCAGAAGCCGGGCTCGAGATCCACGGCCGGGTCAAGGCTCAGCCAGAACGAAACCGTGCCCGTCCAACCCGATTCCGAGTACGCCACGTTGTCTTGGGCGCGGTAGAAAACCGCCTGCTCGTTCTTCTTGTTGAACTTCAGGGCATGCCCGAAGTGGCCTGCGTCGGAGGCGATCTCGATATCGAAACTGACGAGTCCGGGCGTAGCGTTTTCCTGCTCGTCGTAAGAGGGGGCGCTGTAGAGGCGGCGGTCCCGGTTCTGGGGCGAGCGGGTGGGGGGGGTCGCCGCCGGCAAAGCCGGCGTCCCAGCCGTCGTCAAAACTGGCGTAGAATAGCAAAGCCTCGGCAAGCGCCGAACCGCTTTCCGGCGATCCGCCGGACGGGCCGGAGCACCCGGCCGCAAGCAGCAAGCAGACAATCAAAACAGCCCACCAAGGGGCGGCCTTTCGCACGGCTGACATCGGGGGATCCTTCCGCGGCCGTAGAGGGGCCGGCAAACCGACAGTGTACCCCGGAGGGCCCGTGGCAATCCACGGCGGTGGCTCAGCCTCAGCCACTACCTCTTGCTTAATTGCCGGTCGAGACTGAACGCGGCGCTGATCAATCCCAGGTGGGTAAACGCCTGCGGAAAGTTGCCCAAGGCCTCGCCGCTGGGTCCGATCTCTTCCGCGTAGAGGCCGAGGTGGTTGGCGTAGGTAAGCATCTTTTCGAAGATCAGCCTCGCCTCTTCGAGCCGCCCGGCTCGCGCCAGCGCTTCGACCAGCCAAAACGTACACATCGAAAAGGTGCCTTCGCGGCCCGTTAGCCCGTCTCCGGCCCCTTTGCCGATTTCGTAGCGGTGCACCAGGCTGTCGGAGATCAGCTCCTCCATGGTGCGCTCGATCGTGCCCAGCATGCGAGGATCGGTCGGCGAGATGAACAGCACCAGGGGCATCAGCAGGTTGCTGGCGTCGATGGCGTCGGAGCCAAAATATTGCACGAAGGTGCGGCGCTTGGCGTCCCACCCTTTCTCCATGATCGTTTCGTAGATGCGGTCGCGCTCCCGCCGCAGACGCAGCCGCTCGATCGGCAGGCTGCGTTTTTGAGCCAGCCGCAGACCGCGGTCGAGCGCCACCCAGCATTGCATCTTGGAATAGACGAACTGCTGCCTGCCGCCGCGAACCTCCCAGATGCCGTCATCGGGCTGCTCCCAGTTGTTGGACACCCAGTCGAGCATGCTGCGGATCTGCTTCCACGAATCGTAAGCGATCGGCGTGCCGTACTTGTCGTAGAGATAAATCGAATCGATGAGCTCGCCGTAGATGTCGAGCTGAAGCTGCTTGGCGGCGGCGTTGCCGACTCGTACGGGGCTCGAACCGCGATAGCCCTCCAGGTGATCCAGAATCTGCTCGGGCAGCTCGTGGTGGCCATGAATCGTGTACATGATCTGCAGCGGGCCGGTGGGGGTGTCTTCCTCGCGAACGCGGTCTTGCAGCCAGCTCATGAAATTGGCGGCCTCCTCGGTGTATCCGAGTCGCATGAAAGCATAGGTCGTGAAGGCGGCGTCGCGAATCCAGGTGTAGCGATAGTCCCAATTGCGTACGCCGCCGATTTCCTCGGGAAGTCCGCAGGTCGGCGCGGCGACGATCGCCCCGGTGGGCTCGAAGGTGAGCAGCTTGAGAACCAGCGCCGAGCGGTCAACCATTTCGCGCCAGCGGCCCTCGTATTTGTTCTTGGACTGCCAGCCCCGCCAGTACGCTACCGTGTGTCGCCGCGCTTCCTCGCCGTCGAGCATGGCCTCGAGAAATTCCGTACCGCAGCCGCTATCGTCATGCCGGAACACGAACGTGGCCTGCTCGCCCTCATTGAGGCAAAACTCGACTTCTACGCCTTCAGCGTGGCGCGTAAGTGGATAAGGACTAATCAGGCCGAACTTGACCGCGGGCAGCTCGAAAACGGCGCCACGGTGGTTCACGGTCAGGTTGTGTTTCTGGCGCGCAAAATCGTACGCGGGGTGGCATTGCATCCGGAAGCTGACGCTGCCGCGCACCGCCTGGGCGACGCGCACGATCTGGTGGAACCGCGCCTCTTCGTTGCCGCGGCGCTGGTGCCGAACCGGCATGAAATCAATGACTTCCCCGACCCCTTCGTGGCTCAAAAACCGTGTCACCAGAACGTTGGTTTCCGGCAGATACATCTGCCGCAGAGTCCCGTTCTGCGTGGCGGTGATCTGGAAATACCCGCCCTTGTGCTCGTCCAAAATCGAGGCGAATATGCTGGGCGAATCGAAATAGGGAAGGCAGCACCAGTCGATCGAGCCGTCATGGCCAACCAGGGCCACCGAATGCATGTCTCCGATAACGCCGTAAGATTCGATGGGTTTGTAGGCCAACGTCGGTCTCCACTACTGAGGATCGGCGGCATAGGCCCGGTTCGAAAGGCCTGGCGGTTCCGCCGGCGAGGAATGTACGGAATTTACGAGCCTGCACTAGACTTCCGCGGATTGTCAACCGCGCCGGGCGGTCATCGGTCCATACCGGACTCGGCTCGAAACCGCGCGACTTGCTTCGCGGAAACCGCGCCGGAGAGAGTCGCCGGAATGCGCACCGCCGCGCCGACGTGGAATTCGCTGAGGGACGTATGCTCGCGGAGATGGCGGACGCCTTCGAGCGTCATCCCGCCACCGGCGAGGATCGTGATGCGGTTGCAGGCCTGTCGCAGCGCCTCGAGTTTCAGGGCCTTCTCGCTCCAATCTCCGGGGCCGCCGCAGGTCAGAATTCGATCGATCTGGCCGAGGTTCTCCAAGGCCGCAAGATCTTCGAACGGCGCTTTCGTTTCCTCGAAGGCGCGATGGAAGGTGGCTCTGACCGCGGGCGCCTCACTCAGAATCCGCCCGGTCGTGCGGAGGTCCACGCGGCCATTGTCGAGAAAACCCAAAACGACGCCATCGATAGGCAATGTGGCAAAGTCCGCCATCGCTCGCCGCAGGCGGTCGAGTTCTTCGTTTCCTTGGATCGTGAAACCGCCATTCTCACGTACCATTACCCGTGCCGGCGTTGCGACGCTCGCGACGATGTCTTTCACCAAGGAGAGAGGCGGGGTGAGGCCGCCGACATCGAGGTCGCGCACGATTTCGAGCCGGTCCGCGCCGCCTGCGTGCGCTTGGCGTGCGTCTTCGAGGGAAGTGACGATGACTTCCAATAGCCTCGGCGTGGAGTTCATTGGCCGCGCTCAACCCTTGACAATGGAATTCGTCCCGCCCAGCCCTTGCCACTCTAACGGTGCAAGCTGCAACCGAAGGCAACCTGATGAGTGCGCTGCCACCACTTGCTTGCGCGCGGCTCGGATTCGCGGGCCGGGATCTGCACGCGGCTGTCGGCTGCGGCGGGTTACCCGTCGTCAGGCGGGCATTCGCTTGGCGAGAAAATGATCGCTGCGCTCCCCGCCTTCGATTTTGGCGATGAAATCGATGCCCTCTTCGGTGATCTTGCCGTCGTACAACAATTTGAAGTTGCCTGCTGTCACAAGGATGCTGAAGGTAATCGTGTCGCCGTCAACTTTTCCGTTCTGAATTTCGTATTTACCGCGCGGGCTCACCACGGCGCCGCTCAACTTGCCGCCCTCCACATGGAAGGTGAACGTCGTTGGTATCGCCTGTTCGGATCCAGAAGGGCCCATCAGGGTTTGAGCGGTCCACTGGCCCGAGATGTCGGTTGGGGGCGCCGCCGCGATCGGCAGGGCGGACAGAAGGAGCAGGTTTACAAGAGCGAAAAATCTCACAGGCGCCTCCGAATTCAGAACCTCGGGTATCAGCGTGAGCCTTGGGTATCAGTTTGAGACCGTGGCGGGGCCTCGGTCAACCCCGGCCTCTCCCGCAAACAACAAGGCTGCGTCCACGATATTCGCAGCGATTCGCCGAGGCGACGAATTGGCGGAAGCTAGTGGGAGTCGAACTCGATTCAGGCGCTATTGACGGCGGCTCGTAATGGCTAACTCGTTGTTTGTGGGCCCCGATGATAGCACCGAGTTGCTCCGAATCTGCTGCCCGCGGGCACAATCTCAGCACTGTCCAGGCAACGGGCCCGGCATACCTATCTGACACTCCTGCCTTGCTCGTATGGCCCAAGGAATCGTTCACCGTTGAAGTGAATCAGATGCGACGGCGTATCGGCACACCAGACTTCTGTTTCCCAGGCAATATCGCACAGATAACGCGTCATCACCGATCGTGACGGGAATGCCGTCACGTATACCAGACCGGCCGTTGACGCCGCGAACAGCTCGGCCAGTTCCTCATGTCGCTTGCCATCAACTGGCCCGTGGCTTGTCACGGACTCGACCAGCAGTAACCAGTCCTTTGCCGGGTAATAGACCACGACGTCCGGCATCTTGCCATGCCCATCGACGACCACGCCCAACTTGCCCAGCAACTCCCTATCGAAGTATCCCCACTTCTCCCCCGTGTCGCCGGCGTAGACAAGCACGCCACCCGCCACAAAGCGTGCCGCGAACTCTTCGACGATTGCTTTGATGAGCTCGCTATGATGCCCCGGACTCAGCCGGATCGTCTCGCCCGTGGCCAATGTCACAGGAAGTTTCTGCATCTCCCGCTCTTTGGCGTAGCGGGCAGTCAGCGTTTGCCGGGTCCCCAGATACGCTGCGAGGTTCTTGTTCCATGCCGCCGTTGCAAAGCCACGTAGTAGATTCAATGTATCCGGCTCAATCTGATAGACGCCTTTTGGGCTGTTGACGGCACGTGCGGGGTCGTCAGGGTTGTAGAGGGCTATGCCGGCTGCAACGAACTGGTGCATCGTCTGCCGCCGGAAGGTTTCGCGTGTGTTCGGTGCATATCGTTTACCGTAGTGGTCCCGCGCAAACTCCATCATCGGAGTGATCCCGATAAGCGGATTCTCAGCATCTGCCCATGACTTTCCTTTCGTCAGATTGAGCAGCGCCAACAAGCAGAGCGCAGACCGCACGTTTTGCTGTGCCCGTGGTATACCGAGTTTCTCGAGAATCTGCACGGCATCTGCGATCCTATTTTCTTTTGGCATGAAGCGCCGCTACCTGCTCATCAAGTCGCTCCTGTGTGAGACCGCTGGCCCGCTGACACCACCGACCGAGCTGTTTCAGCACCCTTAGTTCCGGGTATCGCAAGAGCCGCAGATCCGTTGCGTTGACCTGTGTGTGCCCGCTGAACCGCCGGAAGTAATCATCAACGGCCGTCGAATTCAGAAAGACGGACAAGCCGCGGGCCACGTCACCGTCAATGCCCCGCTTCTCCGAATGGAACACGTTCAGATGATTCTCAAAGCCTATCGCTTTGGCATTGAACACGCCCGGATCAACCACATGCGCAACGATTCGCCGCCTTTCCTCTTTCGATGAGAACCGACGCACCACCGTATAGAAGCCGTTGGGGTACAGCCATTTCTTGGTTTCGGGCGCATCCATCAGCGCATTGGGCTTCTTCGACAGGCGTGGCCATTCCAGCGCACCGCTCGAGAAGTGCGCCGAATACAACAGCGGGACCGTCCCGGCCTCGGGCTCCTGACGCAAAAACTTCTTCAAACGAAAATCGACAACCGGGCCGGTTGAAACAGCGAGGCCTATTTCATTCAGGGATCGCGTTGCCAGCGGCACGCCATCGAGGCCACAATGCGTGGGGTCAGTCGGCACGTGAATAAAATTCTCCGGGTCCTCCTGATGAACGATTTCCGCAAAGGGGTACACGTGCGACTGAACATCAGAGAATCTCGCGTCGCTTGACGTCGTCACCGTGACATTCTCCTGTCTCTTGCCACGCACTAGCTTAATGATGACGTTCTCCTGCAGCACTTCGTCATCGTTGAAGGCGCTCGTCCGGCTATGGAATAAGTGGATGTGCTCAAGCCCGGCGCGTCCGAGCATCCATTTCCGAAACGGCCTGTAGTATAGGCCGTTGCAGAAACTTCGCGGGATGATCGCTACGACTTCCCCGCCCTGCCCCATCAATTCAATCGCCAAACCAACGAAGGCCGTATACAGGTTCACCGTTTCCAAGCCAATCCGCCGCAACAGTGCACGGTGGACCGAGCGGCTGTTGATCTTCTTGTAAGGCGGGTTCAGGATCGCATGGGTGAAGCCTTCTCCATGGTTGCCAAGCTTGATCCGATACACTGCTTCCTGAATAAAGTCCCGTTCAACAACCGTCCCTTCAAAACTGCGATTTCCGTAGCTAGTGATGGTCTCGCGCAGTATGGAGGCCAGTTGACTGTCCACTTCATACGCTGTGGCCTGCACGGAGTCACGGCCCCAACGCTCAAGGAACGCGCTCGTCAGGGACCCAAGGCCGGCACCGGCATCGAGCAGCCGCACGGTTCCATGCCTTTCGGAGAACAGCGAGGCCATGAATTCTGCAACGCGTTTCGGCGTCATGAACTGACCGAATGCCGCCTTCCGTTCGGGATCTAGCCCATGGGCTTTGAGCCGGAATTCATCGACGGGCACCAGGGCGGCTGTTTGAGCTCCAGCCGCGCTCATGACGGGTGCTCCTTCATCAGGAGCGGCCATCTGTCCGCTACGTACCGTTCGGCTGCATCCCGCACTACCCAGGCCAACGAAACTTTCTTCTCTTTCGCAATGTCTTCGAGCGCCCGATACACTTCGGGCGGAAAGCTGATTGACGCACGCACCGACGCCCCTATCTCGGCCTTCACCGACTGGCTTCTCGATTGCTTTTCTTTGGTCTTCATTGCCAAACTGCTTGAACAGCTCTATCTGCATCACGTTACACCATATCGGTGAATCGTGGAAGTCTCTATAGCCTTCTCCCGAATGAAGGTCCGCCAGCGGCATATTCCGCGGGGTTGCTGCCTTCGGAGTAGGCATCACGGTTGCGAGAAAGGACATTAGAGCGTACCTGACGAGCACGGTTTCGGGCACAACTCTGGCACAGGCCGAGCACAAGCTATTGGTGTGAAACGACGAATTGGCGGAAGCTAGTGGGAGTCGAACCCACCTTTGCCGTGTTAGCGACAAACGCCGGATTTGAAGTCCGGGCCCAGCACCGGCCAAGATTAGCTTCCGTGGCCTATTCTAGCGGGACCGCCTGCGGCGGCGTTTTTTCGACCCGTCAGCACGGCACGTTTTAGTTGGCGTTGGGTTAGTTGGTGTTGGGCGGTTTGCACGAGGATCGACAGGCTTCTTCGGACGGTGGCAAAAGGGCTCGCAGCCGCTTTACGAGGACGGATAGGCGGGGGCGCCTGGCCTCCTTGGGGAGGCAGAATGCCTGCCCCACATGGCTCTTGGTCCCCCTCGCTACACGACGAACAGGGGCTCGAATTGT
>JBBDWJ010000375.1:0-10369 GCA_040902925.1 Bryobacterales bacterium | reverse complement strand
AATTGCGATTTCCTCGACCCTGCGGCTGCCGCTGATCGCTCTGGCAGGCATCTCGCTTCCCACTATTGTGCTTTATGATTTTATTCTGCTGCTGGCGACGCAGTTTCACCATGCCAACCTCGGCCTACCCGCCAAGCTAGACGAACTGCTGCGTTACGCTATCGTCTCGCCCAACATGCACAAAGTACACCACTCGTCCCGCCGCGCCGAGACCGACTCGAACTACGCGAGCATACTTTCAGTCTGGGATCGGGTGTTCGGAACCTACCGCGAAAGGCGCGACTATCACGGGATTAACTACGGGCTTCCCGGTTTCGAGCAGGACCGGCTGCAAAGCGTCGCCGGATTGCTGTCGACGCCGTTTGTGGAACCGGCGGCGGCCCCGGAGGGCGCTCATTTCTCTAAGTCAGGAGACTTGTGACTCCCGGGTACGGGTATCTCCCGCGAACCCTCCGTGGCTCTCGGCAGGCCGCCTATTCTCGCTTGAGACGCGCGGGGTTCCCTCCCGATTCGTCCGGTTGCTGATAGGGAAAGGAATCCGATTTGGGCGGATTTGGGATTGAGCAGCGGCTCAATTCGGGTCGCGGTCTTGATCGTAATCACGATCGTCCAACTGGTGCGAACGGCCATCCGGAGTATAGACGGAGTCCGCCGCGGGGCCGTACGCCCTTTCTCTGGAATCTTCCCGGCGCTTAAGTATCCGGTCGATGATGAGCCCGCCCGCCCCACCAACAAGTGCTCCGATCAGCACACCGTTTTCACTACGCGTCATCGCGCCAATCGCGGCTCCGGCGCCCACTCCCGCGCCAATGGTTTGCACTGTGCGCTCCAAAGAATGGTGGGACCGGCCATCGGAACCCTCGATGTGTTGATCCGGGCCGAGCGAACGATTCAGATTCATATTCGCGACAAGCTCATGGAAGGTCGTCGCTGACCGAAGCATCTCTCCAAGCATCTGCGGCGTCAACTTGTCAGCAGGGGCTGGCTGGGAATTGGGGGCCGGTGGCGGGCTGGACGGAGGCGTCTGTCCCAGAGATTGCCCTAGGGCGAAGCTACCAGAGATCACCAAAGCCGACGCGATACAAAACAGCTGTTTTTGCATGTCTCAAAGTCTCCCATCGACACTAGTTTCGACATTGAGTTGCTTCATCTGGCGGATGCCGCATCCGTCTCGTCTGATTGTACCTTTATGCTGAATTCGTTTTACCGGCGCAACATTCCCTGTGTAGCGGAAAGCACACCCTGTGGGCCGCTGAAGCTTGCTGTGGTTCTGACCATTTGCCATCTCGGCGTTCGACGGCGAATCGTTCTTACATCAGGCAACGTGTACTTGGTCGTTCAACGCCCTCGCCACAGGAGTACGCTGCCTTTCGAGCGGCCCTATCCAGGAATGCGATCCGAATATGGACGTCTCGACAGCAACCCGATTCCATTTGGGGGAAATTGCGATTTCCTCGACCCTGCGGCTGCCGCTGATCGCTCTGGCAGGCATCTCGATTCCCGCTATCGTGCTCTACGATTCTGTTCTGCTGCTGGCGACCCAGTTTCACCATGCCAACCTCGGCCTACCCTCCAAGCTGGACGCACTGCTGCGCTACGCTATCGTCTCGCCCAACATGCACAAAGTACACCACTCGTCACAGCGCGTCGAGACCGACTCGAACTACGCGAGCATACTCTCAATCTGGGATAGGGTGTTCGGAAACTACCGTGAAAGGCACGACTATCACGGTATTCACTACGGGCTTCCCGGTTTCGAGCGGGACCGGATGCAAAGCGCCGCCGGATTGCTGTCAACGCCGTTTGTGGAACCGGTGGCGGCCCCGGAGGACGGTCATTTCTCTGAGTCGGGGCGCTGACTCCCGGGTACAGCTATCTCCCGCGAACCCGTACCGTGGCTCTCAGCAGGTGGCTTATTTCTGTTCCAGGTAGGATCTGGCTGCCCGCGCGATTCCTTGGAGAACTTTGAGCCCATCATCCTGCGACCCTGTATCGAATTGTTCACCTTGATGATCGATGGCGTTGCTGACCATCGCAACGCAAGCGACGGAAGCCTGCCGGGCAATGCCAAAAGCAAAAAGCGATGCCGCCTGCATCTCGACGGCCAGTGCGCCCTCGCCGGCCCACTTTTCAAGCTGCCCAGGCGTCTCGCGAAACGGCGCATCGGTCGTCCAAACCGCGCCGGAACGCGTGGTCCATCCGGTCGCTGCTTGCAGCTCCCGCTGCAAGTAGGATGTGATCTGCGTTGGGCACGCAACGTCCCTGGCCGGCGGCAGGTAGTGATAGGACGTTCCCTCGTCACGAATTGCACTCGTCGCCACCACGAGGCAAGGAAGTGGCAGGCTGGAAGCCAAGCGGCCGGCGGAGGTCAAACCAATGATAATCTTGGCCCCTGCTGACTGGAGCTGCTCGGCAATCAGCACCGCGTAGGGTCCGCCGATCGTTCGCGCGATGATGCCGCACTCGATGCCTTCGATCTCCATCGCAAACATCGATGTGTGAAAGCAAGCCCACGACGCAAACAGCTTGGCGATACCCTCCTGAACGAGCCAGTCGGTCAGATCTCCATCGAACTCGAGAATGCAGACCGGAGGGACGGCGCCGGCCGGGACATAGCGCGTCCGGCGGAGATCTTCGATCAAGTCCTTGGCTGTAAACGCGGAGGGTTGTTCGGTCGGGTGGTCCAGAATCGGTGGAGTCGAATCTTCAGACATGGTTCATGGGACATGAAGCAGCCCTGCCGGAGTTGAAAGAACGCCTGTTCCGGGACTGCAGTGCGAGTCTTGAAGCATTCATGACTGTGAGAAAACTGGCGTGATCGCCGCTATTTCGGCGCATTGCTTCCGGAGTTAGCACGCCTTTCCGTGAGCGGTTTTGAGCGGTTTTGCACGCGTTTTCCGCTCTCCCCCCACTCACCATCTCTCAATTGAAGCTAGCACGGGGTGTCAAGTGTTTTGGGGCGTTTTGAACGGATACTATTGATTTCCATGGGTCAGCGTTCCTGTGACTCACCAGATGTTCTCCGATTCGCGGGCGATGGGGCGGCGCCATTTCGCTCGTGGATTGTCCTGCGGGGCGCCACCCCTGGGCATTGCACCGAGGCACGCCAAACTCGAGCGATACGCCGCGTGCGCTCGTGAGTATCCGCTATGTCCGCCGCTGGTATGCCGACGACACTCGCGAGGTCCAGTCCCTTCCTCGCGCCACTTGGGAATCGCTCACGCCCGGGCAACAGAGCGCGATGGCTTCCCTTTGGAGACTCCCTGCTCTGCCTTTGTCGCGAAGGGTAGATGATTTCGAAACGCCGCTTCGGCGCCACGCCCTGGGCGTACCGTTGCGCTCCCTCAGCCTGCCCACGCCCGGTCAAAAACGAACCGTAGTCCACGCAGAGCGGCCAGCAACGGCAGAGTAAAATAGATTGGAGAGTCGGAGCCTGGTCTGGTCGCTGCCCCAAGGTGGAATCGGACTATGGCGTGCTGACCCAGGAGGCGCCGCATGAGCAAAGTGGAGAGCATCGAGAATCAGATCCAAGAGCTTTCTGCCGAAGAACTGGCGACACTGCGGGAATGGTTCGCCAAATACGACGCCGCGGCCTGGGACCGTCAGTTTGAGGCCGATGTGCATGCCGGGAAACTCGACGCGTTGGCCGAACGTGCCCTGCGGGATCACCTTGCAGGACGGTCCACGAAGCTGTGAATCATTATGCCGCGCCTGATTTCTGGGAATGCTATCACCTTCTTTCTTCTCCGGTAAGACAGGCCGCCGACAAGGCGTTTGCTCTACTGAAGACGGACCCGCGACATCCGTCGCTTCACTTCAAGAAGGTTGGCGAGTTTTGGTCCGCTCGGGTCGGACTGCAGCACCGCGCCGTCGGCAGGCGTGTTTCCGACGGAGTGCTTTGGTTCTGGATTGGGCGGCACGCCGAGTATGACAAAAGGATCGGTTAACCAGGGCAGCACGCCGACCGTCTACCTACTTAATTCGGCCGCAAGCGCGCAACGCTCTGAGAGAGAAACTTGGGTGAGATTTCGCGGATGGCTCCTCAATTACCTTGACGCAATAACGTTGACGCCCAGCGTTTCGAGAAAACCGCCCAACCGCCGTTTGCGGAGTCACTGTGCGGGAAAACGGCCGACTCGTAGGAGTACCGCTTCCTTCGGTCGAGCGGCCCTATCCAGGAATGCGCGTCAGCTCGTGCGGATCTGAAGCTCAGTATGCATTCGCGACGTGGCTGCGGTGCCGCGAAAAGTGCCTCGCGTTGGAGCCGCGAGTTCCGGCCGCGCGCTGGCGGCCACGACGATGTGGCGGTCGGCGATCGCTAGTCCGTGAGTGGGGTCGTAGCCGCGCCAGCCGCCGCCTGGAATATACACTTCAGACCAGGCGTGCATGTAGCTGCGCTCGGTTTCGTTGCCGCCTTCCTGGTAGCCGCTTACGAAACGCGCCGCGATGCCTTGCGAGCGGCAGCATTCCATGAACAGCACGGCTACGTCGCGGCAGGCGCCGTGGCCCTGCAGGAGCGTGCGCTCGGCGGGCAGCGGATTGCCTGTCTCTCGAACCGGCACCTTGACCTGCTGGTGGATCTGACGGCTCAGCTCCGCCAGAAACGGCAGGATCTGGCCGTTGACGCCCGCGGCGATTGAGCGGGCGAATTCCGCCACCGTCTCGTCCGCCCCCAGCCGCGAATCCAGCGCCGGCGCCAGCAGCGGCGCGAGGTCGCCGCTGTAATGCAACGGGAGCTCCTCCGCGGCGTGATCCAACAGCAGATAGTCGAAAGAATTCCCCCGCAGCGTCTCCGCTTCAAACGAAACCCTAAGTTCGAGGAACTCGGTCGAGTCGGAAAACCAGGCGTGCGCGACCGGATTCCCTTCGACGTCGAGCGCTTCACTCAACACCACCGGCTTCGGGTTGATGTGCAGCTCGTAGCGATGCAGGCGCTGGAAGCTATCGGAACGAGGGCGCAGCCGGAACGAGTGGGGTTCGAGAAAAACAGCCCGGCTATAGTCGTATCGCGTAAGATGATCGATCTCGAATCGCATCGCGGCACGCCCTGCTTCACGGCGTCAGTCCGCCGCGGGAGCTTGCGTTTCCTCCGGGGCGTCGAGTTTCAAGAACAGATCCTCAAGCCAGTCCGATGGCAGTTCCTGAACAGCCTGCCGGATGCGCTCCTGCCACCAGTTGGAGAGCTGGCGGAGGTCTTTCTCAAGGAAACGATGCTCGATGAGCTGGAATGAGCCGCGGCGGTAGAGCACCACGTCGATCGGGAAATCAACGTCGGCCGAGCTGATTCTTGTCGAGTCGAATGCCAAACAACCTACTTTGAAAGCGTGCCGCATCGGATCGGTGTGCGTCAGGGCGCGGTCGAGCACCGGCTTGCCGTATCGAGTCGAGCCAATGATGTGGTAGGGCGAAGCAATACCGGTGGAGACCCAGTTGCCTTCCGGGTAGACCAAATAAAGCTGGTGTTGCTTGTCGTTGGCCATCTGCCCGCCAATGAGGGCGTAGAGGTTAAAATCAAAGCCGCTCTCGATTAGCGCTTTCTTGTCCTCTTCCGCCACCAGCCGGAGCTGCTGGGTAAACAAATTGACGGCCTTGAAGACGCGGTCGAAGGGTTCGGGCTGGCTTGCCAAGGCGTCCTCGAAATAGGTCAGCGTCTTATCGCGGGCCGAGCGCAGGCCCGAGGTCATCACAAAGATCGCGCCGCGCTCCTGCTGATAAATGCTGACTTTGCGCGCAGTGATGCATTCGGTGCCCGAGGTAATGCGCGTGTCGGCGATGCCGACCAAACCCTCTTCCAGACGGATACCCAGACAAAACGTCATCGTGCAGACTTTCCGGCCCGGCCGCCGGCTCCGATTTCTACTTAACGGGCTTGGGAGCGAAAAAGGTCTCGAAGATGCTCTCACCAACCGAGTTCAGCTTCACTTGCAGACCGTCGAGGTACTCGTGCAAACCCGAACCGAACACCTCTTCCATCGTAGTGTAGTCGAACTCGGTGGCCACCTGCCCGAGGCGGCGTTCGGCGCGGTTGCGGAACTGGCCCAGGGGCGTACCGGTAATCGAGTGCAGCGAGTAAGAGAGGTTAATCAGGCAATGGTGTACCGAACGGGGAAAGTCGCGGTCGAGCAGTAGAAATTCGGCGATCTTGGCCGCCGCGACCTGACCATGGACCTTACGGTACATTTCGAATCCGCTGACCGAGCGCAGCACCGCCGACCAATGCAGGTCGTCGATGGGCGTGCCGACGTCGCTTACGTCGGGCAGCAGCAGAAAATATTTCACGTCGAGAACCCGGGTGGATTTGTCGGCGCGCTCCAGCAGCCGGCCCATGCGGGTGAAATGCCAGGCTTCGCCGTGCGAGAGCGTGCTGTCGGTGGCGCCCAGCAACAGGTGGCTGGTGCGCCGGACGTTCCGGAAGAACTCGGGCGGCGCGTAGCGCGCGCGGTCGCGGGTCGCCGGGTCTTGCACGCTGAGATAAAACTCGTTGATTTCTTCCCAAACTTCCGACGAAATGATCTCGCGAATGGTGCGGGCGTTTTCGCGGGCGGCGCGCAGGCACGAAACAATGGAGTTAGGATTCTCCCAGTCAAAAGCCAAAAATTCGATGACTGTTTCCTGTGTGGCCTCGGAATAGCGCTTTTCGAACCTCTCGTAGTCGCCCGTGATCTGCACCAGCGGAGCCCACTGCGACGTGAGGCCGCGCGGCAAGTCGAGCATCAGTTGCAGATTAACGTCCACGAATCGAGCCACGCTCTCGGCGCGCTCGATGTAGCGACCTACCCAGTAAATCGAATTCGCGACCCGGCTCAGCATCGCCCACCCGATGTACGGAAACGGGAGCGGGAGCGCGAGCGCCGACGGGTTGCCGCTGCCAAGGGCTCAATCAGCATTGGATTGCGTCATCTCCTGTCGCGCAGTTTCCGGCGGCCGCTCGGCGTCAGCGCCGGACTGGGGAACGTCCGCGATCACCCAGGTATCCTTGCTGCCGCCGCCCTGCGAGGAATTCACTACCAGCGAGCCCTTGCGCAAAGCCACCCGGGTTAGCCCCCCCGGCAACACATAAATCTCGCGCCCATAAAGGATGTAAGGGCGCAAATCGACGTGCCGGCCTTCAAAATGATCGTCCACGAGCGTCGGAACGCGAGACAGCGACAGCGTCGGCTGGGCAATATAGTTGCGGGGATTGGCTTCGACGCGGCCCTTGAAATCCTCGATCTCGGCGGCGCTGGCGTGCGGCCCGATCAGCAGGCCGTAGCCGCCCGATTCATTGGCGGGTTTGACGACCAGCTTTTCCATGTTATCGAGGACATGCTGGCGCTCGGTTTTGTCCCAACACAGATAGGTCGGCACGTTGGGGATGATGACGTCCTCGCCCAGGTAATAACGAATCATCTTCGGCACGTAGGAATAGATAACCTTGTCGTCAGCCACACCGGTGCCGGGCGCGTTGACCAGCGTCACGCGACCCGCCTTGTAGACGTCGAGCAGCCCGGGCACGCCCAGAACCGAATCCGCGCGGAACGCCTTGGGGTCGAGGAAATCGTCATCAAGGCGGCGGTAGATCACGTCGACGCGCTCGAAGCCTTTCGTCGTCCGCATATGAACGTAGCCGTCGATGACCGCCAGATCGCTGCCCTCAACAAGCTCGACGCCCATTTGCAGCGCCAGGAACGAATGCTCGAAATATGCGGAGTTATAGATCCCCGGCGTCAGCACGACCACGTTTGGATTCCACTGACCACCGGGCGCGACATCCTCCAGCATCGCCAGCAGCCGCCCGGCATAGTCGTGCACGGGCCGCACGGCAAGGCCATCGAACACGACCGGAAAAGTCCGCTTCATGACCTCGCGGTTTTCGAGGACATACGATACGCCCGATGGACACCGCAGATTGTCCTCGAGCACATAGATCTGGCCGTCTTTGTCGCGCACCAGGTCCGTGCCGGTGATGTGGCACCAGATCTTCGAAGGAGGGTTCAGCCCCGCGCATTGCGGCCGGTAGCCTTGCGCCGACTGAATGATCTCGGCGGGGATGACGCCGTCTTGCACGATGCGCTGGTCGTGATAGATGTCATCGATGAACAGATTCAGCGCTTGAATGCGCTGCCGCAAGCCGCGCTCGATCCAGTCCCAGCACGACGCCGAAACGATACGCGGCATGATGTCGAACGGGAAGATCCGCTCGGTCCCTTCGTCGGCACCGTAGACGTTGAAGGTGATGCCCATGCGCAGCAGCGCGCGCTCGGCCGCTTTATGCCGCCTGAGAAATTCGCCTTCACTCAACCCGGCGATGCGATTGATCAACAGCTTTGCTTCCGGCCGTACTTCGCCGTCGGCGAGGAACATCTCGTCGTAATGCCCGTCGGTCTGGTAGCCGTTGAATTTCATGGCGGATGAACCAGTTTTCAAGGAACGCGCCTTCCCGGCCAGGAATCAGAACCCGTGGCATTCACCGCAGGCCTGTCCGCGCCGCGAGCCGCGTGCCGTTTGTTGGGGAAACCCCAATCAACCCCAGCGCCGGCCAAACCGGGCGCTCCCTAAGGGGCAGAGTTTGAGCCAAACCGTTACAGTTTCGACGGGGACGCAACCGGTGTCGCGCGGAAGCTTCGCGGCTTTGCGCTTAGCTAACGTGGCTCACAGTAGGATTCTACATTATTGCCGCACTCACCTCAGATCCGCAACGAATTTGTGATTCGCTGAAAAACCGCCGCCGCGGCCACCGGCGGCGCGCGCCCGCGGGCACGCCCTGCTGGGCCGCTGAAAGCAGGTTGCTATCCTAACCGCCAACTCATCGTCTGATTGGGCAACACGGCGCGCCATGGCCGAATTCACGAAGCAAAATCTGGGCTGCTGATCTCGGGACCGGCGCAGACGTAGCGCAGCCGCCGGTACCGTACGGAATCCGATCTGGAGCCACGTTTCGCGCGAAGGTAATCCCATGCACACTCTCGAAGACTTCCTCAAAGACCTCAAACACTCGCTGCGCATGTTCTGGCAGAGCCCGGGGTTTACTTTCGCGGCCGTGGCCGCGCTGGCGCTCGGCATCGGCGCCAATACGGCTATTTTTTCGGTCGTCAATACGGTCCTGCTGGAGCCCGCGCCGTTTCCCGACCCTGACCGCCTGGTTTTCTTTCAGACAACTTCGCCACAAGGCGCGGGGCGGGCGGGGTCTCCCGCGAAGTTCATGCACTGGCGCGCGCAGACCGAGGTGATTCAGGACGCCAGCGCGTTTCGCACGGGAGTGGTGAACTACACGGGCGGCGAGTTTCCCGAGCAGCTGCGCTCGGCGCAAATCACCGCGGATTATTTCCGACTGTTCGGCGCGCCGATTCTTCACGGCCGAACGTTTACGGCCGAGGAAGACCTTCCCGGAGGCGAGCGCGTGGTTGTCATCAGCCAGCGGCTTTGGGAACGGCGCTTCGACAGCGACGCCGATATTCTCGGCAAGACGATCTCGTTGAGCGGCGACGCCCATGTGATCATCGGCATCGTCAGCTCCAGTTTCGACTTTGAGGAGTTCGGCCCCGCTCCCGAGGTGTGGACCGCTTTTCAGTTTGATCCGAACAGCGGCGACCAGGGCCATTACTTTCAGGCGGCTGGGAGGCTCAAGCCGGGTGTGACGCTCGATCAGGCGCAAGCGCACTTCCAGCAGTCGGCGGTGGTTTACAAACAAAAATATCCGGACGCGCTGAATGAGAACAACGCTTTTAGCGTCGAGCCCTTTCGCGAAGCGATCGTCAGCAACGTGCGGCCGACGTTGCTGGTTCTGCTGGGCGCGGTGAGCTTGGTGCTGCTGATCGCGTGCGCCAACGTCGCGAACCTGCTGCTGGCGCGGGCTACGGGCCGGTGGCGTGAAATCGCGATTCGGGCGGCCATCGGCGCGGGCAGGGGCCGCATTGTTCGCCAACTGCTGACCGAGAGCGTGCTGCTGTCGGCGGCGGGAGGCGCTCTGGGGCTGGTTCTCGGCGTGGCGGGCATTCGCGCTCTGCTCGCCGTCAACACCGCCGGGATTCCGCGGCTCGGCGAGGCCGGGGCGCTGGTCACCGTGGACTGGCGCGTGCTCGCCTTCACCGTTCTGGTGTCGCTAGCCACCGGCATCCTGTTCGGACTGATTCCCGCGCTGCAGGGCTCTCACGCCGATCTCAGCGCGACCCTGAAGGAAAGCAGCGGGCGTTCGGGCACCGGGTTCCGGCAGAACAAGGCCCGCTCTCTTCTGGTGGTCAGCGAGGTTGCCCTGGCTCTGATCCTGCTGGTGGGCTCGGCGCTGCTGATTCGCACCTCGATTGCGCTGGCCAACGTTGACCCGGGGTTTGATACCACCTGACCTATGCGCGGCCGAGGGCCGGGGTGGAGGACCTGGACGCACTCAACC
>JBBDWJ010000374.1:0-10372 GCA_040902925.1 Bryobacterales bacterium | reverse complement strand
ATTCTGAAAGAGCAACGCCACCTCAGCAAGCGATGAGAACCCGCCGGAACTCTCGCCCCACTCCACTAAGACAATCGCTACATACACCGCCGCCAACAGCGCCGGCGCGACAACACCGGTGACAGTTTCCGCCACCCAGCGCTGGCGCGGCAAAACCGCGAGCAGCAACCATGCGGCCATCGCCACGGTGCTGACCAGCGAGAAGATCTGCTCCGCTAACATACTCGCTCCTCTCGGCGCACTATCAGGCGCGCGCCAGTTGACGGCCGTTGGCGGCCACCCAAGCGCAAGCGGCGGTCAGCGCGGCCCATCCGGCCAGCGCGCCAAGCGTCCACGTATCGGGATGAATCAACGGCTGACCCCGCAGCGCCTGTTGCAGCAAGATCACAAACAGAAGCGCATAGCTGCCGGCAGCCGCGGCCACAAGCCGGACTTGCGCCGCCTCAGGCAAGCGCTGCCGCTGGAACCAAAGCGCGAGCAGCGGCAGCGCCTGCATCGCATGAAGACCCAGGAAGTGCGGAACACGCAGGTCGCCGTGCTCGGTGCTCCAGCCCGTCGCCGGCAGCCCGGGCCCGCCGTCGGGCGCGCCGACAGTGTGCGCGCCGCTCACCGTCATGTGGCCGGTGGCGCGCGCTTCCGCCAGTTGGCTGCCGGTCGGCGGCGGCATGAAACCGCCGGCGCTCGCGCCGAGAATGGTCATCGACACGCCCAGCCGCAGCGCCCATCCCAGCGCCCGGTCCCGGAACCGCTGCCGCCACAACGCGGCCGCCAGCGCAACACTGAGCAGCGTCTGCAGCATGATCGCGCTTCCCATGATCATCCAAAGCACAAGATCGAGCGGCGTGCCGACATTGAAGTGACTCGTCACGCCGCGCCAGGCCTGCGCGTCGATGATCGCCACCTCCAGGATGAGAATGATGGCCGTACTCCAGCCCACCGCGCGGCGTGTCTTTACCCACTCAGGCAGGTACTGGAATATCCAAGCCAGTGTCAGCGCATAGATGGCGGTTGAGGCGGCGAACTTCGCCGGTTTGAGCCAGGCCGGGGCGCCGGTAATCATGCGCGGGTCGAGCGCCAACCCGGCCAACGACGCGGCCAGCGCGGCCATCATCAGCAGGCCGGCGGCAGTCAGCGGCGCGTCAGTGCGCCACAGGCGGGAGAAGATGCTTGGTAGTGGACTGTTTTGCGGTTGCATAGTGGTCCTCCTGAAACGGGTGTTCGTATGGGCAATGTTAGCGCTGCTAACATCAATCCTACCGCGCAGTGTTGACAGTGTCAACATGAAGGCGTACGATGCAAATGGGTCCGCTGACGGGCTGCTGAAAAACTCTGAATCGCGGATGAACACGATAAACACGGATGGATAACCAACGGCTTATCTGCGTGTATCTGCGGCTGATTAGGCTTTTTCAGCACGCTCCTTACGACCGGGTCCGCTGAGCGTACGGAGACGGACTCTTTCCGACGCGCGATCCGGGGACGCCCATGAATATTGGGACTCGCAGCGCCCCGGGAGCGCTACGACGCTTCAGAACAGCCTTTGGCTGTGCGCTACGGAAACCGCTACCGGCATTGCAGTAAGAAACGCCACACATGCCCTCAGCTCCAAAACCACGGCCGCGGCGAAAGCGCAGCGGCAGCTACCATCACGGCGATCTGCGCCGCGCCATGATCGAGGAAGCGCTGCGCACCATCGATAAGTCGGGCGTCAAACGCCTGACGCTGCGCGAGGTCGGCGAGCGGCTGGGAGTCTCGCGAACGGCCCTCTACCGTCACTTCGCCGACAAGTCGTCGCTGCTGGCGGCCGTAGCGGGCGAGGGATTTCACACCTTCCGGCAGCAGCTAGCCGGGGCCTGGGAACAAGGCGGCGGCGGGCGCGCGGGCTTCGAAGCCATGGGACGCGCCTACGTGCAATTCGCAATCGCCCACCCATCGCATTACCGGGTCATGTTTGGAGGATTCGTTGAAGCCATCGCCAAGGACCCGCAATTGGCGCAAGAAGCATCCGGAGCGTTTCAAGTCCTGGTCGACGCAATCATCGCGCAACAGCGGCAAGGGCTCGTGCGCCAAGACGATCCGCAGCAACTCGCCCAGTTCATCTGGGCAGTCGTCCACGGCGTGGCGATGCTAGTCATCGACGGACAGCTAAAAACCAAACCGCAGGCCGAAGAATTAGCGCGCTACGCCATGGAGCGCATCCATAACGGCATCGCCGCAACCGCGCCAAATAAAACCGTCCAATAAGCGCAAATTGCCATGATGAATTCTAGCCGCGCGCCGGAGCCCCAAAGTGGGGCAGGCCTTCTGCCGGGCGTAAGCCCGTGGCACAGACAATCCTGTCTGTGCACTAACGCTTAAAAAACCGCTGAAGGACGAAACAATGACAGTTTGTTCGTCGTACAACGATCCCCCAAGAACGCAGTGGTGACTTCCCCGCTCACGCCAACAGCCCACGGTGCTCGCTGATCCAGGAACCAACGTGCCGGGGGAGGGAAGCCTCGGCGGCCAGGCGCCTCAGATCGTCGAGTGTGTCCACGTCATACCAGGGCGGCAGCTTGTGGATGCTTTGGCCCAGCGCGGTCAGACTCTTTTCGGTGCACTCGAAGGTTTCCTCCGACGACCAGGGAACGCCTTCGAACATTCGCGGGTGCGGCTGTCGGCAGCCGATTGCGTAGTAGCCGCCGTCTTCGGCGGGCCCGAGCACCGCGTCCGTGCGCGTAAGGACTTCGAGACCCTCGACCAGATACGAGCCCGGCAGCGACGGGCAGTCGCTGCCCACGATCAGTATCCCGCTGTGGTCATGTTCAAGTAACTCTTGGAAGCAGTTAAACATACGGTCGCCAAGGTCACGCCCATGTTGAAGTTTGACTTGCTCGGGCGCGATCGGCTCGGGGGGCTCAGCCCAGAGGGTGTCGGAGTAAAGGTAGGGGCTCGCTCCGGTCAAGCCTGCGATGGTTTCCCAGGCATCGCACACGCACGCCTTGTGAAATCCGGCGGCCTGCCCGGCCGACAGCGGCGGACTCAGCCGGGTTTTGACCCGTCCGGGCAGAGGTGCTTTGGCAAAAAGGACGATCGCTATGGACATTCTGTGGGTCGCGGCTGGGCTGTGGGACCCGAGAGGTGTTGACGGAATGAGCATCGCTGAAAAAAACCGGTTATGATGTACGATTGATAACACCGCAGCCCTGGATTGCTTGGTAACCTACGAGAACTGTTGCTTGGCGACCCCACCCGGGTCGCCTTTGTTGTTTCTGCCCCAATCCCTCCAATTTGCCACTGTTTTCGCCGATTGTGGCTCTGACGAGCCGGCTTCAGCTTCCTCGTAGGCCCTGCCATTCCGGCCCGTCGCCGGCCGAAACCCGACCTTCGATGTTTCTCGCGCCTGGGGTGGCGGCCTTGTGCTTTGTGCGGACCTGGAATCCTCGTGTCCAGCCATCGCCTGGATCGCCGCAGCTTGACCTTGGTCCTGAAAAAAAAACTCGACTGACGTGCGATTCATCACACACCAAACGTCAGATCCGCGGTACCATTTAACGATTGTTGTTCGGCGGCCCCCAGGCCGCCTTTTCTATTTCTGGCCCGAATTCTTCTCCTTTGGCGGATTCGCCTTTCGGCCCGCCTTCTTTCCGGTTCGCCGGTCTCTACTCCATATATATCCCGTTGCCGCAGCACCCTTGTTTGCTGCAAGCGGGGTTCCCAGGCTATGCAGCGGAAGCTCGTGCCGTCGAATTCCTAGCTGGGCATGAAGTCCGGGCTCGGATTCCCTCTCTTTCCGTATGCAGCCCCTAACCGAGGCGGCTCCCCCCAAAAAAAGCTAAGTCATTGTTCGATTCATCACACACAGAGAGTCAGATCTGCGATATCCTACGAGAAATGTTTGATTTTTTGGCGGCCCCACCCGGGTCGCCTTTTGTGTTTCTCTGCCCGCCGGGCCCGTCTTAACCCAGTCTGAACCCACCATCCACGGCGGGAATTCCACCTTCATTCCATTGCCCCGGGCGAGCTTTTGCCGTCCGCCTGGCTCAGCGGGCGGTCAGGGTCAGTCTTGTGAGGCAAGTGACGGGCGGCGGATACGATCCCCGGGCTTACGGAGCGGGTTTTGGTCCAGCTACACGCCTACGCGGGCGTCGTGAGCTGCTTGCCTTTTTCGGCGAGCAACACGGCCAGCAGTTTCGCCGGGCGGGTTGCGCTGGCGTTCCCCGAGACCGCGTGAAGCTGTTCTGGAGTTTCGAGGAACATTTGGCCGGCCTTGTAGGTCGCTTCCGGCCCATCCCCGACTTTCGAGCGGACCTCTCCTTCAAGCACGTAGACGATCGTGATGCCCGGATGGCGATGCGGTGCTGAGCTTTCGCCCGGGCCGTAGGCGACCTCCAGCGCCGTAACCGACCAGCCTTGCAGGGTGAGGTCAGGAATATCGTGCTCAAAGACAACTTTTCTGCCGGCAGCGGGGCTCTGTGCCGCCAAAAGATGGGCCAGTAGACCGCTGGCGCTTCCCATCATTACTCTGCGCGTCATCATGCCTCCACAATAGAACAAAACACAATAGAACAAAACAGTGCCCGATTCGGGGAACTCCCCGGCCGCCAGATTCAGTAATGGCGCCGCCTCACGCCTTTCGAAACGAATCGCGTGATCCGGTTATACAGTTGATTACGACGACGCCTATGCTTGCCGGCCTTTATTGCCCCTCGTCCGTTTTAGGCCCGCTTTAGCCCCTGCCGCTTTCCGTGCGGCTTTGGTCTGCACCGTGCGCGGCCTTGCGCGATGTTTGGTTCTCTTACAGGTCGCGCCGGAAATCATAGAAGACACGAATGAGGTTGCCGTCCAGATCGGCGGCAATGAACTCGCGCAGCTTCCATGGTTTGTCCTCGGGCTCGGATACGATCTTCGCTTGCGCCGCTTGCCACTGCGCGAATAGTTCGTCCACCTCAGCCTTGCTGTCGAGATTGAGCCAGAAAAGGATAGGGCCTACGTTGCCGTAGGACTCCCGGAAGGAGCGATTGGTGATAAACAGACGGCAATTGCCTCTTGAGATGCCTGCAATGCCGCCTTGCTCATCCCCCCAATCGAAGGTGAAGCCCAGCGTGTTGACATAGTAGGCCGCGGCTTTGTCGATGTTGGCCGCGGGGATCTCCGGGACGGCAGCGGGGAGTGTCATAGGTTGTCGGGGTCGCCGTTATCGCGGTTGTCGTGCCGCGTGTCGGGTTCATCGTAGCATGAGCACGCGGCTTGAAAGGCCCGGAACAAAAGGAACGCGCGCATCTCGCTGCAAGGAGAGACTGGCGAGGAATCGACGCTGAGCCATGCGCTTCGGTTGATCGCTGGTGACTCCGATTGAGCTGACTCCGATTGCGCCCTGACGCCGATTGCGCCTCTCCTACTGCGCCTGATGGCGCCTCGAAACGCGGAGAAAGCGACAATGCTGTGCTGTTAATACGCCGCTGGGTTTTTGCACATGATGCAGCCGTCTAGATGGTTCATGACCTTCTGGTTGAACCACGCGACGGTTCCGTCCTTCTTGATGCCTCCGTCGGGATCATTGATGTAGACGATATCCCCGGCGACGCCGGTCAGAACCACGACATGCCCGAACCCATACCATGTGCCCGCGCACCAAAGAGGCCCGTACTGTTTCAACATGGAAACCAAGCCGTCGCTGCTGTAGTGCTGCTGACGAGGCACGGCCTGCATCCCCGCGGCCTGCGCCAGCCGAATGAAATCTGCCACGGATACACTCAGTCCGGTGTTGTCTGCAAACTCTTTCCGGAGGCTGTTCATGGGGCCTTGCCGCCCTGACTGGCCCTGCCAGTACCACCAGATCATTTGTGCGGACGCATTCCAGCACGACATCGACCTAGCCTGGGCCGCTAACGGTACATCCAAAACATGAGTAGCCACGCATCACCTCGCTCCACGTGGTCAGGTAACCACTGCGGGCAAGTCTACCAAAAGCATCAACGATCCCTTTCTAAGACAAAGAGATAGAGCCGGGGGAAAATCACCCTAGCAGCAAGCCAGAATACCTCAGACTCTGCCCTTTGGCGTTTGTTGGCCCTGAAAAGTGAGGTTGTCAAGTTTTCGGCCGGAACGTTTTCGGCCGCGGAGTCTCGCGCCGGGTTCGGATTAGCAGTTTTCGAGTGGCATGGTTTGGCAGGATTCTGGCAAGATTTGGCGTCGTTTGGCAACAGATGGCAGGGATTCTCTTTGCGGCGATTTCTTCCTTGGTGTTTCCCGCTTGGATTTGGATTGACTGGTCCGGAGTGTTGAGATGGCGGGTGTTTGCGGGCAGAGGGAGGGTGCGCTGGGCTGAGTCCGAGGTGTTGGCTCCGCGCTGCACTGACTTTCCAGGAAACAGAGACTTTCCAGGAAACGGGCCGGGGGCAGCGGTCTGCTTTCGGCCCTTTCTGGTTCTATTCTACCGGCCAGGACCAAGCGATTCGGGTGATTGTCTCGATAAGTGATGGAAAGAAAAGGGGAGATCTTTGTCTGGGGGCCGTGACTGGCACCCTGGGATGCCATGAAAATTGAGGCTATCGCGTTTTCGCCCACGTTTCGGCCCTGTTTGAGAACTGAGGCGCCGCAGTTTTTCTGTATGATTTCGGGCTCGATTGAGCCGATACCGACTTGAGCCCTTTCATTTCGGGTACGCCTACAGCCCTTGGTAGGCCCGGCCGCGCGGCCTGACACGCTCGATGATCAACTTCTCGGGCCGGACGCGGTAGACAATGCGGTAGCGCCCCGCCCCAAACGACACACGGTAGTAGTCCTCATGGCCACGAAGTTTTTGGCTTCCAGAGGGGTGCGGGTCTTGTCCGAGCAGATCAATCTGGTCGCGGGCTTCTCTACGAAGGGCAGTGGGGCCGCCCATCATTGCGGCCAGAAACGACGAGCAGGTCCTTCAGTTCACGAAGCGCCGAGCTCAGGTATCGAATTGTCCGGGTCACCAGAGTTCAGCAGGCTTTCGCGAACTTCTTCCCACGGCAGTTCTTCCTCGTCGCGCTCGCGCCGCAAGCAGACGATCAGGTCGGCCTCGTCCTCAGAGAGCAACGCGGCCAACAGCGTTTCGCGGGACACCGCTTCTCCAATGCATTTTGCGGCTACGGCTTCCAGGATTTGAGCCTCGGTGAGCATCGTTCTTATTGTACACGGGGATGGAATGCCGCCAATAGGCAATCGGTCACCGGTCTGCCTTCGGGATTTCTTGCCTTGGTGTTTTCCCCCTTGGATTTGGATTGACTGGTCCGGAGTTTGTTGAGATGGCGGGTGTTTGCGGGCGGACGGAGGGTGCGCTGGGGCTGAATCCCAAGGTGTTGGCTCCGCGCTGCATGTGACTTTCCAGGAAACGGGCTGGCGTGGGGCAGAGGTCTGCTTTCGGCCGTTTCTGGTTCTATTCTACCGGCCAGGACCAAGCGATCCGGGCAGTTGTTCCGGTAAGTGGTTGAAAGGAAGGGGAGATTTTTGTCTGGAGGCTGTGATTGGCGCCTTGGGATGCCCTGAAAATTGAGGCCATGTTTTCGGCGCGTTTTCGGCATGGTCACGTTTTCGGCCGCAGCGCGCGGCCTGACGGCCAATCGCGGACCTGTCCCTCATTTCTTCTCATTTCTTCATTTCTGTCGAAGCGCGCGGAACGAGTGCCGGTACGAAACATCGGCACGCACAGGGAAGAAAATCTTAGAATAGTCGCGGAGGGCTGGAATGACAGTGGTCGGAAAGGTCGAGGGTTTGTGTCGCTACCCGGTCAAGAGTATGCGCGGTGAAGAGTTGCAGGAGGTGTTTGTCGGCTTTCCTGGCGTCTACGGTGACCGTCTTTACGCCTTTCGGAGTTCGGCAGCGCCGAAAGGATTCCCGTGGCTGACAGGACGGGAGCACCAAGCAATCCTGCTGTATCGCCCCAGGTATCGCTATCCCGAGCGCTCCACAAAGCCGGGCAACCTCGCCGAAGCGGAAGCGTTAGGGTCCGGTATCACTGCTGTCTATGAGGACCTCTCCGATCTCATGGTGGACGTCGAGACACCGGCAGGAGAACGGCTCGCGATGGATGATCCTCGGCTGATGAGCATGCTGCGCGAGGGCATTGGCGATAGCGAGCTGACGCTGCTTCGATCTCATCGGGCGATGACGGATTGCAGCCCGGTGTCGATCTTTTCCATCCAAACCGCGCGCCAGCTAAGCAGAGAGTTGGGAATCGATGTGGACAAGCAGCGATTCCGCGCCAATCTTTATGTCGATCTCGAATCCGGAAAAGGTTTCGGCGAAGACGAGTTCGTCGGCCGGAGCTTGCGGATTGGCGCAACAACGGTGATCGCCGTGGTGAAACGCGACTCCCGCTGCAAGATGATCACGCTCGATCCCGACACCGCACAGCCGAATCCCGAGGTAATGAAGCACTTGGCGCGCGAACACGAAGGCCAAGCCGGGGTCTACGGCGCCGTTCTCGTAGAGGGGACCATCCGGCCGGGCGACGAGATCACTCTGCTGGATTAAGGCGAGATCGCGCCTATACCAAGCGCCTCGCCCGCCGCGCGACGTTACGCAGTGTGGGAACCACTGCCAGAAACCCTCTTCCACGACAGCGATTGCCGCTTCTGGCTGGCGTTGCTGGCCGACCACGGCCGGCGCCACTGGGCCGCGGACCCATGCTCTGCGGGCCCCGGCTCTGCGGCTCTGCGTTATGTGGACCTCACCCTGCGCGGGCGGGTGCCTGGGATGCCTGGCGGATAGTCACCAGGTTTTCCCGTGGCGGTTTAGGTGGACTATACCCCTCGACTGGCACGCATTGCAGGACCTGTCCCTCATTTATTATCGCGGTCTTTCCGAAGATTTCGGACTCTGACCCCGATTGCGCACCGATGCGCACTGACCCCGATTGCGCAAACTAGCTGGAATCGACGGCAGGAAACAGGTCCCGGCGGTTGCTGCGCGCTACTCGGGCTACAAGCTCTGAGTGCTGTCCTCAGGGCTAGGCGACTTGGCTTCGGCTACCCTCTTCTGCAACGTTGAGACAAGTTGTTGCGCTCCCCTGTCCACCGGATTCCGACTCATGGCCGCTTTGGCCTCACGCAGAGCCCCCACCCAATCGCCTTTGTTGTTCAGCAGGCGCGCGAGGCAGAGATGGGCATAGCTGCTTTCGTCATCAGCCGCAATTGCGTCCTCGTAGTATGCTTCAGCGTCATCCGGCAGGCCTCTTCGCTCCATCAACTCACCAAGCGTTACGAGAGTTGGCGAGTGTCTGGGCGCAATCTCATGGGCCTCTCGCAAGAGCTCCTCCGCTTCGAGGAGTAGGTCGCCCCGCATCTTGACCGCCCCGAAACCTTGTAGAAACCTGTGGTCCTCGGGTGAGAGATTCAAGGCTCGTCCGAAGTGTTCTTCCGCCCTCGGCCATTGACGGTTCCGCCCGTATAGCAAGGCAAGATGGAACTGGGCATCGGCGTCACCTGGATCTAGATCAGCTAATGCACGGTATTCTACTAAGGCTTGGTCATAGGCTCGACCTCGATAGTGCGTAAGACCTACTTGTCGAAGTTCGCTTTTGTAAAATGCCAATCCCTGAACCCTTACTCGATCGCCAGCCGCCAGGAAATGATGTATGGCTTCACCCAGATACGCCGGAACCAACTTTCCCTTTGTCTTTCGCGTTTGGTCCAATAGCCGAGCGTAGTACTCGCCAGCACTACTGTGGTATTTCGCGGACTTTTGCGTGAACCCACGCGGATAAAAGGCATCCCTAATCAGTGGGTGAAGTTCGTAGCCCTCCTCGCTTGTATCCATCAAAAAGCGCCCGGTAAATGAGTCCAATACATCGGCTGCATCGTCCCCTCCCCATGACACAAATAGCTCTCGATGGACCGGTAAGCGAAAGATGGAAGCGTAGGTGAGGAATTCTTTTTCTGACCGATTGAGAGTGTAGTGCTGAAGGATGAACGGCACTACTCTATCGCGTAGCTTGTCAAACAGATCTATGCGATCTCCTGGATCGTCAGATGGATGCTCAGCCCAAAGGCCAGCTCCAATCTTTGCGGCCAATGGGTGTCCTCCTAGAAAAGAAACAAACCGCTGTGGCGGATCTTCCATTCCAGCCGGTAGCTCACCCCGCTCCTCCTCAAACCAATAGCGAACCAATTTTGCAGTATCCGAATCCTCGAGACCGGATAGCACTAGGCGCATGCAGCGCGACTCCAGTTCGAGTGGCAACTTGGACCGAACATCAGATACAAGAAAAAACTTTGTCACGCCTTCCTCTGCCTTTGACGACAGAACGGTGAACAATTGGCTCATTCTTCCATCAATGAATTCACCCGTCATGTCCAATAGATATTGGAACTCACTGCTGTCCGGCTAAAATCTCTCACTGGCCGATAACCGGTGGGGAATC
>JBBDWJ010000373.1:0-10401 GCA_040902925.1 Bryobacterales bacterium | reverse complement strand
CAAACATCGAATTCCTGCCCGCGAAATCGACGATCGGGTCGAACAGCTTTTCCTCGTCGAGCAGCTTGAGCATCGTGGTGCTTTCGCCGCCGGGGATGATCAAACCCTGCACTTCGGCAAGCTGGGAAGGCGTGCGAACGTAAACCGGTTCGACGCCGAGCCGTGCGAGCATGCGGCCATGGGCCTCAAAATCGCCCTGCAGAGAGAGCACACCGATCTTCATGACGGAAACCCGGCCGCTGGGGACACGAGCGCCCCGCTGGCGGCGCCGGTGGCTCTCACCATCCCCGGGTTTGCATCAGCTCGCCCTCGGGAACCTTGGAGATCTCGAGTCCGGGCATTGGCTCACCCAGCTCGCGGCTGGCTTCGAGCAACTTTTCGGGGTCGTTGTAAAAGGTTGCCGCTTTGACGATCGCGCGGGCGCGGGCGTCGGGGTCAGAGGACTTGAAAATGCCCGATCCGACGAAGACGGCCTCGGCGCCTAGTTGCATGACCAAGGAGGCGTCGGCTGGGGTGGCGATGCCGCCCGCCGAAAAATTCGGCACCGGCAGCTTGCCGTGCTCGGCGACGTACTCAACCAGCTCGCGCGGCGCTTGCAATTCTTTCGCGGCCGCGCTGAGCTCTTCCTTGCCCATCACGGTGAGCTGTTTCATCTGTTTCTGAATGGTGCGCATGTGGCGGACGGCTTCAACGATGTTTCCTGAGCCGGCTTCGCCTTTGGTGCGGATCATCGCCGCGCCCTCGCCGATACGCCGCAAAGCTTCGCCCAGGTTTCGCGCGCCGCACACGAACGGGACTTTGTAACCCCATTTGTCCACATGGTGCTCTTCGTCGGCCGGGGTGAGCACTTCGCTCTCGTCGATGTAGTCGACTTCGAGAGCCTGTAGGATCTGCGCTTCGGCAAAATGGCCGATGCGGCATTTCGCCATCACCGGAATGCTGACCGTCTGCATGATCTCGCGCATCTTCGAGATGTTGGCCATGCGAGCCACGCCGCCATCCTTACGGATGTCGGAAGGGACGCGCTCGAGGGCCATGACGGCGCAAGCGCCGGCCTTCTCCGCGATCAGGGCCTGCTCGGCGTTGGTGACGTCCATGATGACGCCGCCCTTGAGCATTTCCGCCAAACCTATTTTGAGCCGAAACTCTTCGGTCAGATACATTGTGGTCACCTCAGTTCACGCTATCGAGGACCGCATAGCGGCGGCGACTCTGCGGGAGACTCAAAAACCAGGCTAGCGTGGAAGCTGACGCCTCTTTGCTCCCTCGCGGCGCTGTCACGCCCGCAGCCGCCGCCGGACGGCTCTGGGCCGGTCAGCACCTGTTCCTATGTTACCGTTGGCCTGTCATTGCAGCAAGAGCCGAAGTGGCCAGGAACGGCAACCCCAGGAAACACCTGCCGAAACGGACAGGCCAAGTACGGACAGGCGCTCTCGCCTTCCTGTGAAGTTAGCGCCTGTGACGCTCCCGCCTGTCCCTCGCCGTAAAGCGGCGCGATCCCTGCACCGAATCTCCCTTTCTCCCATCTCCAGCCCCGGCGGCGGCGGAAAGGTAAAATAAACCGGGAGCCCCACCACCATGCCAACGGCCAACGACAGGCCTACGCCCAAGGACGAAGTTCGCGAGCTTCTCGATCAGCTTCCCGACGATAGCTCCCTTGACGACATTCAGTACCACATCTTCGTTCGCCAAAAAATCCGCAACGGCCTCGCTGCCGCCGAAGAGGGCCGCGTGATCCCCCGTGACGAAGTCGAGAAGCGCATGTCGCGATGGCTCGACAAATAGTCTGGCCGGACCCTGCGCGTCAGACCGATGGCCTGCGCCAGTCCACTCGCGGTTACTTGAGATAAGGCAGCATCTGCTTGAACTCAGGGCGGCTGCTGTTCCCCAGTAGCTCGTAAATCGCCATCTCGGTGGAAGTAATCACCGCGCCGGCGTCGCGCATGCGTTCGATGCCAAGAGCATGATTCGCCAGCGAGCGCGAGCTGATCGCGTCGGAGACGACATGCACGCCGTAGCCCTGATTGAGCGCCCCCAGCGCGCTCTGCATCACGCAGATATGCGACTCGATACCGGCCAGCAACAGCGTGCCGCCGGGTGGGACGGCCTCCGCCAGCGTCGTACGAAACGAGTCGTCGCCCAGGCAACCAAAACAAACCTTGTCGAGCGCCGAGATGCCGTCCAGCAGCGCCTGGATCTCCGGCACGGTCTCGCCGAGGCCTTTGCGGTATTGCGTCGTTACCAGCGTCTTGAGTTGGATCGTTTTTGCCAGGTGCAGCAATTTCTTGGTGTTGGCGAGAACTTCCTGGTGCCCGTGGATCGCCGGAACGAGCTTTTCCTGCAGATCAATAACGACCAGCGCCGTTGTGTGGGGACGAATCAGCTTGCCCGCGTTCGACATGTTTCGATTGTAGGCCAGCTCTGAGCGAGGGCCGCGAGCCGGGCTAATGACCTCGAGATCGGATTCTCTCACTGGCCGGCGGCCTCACACTACCGATTGCGGCGTTTCCGGGCTCTGTTTGCGGGGGACATCGTAGAAAAGCGCGTTCCTCTCGCGAAGAATCGTCGAAAACCCCAACTGCTCAAAAAATCCGAGCGCGCTCGTGACGGTCAGAATCTGTTTCACGCGGCGCCCGCGGGCTCGTTGCTGGCAGCGCTCCACGAGCCGCCGTCCGATCCCTTGCCGCACAAAATCGGGATGCACCGCCAGGCTGCGCACTTCCGCCAGCCGCCGCGAGTAGACCTGCAGAGCGCAACAGCCGATGACGCGGCCGTTCACTAAGGCGACGAAGAACGAGCGCAGCCCCGGAAGGTCGTCGTACATTAACTTGTCGGGATACAGGCCGACGAGGTCGCGGATCTTCGGTAACTCGCCGCGGCGGGCCGACCGGATTTCGACAGAGGTTTTTGCTGAGGCGCGGCCGGGCGTCCGTTTGGTCATTGGGGCTTGCGCGAGAGGGCTCTATCTCGTATCGATGCCCGGAGAAAAAACGGGCAGGAAACGAAAGCACTGCGATCGTCGATGCCTGGAACCTTTGCGTTCCCTCAGATCGCCCGGTCGTTCCATTCAACTTTCCACGTCACGAGCCAACTCCAGGGCTTCCTCCATAGGCTCCGGCCAGGCCTCTCGATTCTCGCTATTCTCCGGTCACGCCGAAATCGGCCGCTCCACAATCCGCTCGTTCTTGCGGTCCCAATAGATCTTCTTGCCCTCGCGATAGCTGCGCGTGGCCATCACGACGGCGACGGCATGGGCGTAGCCGGATTCGATGCTGCCGTTGGGCGTCTTGCGGTTCCGCATGCACTGCATCCAGTTGTCGGTGTGGTATTGCAGATCGTCGCTTTGCTTGACCGGCGGCGGTTCCGGATGGCCCGCGATCGTCACCGGCTCCGGCTTCACTTCGCCCGCATTCAGATTGAAGACCCTGTTGGTGCGCCAGGCGCTTTGGGTCTCGGGCAGGAACCACCACTGCGGGCTGCCTTCGCCGCCGGGCGAATACAGCGTGCCGCGCGTGCCGCGGATAATTGTGTGGTCGCCGTAGCCGTTCCCAAAAGTCGTGCCGTAGGAGTAGAGCACCTGCTTCTCGGCGAACGTCGAAAGGCACTGGAACGTATCGGGATTTTCGCGAACGTCGTGCCACGCGAAAATGCCGCCGTTCGATACCGTGTCGTCGGGGATGAACGTGTCGAGGTAGAAGTGGACGAGGCCGGAGCCATGGCTGTACCACTGGTCGGTGATGCCGCCCGAAAAATCTTTGAAGATGCGGAACTCGAAGTAGGCTCGCGGGTCGAAAGGCCGCGGCGCGCGGCCTAAAAGCCAGCGCTTCCAGTCCGTGTCCTGCTCGCGGATAGCGGCGATGTTTTCATCCTTGGGGACGTGCCAGCGCGGGCCGTTGAAATTCCAGCTCTGGTCGATCGAGACGATCTTGCCGAGCTTGCCTTCGCGAATCATTTCGCGCACGCGCTGCTGGTAGGGGTCGCTGAGCCATTGCGAACCCATCTGCACGACCTGCTTGCTCGCCTTGACCGCGGCCCGCGCTAGCTCGGCGTCTTCCAGCGTGTTGGCCATCGGCTTTTCGCAATAACAGTCCTTGCCGGCCTTGACCACCTCGGCGAGAATTCTCGCGTGTTGATGGTCCCCGGTGCCAACCATGACGGCGTCGAGGTCCGGGTCCGCCAGCAGTTCTTCCGAGTACTGATAGGTTTTCGGCCGCGTGCCAAACAGCTCTTTGACGTGATCGGCGGCGCGGTCGCGGTTGACCGACCAAAGATCGCACACGCTGCGGAAATCAAAATTCGGATCGGCTTGGGCGGACATCTTCATCATCCGCCGATGGCCGACCGCGCGATGGCCACAACCGATTTGGCCGATCTGGATGCGGTCGTTGGCCCCCAACACGCGGCTATAAGACAAAGCCGACATCGCAGCGGCCGTTTGAGCCGCCGTCCGCATCAGTTTCCTTCGGGAAATCGAATCTGCCATGCTTGGCCTCCTCGGAAAAATCCTTGAATCCGCCGGTCAAGTCGCGCGCCTGCGCCGAGCGTGCCGTTGATCGATTCTTTCACGGCGTCTTTCGGGGCGTCAATTGCGCGTTCCAATCTCCATCCCCATTTTCGGACTCTATTCGGAATGGCGAATCGCCTTCCAGGGTTCGATTCGCGCCGCCCGCAGAGCAGGGCACAGAGAGGACGCAATCGCCACCACCAACAGAATCGCGAAAACCGCGGCCAGCGGCCAGGGATCATTCTCCGGAGTGCCGGGCGCAAGCGGACGAACCCACTGCTCCAAGCGGTTGCCCGCCGCCAACCCCAGCAGCAACCCTCCACCAGCCACCAGCAGCCCTTGGCGCAACACGACTCGCAAAACGGCCGCCCGCGAAGCGCCAAGCGCTTGCCGAATTCCGATCTCGCGCGTTCTTTGGGAAACCATCAAATAAAGATTGGCCATCAGCCCGCCCGCCGCCACCAGCAGCGCGATACCTCCGAGCGCGCCAAAGAAGACCGCCAGGTAGGATTGCTCTTCGATCAAGCCCGCCAGTTGCGAGTCCACGGTTCGTGGAGCGGCCACCACGGCTTGCGGATAGACCGCCTGTACGGTTTCGCGGATCGCCGTCCACGCTGACTCGGCCGAAGCGCGCGAGCGGACGATGATGGCCGGCGTGCCGCCGGGATCGTTTTCGTTCGAGACGTAGAAATAGGGAATGTCCTGCTGCCAGAGGGTGTGGTATTTAGCGTCGCGCGCAACTCCGACGACCGTCAGTCGTTGCCGCAACTCGCCCTCTTCATCCAGCACTTCCAGCGTGCGGCCCAACACGTCGCCGCCGGGGGCGAGCAGCCGGGCCAGGGTCTGGTTGACCACCGTTTCGCTGGCGCCAGAGCGGCCCGCCGCGAACGGGCGCCCCCGATCGAGGCCTAGGCGCAGGGTCTCGAAATAGCTCTCGCTGACGAGGTTGGAGAATGTGTAGTGGCTCCCTCCGGTAGCGTCGCGGACGAGGCCGGGTTTGCGAAAGACCGTCAGCGGCATGAACAGGGCCGCGGCGGCCTGCTCGATTTCCGGGTGCTGCTGCAACTGAGCGACTGACTGGCGCACGACCGCGGCGCGCTTGGCGGTGTCGGCCCCTTGCCCATAGAGTTCGACTTCCGCCATAACCAGGCCCGCGGGTTCGAATCCGGGGTCGATGGCGTGGGCCGCCACGACCGTACGAAGCACAAAGCCGGTGGCGATGAGAATCGCAGCGGCAACCGCCATTTGTAGCGCGACGAGGGCCTCGCGCAATCGCCGCGCCGAACGCGACGGTCCTGCATACACTGCCTGCACTGCCGTGGCGCTGCCTCGCGAGGTTACGAAGGCGGGCGCCAGACCGGCGATGACAACCGCGAGAGCTGTCCAGCAGGCGGTGAGCGCCCAGACGCGCCAATCCCAGACAGGCCTGAAGACAATCATCGCCAGCGGCGGAGGGAAAGTCGCCAACAGTTGCACCCACCAGGCCGCGCAAGCGCTGCCGATGGTTAACGCAGCGCCGCTTAAAAGCATAGCCTCGACGAATCGCCGGCGAACGATGCGAAACACTCCGGCCCCGAGCGCCCGCTCCATTGCCGCCTGGCGAGCCTCGTTGAGGGCTTTCCCGACGAGAAACAAGCTGGCATTCAAACAGCCGAGCAGCAACAGAAGGCCCGCCAGGCCGGTTGTGAGGGTGAGGGTTCGCTCGACTTTCTCACGAGCGGAGGGATGGAAATTGGAGCGCTCCGCCGCGAAGACGCGGGCATCGCGCTGCGTTGCATTCGCGGGCGGCGGAGACCGTTTTTCGTAGGCCGCCACGGCCAGTTGCGCCTGCTCGGGCGTCACCCCCGGCCGAAGCCGTCCCACTCCCACGAACCAGTTGAATACCCAGTTCTCTCGCAGGTCGATACCTTCAAGGAACGGCAACAGGCTTTGCGACCGCACCGAAATCCAGACCTTGGGATTTCCGATGAAGTCGAGCAGCGAGCCGCGGAATTCGCGCCCCATCACGCCCGTCACGACGTAGGGTTGCCCGGTCAGCCGGATGGTTTGCCCGATGACGTGGCGGTCGGCGGCGTAGCGGTCGCGCCAGAAGTCGTAACTCAGCAAGACCTCGCCCACTTCGAGCGGCGGGTGTCCGAGTTCGAGCGGCGGACGCACGGTGTCGAAATAATTCTCGCTCACCATCTCGGCGCCGATCTTCTCCGCCGCCTGTTCCGATTCCCAAACCAGGTGGAAGCGCGTGAAAGCGGCCACGGCTTCGAACACGTCGAGCGTCCCCAGCCGTTCGAGCTGCGGATGCGCGATGTTGGTCAGGCTGCCGATCATCTCGCTATGACCGTAGATCGTTACCACGCGATCGGGCTCGGGAACCGCCAGCGGCTTCCACAGCACGGCATTCGCGCAACTCAGTACCACGATTTGTGCGGCGAACCCCAGGGCAAGCGAAACCGTCGCCGCGGCCACGGCCCAAGGCCTGCGCCACAGACTTCGAATCGCGAGCTTGAGTTCGAGGAGCAGTCCGCTCATGGCGTGTTGAGTCCTTCGCGCAACAATACAGCGTGCGCGTTCACAGGTTCTGTAGAAAATAATTGTGCTCGCGCTCGCGGCCGATCGTCGTCTCGGCGCCGTGGCCGGGGATCACGACGACTTCATCATCGAGCGGCAACAGCTTCTCGCGAATCGAAACCAGAATCTGGCGGCCGTTGCCGCCGGGCAGATCGGTACGGCCGATGCTGTCGCGGAACAGCGTATCGCCGGCAATCAGCTTGTTCTCGCCGGGCAGGAAAAGGCTGCTGCTTCCTTGCGTGTGGCCAGGCGTGTGCAAGACCTGGAACGGCTGGCCGTTCAACTCGATGACGTCGCCGTCGCGCATCGCAACATCGATCTCGGGCTTCTCCGGCGGCGCGACGCCAAGCCAGCCGGCCTGCATGTCGAGCTGGTCGCGCAGCTCGAGATCGTTCTCGTTCATGTAGACGGGCGCCGCGGTGAGTTTCTTGAGCTTGGCGGCGCCGCCGATGTGGTCGATATGGGCGTGAGTGATGATGATGGCTTTGACGCGCAACTGGTGGCGGTCGAGAATTTCCTGGATCTGTTCGATCTCATCGCCCGGGTCGATGACGATCGCCTCGCGCGTCTGCTCGTCGCCGAAGATCGAGCAGTTGCATTGCAACGCGCCGACCGGCAAAATCTCGTGAATCATCGACCGGTATAATAGCAGTTCGATTCCCGATTGCCCGGGACGGTCATCCCGCCCCTTTGCGGAGCTAAGCACGCCCCCGAGATAGCCGATAGCGTCTGGCTCTACTGGAGAAAACTTTGGATATTCTTTCGCGTTTCATCCACATTCTTGCCGCCGCCTGGGCGGTCGGATCGCTGCTCTACACCTGGTACGTCTTGAGCCCTGCGGTGCAGGCGTTGGCCGCTGCCGAACGCGATCGCCTGCTGCGTGGAATTTCCGAGCGCCTGCGGCCCTTGGCTGTCTCGACGATCGTCCTTTCGCTGCTCACGGGCTTGTATAACTTCTACCGCATTCTCCAGGGTGGCGTCGCTCCCGGCTACCACATGGCCTTCGGGATCAAGTTCCTGCTGGGGCTGCACGTGCTCAGCATGCTGTACATCCTCTCGAAGCCGCCCGGCGACGCGAAACGCGATGCCAAGCGGTCGCGTCTGGCGCTCGGCTCGCTGATCTCGGCCTTGATCATTTTGGGCATTGGCGCCTACCTTAGGACGCTGCACCTCTAGCCCTCATCTCGCTAGACAAGGCGCGCGAATCGGCGAATTCTCATGGCCGGCTACACAGCCCTTCACGAATCGGCGGCGTGGATCGACATCTCGTCGAGGGGGCGCATTCGCGCCTCGGGCGAAGACCGCCAGGGCCTGCTCCATGCCATCTCCAGCAACGCCGTGGAAGGCCTAGAGCCGGGGCAGGGCGTCTATGCGTTCTTTCTGAATGCCCAAGGGCGCATTCAATCCGATAGCCGTATCTTCGTCGCCGAAGACCACGTGCTGATCGATTGCGAGCCGCAAGCGCGGCAGACATTGCTCGATCACATCAACAGCTACATCATCATGGACGATGTTCAGCTCGAGGATGCCGCCGAGGCGACCGCGGCCATCGCCGTCGAGGGGCCGCGCGCGGACGAAATCGTAAGCCGCGCCTTGGGCGGCATTTTGCCCGCTTCCGAGCCCTACGCCCATCGCGAGTCCCTTGGAACCCGCGTTCTTCGTGCCTCCATCAGCGGCCAGCCCGGCCTATGGCTCATCTTTTCGCCCGGCCAGAAAGATGAGCTGCTGAAAAAGCTCCAAGCGGCCGGCGCCGAAGCGGGCTCCGAACAAGACTTCCGCGTGGTGCGCGTCGAGAATCGCCAGCCGCGTTTCGGCGAAGACTATTCGAGCGCGAACATTCCGCACGAGACCACGCTATTGCACGCCGTGTCGTTCTCGAAAGGCTGCTACCTCGGGCAGGAGATCGTCGAGCGGGTACGAGCCAGGGGGCAGGTCAACAAGCTGCTCGTAAGTCTCGAGTTCGAGACCCGGCAGCCGCCCCAGGCCGAGACTCCCGTCGATCACGCGGGCGGCGATCCTGCGGGGAAGGAGGCCGGCCGGCTGACCAGCCCCGTTTTTTCGCCGCGCCGGGGCAAAGTTCTGGCGTTTGCGATCCTGCGCCGTGAGGCCGCTGCCCAGGGCGGGGAAGTCACCGCCGGAGGGGTTTCAGGCCGGGTTCATGCAATCGCCTGAATCGCCGCCGGATCCCAGGCCCAGTTTGGGAACTCCGCCCGGTCGCCCGGCAGGTCCGCCAGCCACATAAATCGCCGCGCGAAAAACTTCCGCAAATACCATGCGTATGGCAAACTAGACTAGACCGTCTCGGCCCAGGGCGGCATGGGCAGCCATGGACCGGTACGTCGGGTTGCAATTCCTCATTTGCGATGCGCGACAAGCCGGCCGCCGTACCGTTGGTCGACGTTCCGGAAGGCGCCAGGATGCGTCAGCGCGATCGATAGGAGTCGGTTTCTCGCTAGGCGGCTGACCAAAGCGCGTCGCGGAGGAATCAAGAGCTAGCCATGATCAGGGCGTACGGAATGTCCCATGTCGGTATGGTGCGTTCCAACAACGAAGACAGTTTCGCGACCGTGCCCGAGCTTGGCTTGTTCCTTGTCGCCGACGGCATGGGCGGGGCCAAAGCCGGGGAAAAGGCGTCGCGGATCGCGGTGGAGACCGTAGTTGCCGAGATGCGCAAGGCTGGCCCGGGTGCAACGCCCGAAATGCTGGCCGAGGCCGTGCAGCTCGCCAATCACAACATCCGCTGGGAAGCCGAGCAGAATCCCCAGGACTCCGGCATGGGCACGACCATCGTCGCCGCCCTGGTCCGGGAGCCCGTAGCCCACATCGTCAATGTCGGCGACAGCCGCGGCTACCTCCGCACGGGCGGCGAATTGTACTGCATCACCTCAGACCACTCCTGGGTCAACGAAGTCGGCCGCGGGCTCGGCTTGAGCGAAGAGCAGCTTCGCTCGCATCCTTACCGCAACGTGCTGACCAAGGCCGTGGGGGCCGAGGAGCACATTGAGGTGTCGGTCGAGGAAATTCAGCTCCAGCCCGGTGATGTGGTACTGCTCTGCTCCGATGGACTGCACGGCGTGGCCGGCGAGAACGCGCTTTTTGAAGTCTTGTCGCGCGAGGCTTCGCTGCGCCGGAAGTGCGAGGGCCTGATCACGGCTGCCCTCGACAAGGGCGCTCCCGACAACGTCACGGCGGTTTTAGTGGAAAGTTTCGATCCCGCTGAGGAGAATTCCACGGGCTCAGACGACAACGCTTCCGGGTGAACGCAAGCTCAAGGCCAAGACGCTACACGGCCTCTCCTACCTCGCTCCCATTTTTGCCTTTTGCACTTTGCC
>JBBDWJ010000372.1:0-10404 GCA_040902925.1 Bryobacterales bacterium | reverse complement strand
GCCTGCTCGGGGCTTTCGGTTGGCTGCTCGGGCGCCTTCTCGATCTCTTCGAAAACGACCCGCTTGCGTTGGCGCATGAAATCGAGGGCAGTATTGACTGCGATGCGCCCCAGCCAGTGGGCCGCCTTTTCGGGATCTTTGAGCTGCGAGCGGCGGCTCAGCGCCTTGACGAAGGTCTCTTGGGTAAGGTCTTGGGCGTCGGGAACGTTACCCACGACACGGTAGACCAGCCGGAACACCCGCCGCATGTGGAGTTCGATGAACTCCGCATCGGTCGAGGCGCTGGGCTGAGCCTCTAGCGCTGGGGTCCGCTCCGCTTCCATTGCTGTCGGCGCTGTAACTGTGAGCATCTCACCGCCAACCTTCGGCTTTCATAAGGTTGACGGCAGAGCTCGCAAAGCGTGGAATAATAATTGTGTGGGCCTTTGAAAAACGGCTTGCAGTCAATGAGATCCGTTTCCATCGTCGCCACCGGAAAGACCCGTTTCGGGGCCTTTCCCGAGCTTAACATCCGCGACCTGGCCCGGGAAGCCGGGCAGAAATGCCTAGAATCGGCTAAGGTTGACCCCCGCCAGGTGGAGGCCTTGTACGTCGGAAACTTCGCCGGACCGTCGTTTGTGGGCCAAAACCATCTCGCCCCCTACATCGGCTCGGCGCTGGGGCTGGAAGGTGTCCCCTGCACACGGTTTGAGGCCGCCTGCGCATCGAGCGGCTCGGCCTTCTTCCATGCCTTTGGGGCCGTCGCCGGGGGGATCTACGACGCTGTGCTGGTGCTGGGGGTCGAGCAGATGACCCCGCAAACCACCGCCCGCACGACCGACATCCTGGCCGCGGCCGGAGACCTGGCGAGCGAGGTGCGCGCGGGCGCGACCTTCCCGGCGCTGTTTGCCATGATCGCCCAGCGGCATATGTACGAATTCGGAACTACGCGGGAGCACCTGGCGGCCGTGGCGGTAAAAAACCACGCCAATGGACTGAAAAACCCCTACGCGCACCTCCGCAAGGCGATCACGATCGAGCAGGCCCTCAACGGCAGGATGATCGCCGAGCCGCTAACGCTCTACGACTGCTCGCTGATCAGCGATGGCGCGGCGGCGGTGCTGCTGGTGGCCTCCGACCGTGCCAAAGAGTTTGCGCCGAACCCAGTGTGCGTGCGGGGAGTGGCGCAGGCCTCCGACCGGCTGGCGCTGCACGAAAAGCCTGATATCACGACCTTCGCGGCCGTCCGCACGGCAGCCGAAAAGGCCTACCGGATGGCCGGCGTCGGCCCCGGCGACATTGATTTCGCCGAGCTGCACGACTGCTTTACGATCGCCGAGATCATCGCGCTAGAGGATCTGGGATTCGTCCCCCGCGGCCAGGGCGGCCCGGCGTCAGCAGACGGCCTGACCGCGCTCGACGGAAAAAAACCCATTAACACCAGCGGAGGGCTAAAATCGAAGGGCCACCCCGTGGGCGCGACCGGTGTCGCCCAGATCTGCGAAGTCGTCGAGCAGCTTCGCGGCGAATGCGGCGAACGCCAGCTCCAATCGGCTGGAATCGGCTTGGCGCAGAACCTCGGGGGATCAGGAGCAAGCTGCGTGGTGAGCATTTTTGGCGCATAATAAACCCGCGAAAGCTGTTGGCAAACGAGCAATGGACATGACGGCCTACCGTAATCGTGAGAGCGGCGAAATCATACTGACGGCTCCGCAAAGCGCCGCCGGCGAATTCGAAACGGTCACCCTCAGCGGCCAAGGCACGGTTTATTCCTGCACCATGCTGCACGCCGCGGCGACGCCATTCGAAAAGAGCCTGCCATTCCAGATCGCCATCATTCAACTGGAAGAGGGTCCTCGCCTAACCGCGCGCATCCAGGGCGAAAAAGTCAAAATCGGCGACAAGGTCAAACAGATCGAAGAAAGTAACGGCGTGCAGGTGTTTGCGTTGTCCGCCTAGGTGGCGGAAGCATTTTGCCAGAATGGAAACCCGCCCTGTCCTGACCTTCCCAATTTTGCCTTTTGCACTTTGCCTTTTGCCTTCCCGATCACCCGATTCTCTTCTTCCACTTTCTCCGCCCGGGCCACGCGTTTTCCCGGCTTCGGTAACGGGAACAACCTCCACCAGGATCACGTATCCTCAAACTGAGCGCCCAAGCGCTCGCAAGGAATCTCCATGGGCGGACTCGAAACCTGGATAAGCCTTCTCGGCCTGCCGATCGCCTCGGGCGTCAATCTCTACGCCACGGTGCTGGTGCTTGGCTTGGCGCAGCGCTACGGCTGGCTTACCGGCCTGCCTGAGGAGCTGCAAATCCTGGCCCACCCGATCGTTCTGGGCGTCGCGGGGACGCTTTACGCTATCGAATTCTTCGCCGACAAGATTCCATACCTCGACACTCTTTGGGACGGCGTTCACACCTTCATCCGCCCGGTCGGCGCGGCCTATCTCGCCTTTCAAGCGGCCGCCGACTACGGCCCCGGGCAGCAGGTGCTGGCCATGCTGGTCGGAGCCGCGCTCGGGCTCGGTGCGCATTCGACCAAAGCCGGTACGCGCATGCTGGTCAATACATCGCCCGAGCCGGTGAGCAACTCGATCGTCAGCCTCGCCGAGGATTTCGGCGTGGTCGGCCTGCTGGCGCTGATGTATACCTACCCCTGGGTTGCGCTCGGCATCGTGCTCGCGCTCATCGCGCTGATGGCGGTGATCACGCCGCTGCTGTTCCGGATGATTCGTTTTCTGTTGTCGGGGGTGGCCGGAACTCTGGCAAGCTGGTTCGGCTCCCGAGAGGCGCCTCTGGATTCGATCCCCGCCTGGCTCGAAGAAAGGCTGTCTGACGGAGGCACAAGGGCCAAGCCCCGCGTGTTTCCCGCCTATGCCCGCAACGTGCCCGGCGCGCCAACCTTTCAGCCTGGCTACCTGATCGTCTCGCCTGGCGGGCCTCAGTTCGCATTCGCTACGATCTTCCGCCACGGGCTGGTGCCGCTGTCGGAAAATCCGGCCGCCACCTGCTCACTCGAAAGGCGGCTGCTCTTCAACTTGGTGCTGGTCGAATCGGGGCGCAGATCCCTGCTGTGCGTCGCGAAGAACTGGTCGCCCGCGGTGGAGGCCGAACTGGGCCTGCCGCAGGCCGCCGGAGGATACGCGGCGGCCGGGAATCGCTAGCCGCAAAAGCCACCCGGCACCCGCCAGCGTAGCAACCGGTAGGGAGCGGTCGCAGCAAAACGCGAACCAGAGGCCGCGTTCGTCTTCAGGGCGCGGGCGGAAGCCCGCGGGCCGGGCCGCCGCGAATCAAGGCACGCTGCGAAGGCGCGTTCTGAGCCCCGTAGGGGCGGTATGTCAGTAGCCCGGGGCGCAAGCCCCGGGTAAGGCCGCACCGCAGGTGCGGCAGGACCCCTTTTGCCTTTTGCACTTTGCCCTTTGCCTTGCTTTGTCTTTGCCCCTTTGCTCATAATCACAAACTCTTCCTCGGGTTCGCGTTCCCCGGGGCTTGCGCCTCGGGCTACTGGCATGTCGCCCCTCCCGGGGCTCAGAGCGCCTGGCACTATTCCGCTGACCATTCTCTCGGTGGGCAAGCCACAGACTTTGCCGCACCCCAAATTCTCAGCCGCCTCGAATTCTGGTGTACCCTGTTAGGTCGCCATTCCCCCGCCCATCCAAGCAGGTATCTCTGACCCCATGAAACTGTCTACCCGATTGAAAAACGTCCGCGGCGAAGGAGCCTTCGACGTTCTCGTGAAAGCCCGCGCTCTCGAAGCTCAAGGCCGCTCGATCGTCCACATGGAAATCGGCGAACCCGATTTTCCGACCCCGCGGCATATCATCGAAGCCGGCAAGCGCGCCCTTGATGAGGGCTGGACGAAATACGGCCCCACCCAAGGCGATCCCGAGCTGCGGCAGGCTATCGCCGAGCATGTCTCGGAGACCCGTGGCATCTCGGTCGGCCCCGAACGCGTCGTCGTCACGCCGGGCGGCAAGCCGATGCTGTTTCTACCGATGCTCGCCCTGCTCGAGCCTGGCGACGAAGCGCTTTATCCCAATCCAGGCTTCCCGATCTACGAATCGACGATCAACTTCACGGGCGCGAAGGCGGTGCCGATCCCGCTGGTCGAAGAGCGCGGCTTCTCGATCGATCTCGACGAGTTCGAAAAAAGCCTGACCGACCGCACCAAGCTGATCATCCTGTGCTCGCCGCAGAATCCGACCGGCGGTACGATTCCCGAAGCGGACGTTCGCGCCATCGCGGAAATGATCCGCGACCGCGACGTCATTGTGCTGTCCGACGAAATCTACAGCCGCATCTGGTTCGACGAGAAGCCGTTCTCGATCGCCTCGCTCGACGGCATGGCCGACAAGACCATCATCCTCGACGGATTTTCGAAGACCTACTCGATGACCGGCTGGAGAATGGGCTATGGCGTAATGCCCAAATGGATCGCCGACGCCGTTTGCCTGCTGATGGTGAACGTCAATTCGCACACCTCGAGCTTCACGCAACGGGCGGGCATCGAGGCCCTCAAAGGCCCGCAAGACGCGGTCGGAACAATGGTCGCCGAGTTCGCGCGCCGCCGCGACGTGATCGTCGAGGGATTTAACCGCATCCCCGGCTTCCGCTGCGCCCGCCCCGGCGGCGCATTCTATGCCTTCCCCAACATCAGCGACACGGGCATCGGCTCCGACGAGTTGGCGAATCGAATCCTGCAAGAGGCCGGGGTCGCCTGCCTGACAGGAACCAGCTTCGGTAAGTATGGAGAAGGTTACTTACGCTTCAGCTACGCCACCGCCCTGGACCAGATCCAGGAAGCCTTGAGCCGCATCGAAAAGCTGATGAAAACGATCCAGCGTTAGCCGTATCGGCCCTCCTGCCCGCCCGGCGGAGCCCGTAATGCCATGAAAAACGCGGGTTTCGGCCCCGGCGCGGCCAGAATCTGAATCCAAATCGCTGTTTCGCCATCTAAATACTTGGAGGCCGACAAGATGGCGGAACAGAAAAGCTACATTACCCTCACCGATGCTAACTTCCAGAAGGAAGTCATCGAAAGCGATGTCCCGGTTCTGGTGGATTTTTGGGCGGCCTGGTGCGGCCCGTGCATCGCCTTAGGGCCCGCGATTGAGCAGCTCGCCGAGGAGTTCCAAGGCAAGGTCAAAGTCGGCAAAGTGAACGTCGACGACAACCCGGCCGTATCTCAGAAATTTGGCGTCCGCTCGATCCCGACGATTCTGATCTTCGAGGGCGGGCAGGTTGTCGATCAGCAGATCGGGCTGGCCCCGAAGGCGCAGCTCGCGAAGAAGCTCAATTCGCTGCAAGCGGCCTGACCCGCGAGAGGTTCACGTTTTTTCCAGCATGGCCATAAAAATGTTCACTACAACGTGGTGCGGCGATTGTTACCGCGCCAAGCATTTTCTCAAGGCCAACGGAGTCGAATTCGAAGAGATCAACATCGACGAAGACGCGGAGGCGGCGGAGTTGGTCATGAAGAATAACAACGGCAAGCGGCGGGTGCCGACGCTCGAAATCAATGGTTCGTACTATGGCAATCCGCCGCTTCACGAGCTGGCGGAATTGATCGGCAATTCCTAGCGCAGGGTCGAGTGTGGCACGGGCGCCTGATTCAGGCGCTCTTTTTGCGTGCACGCGTATGACGCGGAACGGAGAGGACAGATGAAAGCGGAATCGGCAAATGCCTCACGGAACGAGCAGCCGGATCTCGCGGCGTTCGAGAGTGTCGATTTCTCGGCCGCCGAACGGCGTTCGGTGATCATCATCGGAACCGGTCCCGCCGGGCTTACCGCCGCTCTCTATACGGCGCGCGCTAATCTCGCGCCGTTAGTCTTCCAGGGCCCCGAAGCGGGCGGTCAACTGATGACGACGACCGATGTCGAGAACTATCCCGGGTTTCCTGGCGGCATCCTCGGGCCCGAGATGATGCAGAAGTTCGAAGAACAGGCCAAGCGGTTCGGCGCGGATCTGCGCTGGGGGACCGTCACGGCGGTCGATTTCACGCAACGGCCGTTTCGCTTGCTGGTCGATGATAAGACGCCGTTCCTCGCCGACGCGGTGATCGTTTCGACCGGCGCTTCGGCTCAATATCTGGGGCTCGCCAACGAGAAGCGCCTGCTGGGTCATGGCGTTTCCGCGTGCGCCACTTGTGACGGCGCATTCTTCAAGAACCAAGACGTCGCGGTGGTCGGCGGCGGCGATACGGCCATGGAAGAGGCCCTGTTCCTCACCCGGTTTGCTTCGAAGGTGACGGTGATCCACCGCCGCGGCGAGTTGCGCGCCTCGAAGATCATGATCGAACGGGCGCAGGCTAATCCCAAAATCGAATTCTTGTGGAACACGGTTGTCGAAGACGTCCTTGGCGAAAAGGGAGTCGAGGGAATCCAGCTCAAGAACATCATGAGCGGAGAGACGTCGACCCTCGCGGTGACGGGCTTGTTCCTGGGGATCGGCCACCGGCCAAACACAGCGGTTTTTCGCGGCTGGCTCGAGATGGATGAGCTGGGCTACCTCCGCACTCTGCCCGATTCGACCTACACCAACATCGACGCCGTGTTTGCCTGCGGCGATGTGCAGGATCATGTTTACCGCCAAGCGGTGACGGCGGCGGGCACCGGCTGCATGGCCGCGATTGACGCTGAGCGATGGCTGGCCGAGCATCCGGCCGCAGTGGAACCGGCTGCGGTGTTGAGCGGCAAGGTCTGAAGCCTGTTATCGACGCTGGCCTAGCCGAGCATTGCTGCCGGCGCGTGCGCGCACATGCTGGTCCTCGCGGCTTTGGCCCACTGCCTCACCTGACTCTCCTCTTTTGTTTCCGGCTGCTTTGATATGCTTTAGGGCGTCGCCGCTGCGCGGCGAAGGACCGGCGGGAGCACCGGTCCTCACTTGCGCTGGCACGAATACCGGTTCACTTGCACAGCCACGATTCTGTGCCACCAGGGAGGCGCTCACCATGACTCGATTGGTCGTCCTTATCCTCGTTTTGGCTCTGGCTCCGGTTGGCCTTGCCGCCCCGGAGTATACGCCGGCGCCGGAGAATCTCGCGGCGCGCGAGTGGTTTCGTGACGCCCGCTTCGGCATGTTCATCCACTGGGGCGTTTACAGCGTGCCCGGCCGCGGTGAATGGGTGATGAACACCGAAAAAATCCCGATCGCCGAGTACGAGAAATTCGCGCCGCAGTTCAACCCGGAAAAATTCAACGCCGCCGAGTGGGTTTCGATCGCCAAGCAAGCCGGGATGAAATACATCACCATCACCAGCAAGCACCATGACGGTTTCGCGATGTACCACACCAAGAAGAACAAGTGGAACATCGTCGATGCGACGCCCTACGGTAAAGATCCGCTCAAGATGCTGGCCGAAGAGTGCCAGCGCCAGGGGATCAAGCTGTTCTTCTATCACTCGCAGCTCGACTGGCATCATCCCGATTATTTCCCGCGCGGCCGCACCGGGCAAAGCAGCGGCCGCACCGAAAGCGGTGACTTCAACGCCTATCTCGACTTCATGGACGCGCAGCTTACCGAGTTGCTCACCAACTACGGCCCGATCGGCGGCATCTGGTTCGACGGCATGTGGGACAAGCCCGACGCCGCGTGGCGGCTCGAGCAGACCTACAGCCTGATCCACAAGCTGCAACCCTCGGCGCTGGTCGGCAGCAACCATCACCTGACGCCGTTTGACGGCGAAGATTTTCAGATGTTCGAGCGCGACCTGCCGGGCCAGAACGAAGGGGGCTTCAGCCATGACGCCACGGTTTCCGAGTTACCGCTCGAAACCTGCGACACGATGAATCGCTCCTGGGGCTACAACGCCAGGGATGACCGCTACAAGAGCACGTCGGAGTTGCTCCGCTACGTGGCGCGCGCCGCCGGTTATGGAGCGAATTTTCTGCTCAACGTCGGCCCACGCCCCGACGGCACGATCCAGCCCGAGTTCGTCGAGCGATTGAAAGAGATGGGCGTCTGGCTCAACAAGTACGGCGAGAGTATTTACGGAACCGAGCGCGGCCCTATCGGACCGCGGCCGTGGGGCGTGACGACGAAGAAAGACAACAAGATTTACGTGCACGTATTGGAGCAGCCGGATGAAACGCTCGCGCTGCCCGCTCTACCCGGGAAGGTCGCCAAGGCGACGCTGCTGCTCGACGGCAAGACCGTTGAGTTCGAAGATCACCGCTGGGGCCTGCTGCTGCGTTTGCCGTCAGCGCGCCGCGATCCGCACGACACGGTCGTGGTGTTAGAGATGCGCTGAGGTACGCCTTTAACCGACTGAGTGGACCGTGTGATCTTCGGGCTGTGATCTTTGGGTCTAGAATCGCCGCAGGCGATCCGAGCCCTACCCGCAAGGGTAGGGTCCACATTCGGGCCCGAAAGACAAGATTCACTGGCACCGCGGCAACACCAATCGGGTATTGAACGTCCGGGCACAGGGTGTTACCCATGTGATCGGGTTATACCAGAATGTGGCCCCACCCTTGCGGGTAGGGCTCGGATCGCCTGCGGCGATGCGTAGCGCACAAAGTTGGTAATTCGAAGACGGCGCGTTGGCCATCACTCCGAGGCGCTGCCCGCCTGAACCGGCACCGGAACAAACTCCTTCGCCAGCTTCCCCGACGCCGGATCATACAGCCGCACTTGGCCATCGAACCCCGCGGCAGCCAACTGCTTGCCGTCGGGGCGAAACCGCAGCACGAATACGCCCGACTCCGCCCCTTTGCACGTCGCCACGCGGTCGCCGGTCTCGGTGTTGTAGACCGCGACCTCGGCGCTCAATCCTCCGGCCGCGATGCGGCTGCCGTCGGGGCTGAACGCCAGCGCCATGATGCGGCCCTGCTGCTCTTCGAACTTGCGCACCAGGGTCGAGTCGTCGGCGATCTTGAGGGCGCGCGAGCGATCCATCGTGTAGAGGTAGGGGATGCGGTCCTCGCCTCCGATCAATACATAGTCCCGCCGCGGGTGCCGCGCAATAGCGTACAGGATGTCGCGCAGCAGATTCACGTTTTCAAGAAACGCGCCGCTGGAAGCGTCGGCGAGCTTCGCGGCGCGGTCGCGGCCCACTGAGACGATGCGCTTGCCGTCGGTGCTGTACACGGCTCCCAGCACCCAGTCTTCGTGCTGGCCCGCCTTGAACAGTTCCTTGCCGGTCTCGATCTCGACCGCCCGCAGAGCGTTGTCGGCGCCGCCGAACGCCACGTATTTGCCGTCCGGCGAAATGGAGCCGCCAAACAAGGTATCGGTCGTCGCCGCCACCGAGCGCAGCATCTTTCGCGACGCCACGTCCCAAATTTGCAATTCGCCCAGGCGCGCCGGCGTACCTCCGACGGCTACGAGGGTTTTGCCGTCGGGCGTGAATCCCAGCGAGAGAATACGGTCCGACTTGCCGAGCAGCCGCGCCTCGATCCCCGAGCCGTCGGCTTTGTGCAGCAGGATTTCTTTGTAGCCTCCCACGGCTAACAGCGCGCCATCGGGTGAGTAGGCGATGGCGTTGATCACCGGCGGCAGGTGGTAGACGGGCGGTTCGGCCGGGACTTGTGGGCCCTTGGCCGACTCGGGCGTATCGTCGGCCGCTCCCTGCTCGATCCAGCGGCGGAACAGGTCGATTTGCTCGTCGGGCAGCGGCTCGCCTCCCATCGGCATGCGCGGCTCGTTTTTTCCACTGAGGTAGCCGAGGATTGGGCTTTGCCCAGCGTCGCCGGCACGCAGCGCCGGGCCGTGCTTCTGACCCCCCTGGAGAATGTCCTCGTAATCAGTCAGCGCCAGGCCGCTCATCTTCGCGCCCGGATGATGGCAGCCCTGGCAGGAGCTCTGGATGATCGGCCGGATGTCGTTGTAGTAGCTGACCGGGGTGGTTTGGCCGGTGAGGCTGGTGGGGCCAAGCGTAAGAACGAGAATCGCTCCACTAAGGCTGCAAACTCTGGGAAACGGCATCATTGGATTCCTCGGCCCCGTTGGCTACGGTTTGGATAACGCCCGCGGTTCGGTCGTCTTCCGCATCATTGTACGGGAAGGCGCGGGCGGGCCTGTGACCCGCCAGGACCGGCAGGAGTACCGGTCCTCACGGCGCAACTCGCAGCGAGAGTGCAGCACGGCAGGATAGCCTTGCTACTTTTGCGGCGGCCGGCTGGGCCGCATCTCCACACGGCTCGCCAGGCTCCGGGCGGGCAGTTTCAGCAGATCCAACGCCGTCTCGGCGATATGCTCCGGTGCGATCTTCCAGTCGCCCCCGGTAACCCCACTGCTGCCGAACTCGGTCTGCACGCTTCCGGGCATGATCTGTGCGACGCGGATCTTGTCGTGGCGCAAGTCCATCATGATGGCCTCGGAAAAGCCGTTAAGGCCGAATTTCGAGGCGTTGTATGCCGATCCGCCCGCGAAGGGATTCTTTCCCGCCAGACTGCCGATGTTAAGAACAAAGCCCCCGCCGGCCT
>JBBDWJ010000371.1:0-10425 GCA_040902925.1 Bryobacterales bacterium | reverse complement strand
TGAGTGCGTCCAGGTCCTCCACCCCGGCCCTCGGCCGCGCATAGGTCAGGTATTAACATTGCAAAAGCCTATCGATCTGCCAAGGAATGGAGGCAGGGTACACATACCAGGAGAAATAGGTAATGTCGGCTTGTTTGAGACGCGCAAACTCGAAGCCCTCTTCGTCTTTTCTGTCAAGAATGGCGAGCCGTCGGCAGATTTTGCCCGTCAGTACATATTCACGTTACCACGTAGTGCCATACCTCCGGGATCATCGTTCGCGCCTCAGTCCAGTGTGATCATTAGAGGGAATCCGTTAGAGAGCAGCTTTATTAAGGAGTTCTTGGGAGCTTTTGAAATGCCGAAGGCGAGCGTAATGTTCTGGGTTGACGAGAAAAAGCCCGACGGTAGTCCGAATTATATAACCATCAGGACTACGAAGAGAGCCTTCATGTACAATCCAATACTACGTGTTGCTTGGTTCCAAACAACCATGCCTGATGGGACAACCAAAAGCTCCAGTGGCACGTTTACGCAAAGCGAGTATCATCATATCGGGCTATCGTGGGACGAGAATCTCATTAAGTTGCATATTGATGGAAAGCCAGTATTGCGACCTTAACGAAGTGCTTCCGTTTACTGTTACCAATTGGCAAGAACGGCTTTCCATTTAAACAGAAAACAACGGGCTGGCTCGGCGAGCAGTGTTACGCGAGATCCGGCGAGACGAATTGCGATCGATTATTTCACGGCTTCCAGCCACCGATCTGACTTCGTGAGATCCGGGAGATACGCGGGAGATCCGGGCCCGCCGCATCACTCTTCGCGTAGCGCCACCAGCGGGTCAACCTGCGCTGCCTTCCGCGCGGGCAAATAACAGGCCAGCAGCGCCAGAATCATCAGCAGTAGCGGTGCGCCAATCACGAGAATCGGGTCGCCCGTGCCCACGGCGAACACCTTCGCGAAGCTTTCGGTAATCGAGGAGGCCGCGCGCGCGATCGCCGCCGCTCCCACGAAACCGAGCAGCGACCCTACCACCACCAGCACGACGCCTTCTTTCAATACCAACCGCAGCACCTGCACGCGCCGCGCTCCAAGCGCCGTCCGAATGCCGATCTCCTTGCGGCGCCGCGCCACCGCGTGGGAAGTCACCGCCGCCAGTCCGATCGACGCGAGAATCAGGCCAAACAGGCCGAACGCACCGTTGAACACCGAAGACAACTGCATGAATTGCTCGAACTGCGCCAGGCGTTCGCTCAACAGGCCTGGGTTGAAAACCGTGAGGGCGGGGTCAATCGACCTCATCTCGCGCCGCACGGCCCCGATCGTGTCCATGCCAGGCGCGCCGCGGACCAGAAACGTGGCGCCCGTGGGCATTGCGTGGCCGAACATCTCCGCCGTTAGCGGCACGTAGACCGTGGGCGCCGGCTTCGTCATCAAGGCCGCGGTCTTGACGTCTTGGCTAACGCCGACGACGGCATAGTCTTGGCCGCCTTGGCGTACACGGCCGCCGATCGGGTCTCTACCGCCAAAAAGCAACACGGCGCCGGCTTCGCTGATGACCATGGGCTGTATGCCGCTCGCGCCGGCTGCCGCTGGAAGACCGGCTGTGGATTTTCGGGCGGCGCCGGAAGCCCGTGTTCCGCTCGCGGCAGAATCGCTTGCCGGGGGCTGCTTGTCTCGTATCTCGCTGCTGCTGAACTCGCGGCCCCGCAGCAGCGGCACTCCAAGCGTCGAAAAATAGTTCGCGCCGATGCGCTGCTGTAATACGCGATGCACGGCCTGTTTGCTCTTCCCCTCTGAGGTAGGGATCGACGCCGAACTGGGCACCGTTACGCTGGCATTCGGGTTCGCCACCATCTCACCGAAAGTGACCCGGTCGGTTACCGTCAACGAGCGCACTTCGGCCAGCCGCGCAAGCCGCTCGGGCAGTTGCGCCGCCAATTCGGCGGCCTGCTCAGCGGGGCGGCAAAAAGGTGACGGCCTCAATTTTCAACGATACCCCATGTAGGCAGATCGTAAGGACTGCCATCACAAGAAGTTACGGCAGATCGCGGTCCAGAGCAAGCAAAGATCGATCCGACAGCCGACAGCTCAGGTCGCGGAGGTCGGAGAAGGTTGGGACTTTTGAGGCTGTGCTCCCCAAATTGAGGCCGTCACGTTTTACTCTCATGGCAGGGATTTTCTTCGGCGATTTCTTCATTGTTATTTACCCCCTTGGATTTGGCTTGTCTGGCCCGGAGTTTGTTGAAATGGCCGGTGTTTGCAGGTAGACGGAGGGTGTCCCAGGGCTGAATCCCAGGTGTTGGCTCCGCGCTGCACTTTGACTTTCTAGGAAACGGGGACTTTCTAGGAAACGGGGACTTTCTAGGAAACGGGGACTTTCCAGGAAACGGGCCGGGGTGGGGCAGCGGTCTGCTTTCGGGCCCTTTCTGGTTCTATTCTACCGGCCAGGACCAAGCGATTCGGGCGATTGTCTCGGTAAGTGATGGAAAGGAAAGGGGAGATCTTTGTCTGGAGGCCGTGATTGGCGCCCTGGGATGCCCTGAAAATTGAAGCTATCACGTTTTCGGCCGGTAGTCCTTTGGGGCCGGCAACTCGGGACACACGGTCCGGTACGGCAGATCCTCGCCCACGAACGCCTTCCACTCGTCGCGGGTCAAGTTGCGATTCGCGATTTCGCACGCCTGTCCCGGCCAGCTCTCGATGTCCGCATCCCACAATGTGATTCTTCCGTCGGAGTGTCCCGTGACCAGCCGTCTCCCGTCGGGGGTGAACGCCACGCTCAACGTCGTTGCGAAAGCCTGCAGCGTGACGCGCGGCTGGGCGCTCGCGAGATCCCAAAGTACGATGCTAAGCCCCATCTCGCCCGCGGAGTACGCAAGCATTTTTCCGTCGGGGCTGTATGCGACGCTGCTCGGACCGTGGGAGCCCCTGGTGTCCGGCTCGACCGTCTTGCCTCCTCGAAGATTCCTCAGCAGCAGGTTTCCGGCCAGATGAGCCGAGGATGCAACGGCCGCTCCGTCGGGGCTCAGGGCAAGCGTCGCTACCGAGCCTCCCGCGGCCATCGGCTCGGCGATTTCTTTTTGGGTCGCTATGTCCCATACGCGCAATGCCCCTTCTCTCCCGCCGGAAACAAGAAACGTCCCGTCACGGCTAAACTCGAGCGTATTGACTTCGCTCTCGTGGCCGCGCAGTTCCACCTGTTGCTCTCCGGTCGCGACGTCCCACAGGACGATCGATGTCTCGCCTTCGGCTCCCGAAGCGAGCGCTCTACCGTTGGGATGGAAGGCGACGCTGTTGACGTCTCCTCCAGCGCTTAGCTCCCGGAGCTTGTTTCCGGTGGCTACATCCCAGAGGATGATTCGATGGTCATCGTCGCTTCCCGACGCGAGCACGCGGCCGTCCGGACTGAACGCGGCCGTTCGGACTCCACCGCGATGCTCTTTCAATACGGCGCGCTCCCGCCTGCCCGCTAAGTCCCACAGGCGGATCGTCTGGTCGACGCTTCCGGACGCAAGCGTCGCTCCGTCGGGACTAACCGCGACGGTGGTGACATCGGCTGCGTGCCCGGTCAGGAGCTCCCGCTGCCGGGGCGCATCGAGGTCCCAAACGATAAATGTACTGTCGAACGCGTTGGAGACGAGCGCCTTGCCGTCCGGCGTGAAGGCGACATTCATAAGGCTGTTGGTGTGACCCTGAAGAAGCTCCAGCGGCTTGCCGCTGGCCAGGTCCCATAGCAGGATCGTACGGTTGTTGCTTCCCGACGCCAGCCGCTTGCCGTCGGGACTGAATGCCACGCAATCGATGCGGTCGGTTTGTCCTTCGAGCGTCAGACGCCGGACGCCGCTGGCGGCATCCCAGATGACAATCGTCGAATCCTGAGCGGCCGATGCGAGCAGCGCCCCGTCGCGGCTGAAGGCGACGGCTCTGACCGCGCCGCGGTGCCCGCGCAGCACCATTCGCTGCTTCTGATTTGCCACGTCCCACAGCCGCACGTCGCTCGTTCGGTCGATGGCTGAGGCGATGGTCGCGCCGTCGGGGCTGACGGCAAGGCTCATGACGCGGTCTTCGGAAATCGCGGTCCGGCGGTTCCCGGTTGCCGCGTCCCAAACAAAGATGAGCGGCTCGTTTCGGCTGCCCGAATAAAGCATCGAGCCGTCGGGATGCCAGGCCACATGCTTCACGGACTCGTGGCCGCCCTCGATCGCGCGGCGCTGCTTGCCACTAGCGGCGTCCCACAGAATGATCCGTCCCGACCCCGCCGAGGCTAGGGTCGCACCGTCCGGGCTGAACGCTACGCTCTCGACAACGCCCTTGCCGTGCTGCAGGCTGGCCCTCGCCTCAAGGGTCTCGGCGTCCCACAAGACGATTCCACCACGGAAGCCCCCGGTCGCGATGGCGCGGCCGTCCGGACTGACCGCGAGGCTGACCAGTGTTTCGGTTGCCGGCACGAACTTCTTTGCGCGGCCGGCTTCGATGAGTGCGCCGAAAAGACTGTCCCGCGCCTCTAACGTCGGCTGAATCCGATTTGCCGCAACGCTCAGCAACAGGGCGAGATCAAGCCGCCCCCAGGCTTCGGTGCTGTTTTTCAGCGATTCCGCGGCGAGCAGACGGGATAAGGCGACGTCGCGCTGATGGCTGGCAATACGGGACTGGATCGCCGCATAGATCGCCAGGGCCACGGTCATCACAAGGGCAGTACCGACAGCGGCAAGCACATAGCGCTGCCGTGTCGTCTGCGCCCGGCGGCTGGCGATGACGTAGTGGGTTTGCAGAGCCGTCGGCCGCGGCGTCTTTTCGGCGCTGAATTTGACCAGCCACTGCTCGGAGTCCTTCAGGTCGTTACCGTGCAGCAAGAGGCTTCGGTCCTGGCCCTTTGTTTCCCAATCGCCAGCGCGCACCAGAAGGCGCGCGTGTGCCTGAACCCAATCCAGGTCGGCGTCCATCACGTCGATCAACTGCTCGACCTTCTGGTCCACCTCGTCGGGATCGAGCACGTGGATCCAATTGAGCTTGCGAAGGGATTCGTCGACTCTGTCCGCGTCCACGTTGCGGCACACCACGGGGACGAGTCTTTTCTTTTGGGCCAGCGCGTGGTCCAGCTCCTGCCTGCAGACCGCGGAAGAGATCGAGTCCGGACTGATCAGGAAGATGACCGCCGGCGCCGCATCGATGGCGGATCGGACTTCCCGCATCCATTCGGTTGACGGGAAAATGTCCCAGTCAACCCAGGCGTCGCGCCCCCTCTTGAGCAGGGCGTCGTGGAGTTTGCGAACGAAGGGCTGGTCTTCGCGTGCGTAGCTTATGAATGGCGCGGGCTGGAGATCGGTTGGTCGGGGATCTGGTTCCATCGCCTCCGTATGCCTTGTGCTCAAGAAGCGTTCCCTGGCGATTGTTGCCGCGTTGAGTAATGTGGTGCGGGACGCCCACCGCGACCACGCGGGCAAGTCGGCCCACGGAATGAATGAGCCACCCAGGATATCAGATCACCCGAGTGTGCCGGCTGCACCCGTCAAAAGTCGTCGCCTGAGCGAGGGCAAGCAGTACATCGCGATCTCGATGGGCAGCTCGCTGTTTGCTTTTGCGCTCGATCCGTAGGCTTGGTCCTGGCCACCCTGGCCCCGCCATTCTCTACTCGTCCCGTAGCGCCCTGGCGGGCGCGATCCGCGTGGCACGCAGCGCCGGCGCCAGCGACGCGAAAAGAGCGACGGCCAGCAGCACAAGCGCCGCGGCGCTGAACGTCAGAGGATCGCTTGGCTGGATTCCGTACAGCAGGCTATCGATCCATCGCGTCAGCGCCATCGCCGCCGTCAATCCCACCACGAGGCCGCATGCGACCAGCCCCAGTCCAGCGCCGCTGATCAGCCGCAGGACATCCCAGCGCGCCGCGCCGAGCGCCATGCGGATGCCGATCTCCTGGGTGCGCTGCGTGACGGTATACGCCATGACTCCGTAGATACCGATCATCGCCAGCAGCAGCGCCGAAGCGGCGAAGATCCCCATCAGCCAACTCGTAAAACGGCGCTGCGACGTTTCGCGAGCCACCAATCCGCTCATGGTGTTGATTTCGTATGTCACGATGCCGGCGTCGGCTTCACGCAGCGCGTTACGAACAGAGCCGGCCAACAAAGCAGGGTCGCCCGAACTCCTTACCAGCAACGAGAAGGTCTGCTGGCGTTCCGAGAACGGCAGGAACAGATCGGGATCGTCGGTGGGGTTCTCCGGCAGGTCGCGATACTTCATCTCGTTGACGACTCCGACGATCGTGAGCCATGGATCATCCGATCCCTCTCTGCCGCGCTTGATCCGCTTGCCGATCGGGTCTTGCCCGGGCCAGAAGCGCTTCACGACGTTTTCGCTAACAACCGCGACATGGGAGTTCCCCTGCAACTCCACGCCCGTGAACGCCCTGCCGGCGACAAAAGGAATGCGCAGGGTACGGAAGAAATCCGGAGTCACGTAATGGTTGTAGACGCGCGGCATGTTCTCCGCTGTCATCGGCGGCTGCCCTTCGGCCGTATAGCCACTCGCCGACGAAGAGGTCAGTGGCACGTCGGACCCGAGCGCGGCGGACTCAACGCCTGGAATACCCGCAACCGTCGCGAGCAACTCGCGGGCGGATATAACTGCTCGTGCGTCCGGTTGCGTGAGCGGACCGCTTTCGGATGCTGCCGCCGGCGCCAACTGCGGCAGGCTCACCCGCATCGTCAACAATTGCGACGGATCGTATCCCAGCCGGATCGCAATCACTTGCTGCAAGCTGCGCAACAGCAGACCAGCGCCCACCAGCAGCAGCATCGCCAAAGCGACTTCCGCAATCACCAGAACGTTGCGAAACCCTCGCCCTTGACGTCCAGCGCTCGATTGGTGCGAAGACTGCTTGAACACATCGTGCAACTGCACCGAGCGCAAGTGGACAGCGGGCGCCAGACCCAGCAGAATGCCGACGCCACAAGTAATGGCCAGCGCGAACAGCATCACGCGAAGGTCGATCGATGGGTCCACGTAGCTCGGAAACGTGATCGGGCTCGCGGCCAGCAGCGCGCGGACTCCCCAATGCGCCAACAGCAGGCCGCCGGCCGCGCCCACAAATGCCAGCAGGCAGCTTTCCGTAGCGAGCTGCGCAAACACTCTCGCGCGTCCCGCGCCCAGCGCAGCGCGCACCGCCATTTCCCGCTGCCGGGCTTCGGAGCGAACGAGCAGCAAATTGGCGACGTTGGTGCAGGCGATCAACAGCACCAACCCAACCGCCGCCAGCAGAACGGCGAGCGGGCCGCGGATGTCCCCGAATAGTTCCTGGTCGAGCGGGCTCAGCTCAACGCCGCGGCCCGCGTTGGTATCGGGATAAGCCTGCTCCAGGCGCTTGGAGATGGCATCCATTTCCGCCTGCGCCTGCGCCATCGAAACATCGGCCTTCAGCCTCGCCAGAACCAAAGGGCCACGGCTACCGCGAGCCTGAAATCGCTCGGTGGTGGCTTCCATGTGGAAGGGAACCCAAAGCTCCGCGTCGTAGTGGATTCCCCGGAACGACTCGGGCAGAACACCAATCACGGAATAGCTGCGGTCATTGAGACGGATAGCCTGCCCGACGATTCCCGGGTCGCTGCCGAAACGGCGCTGCCACAATCCGCCGCTGAGAACGACCACCGCGTCGCGCTGCGGCACCTCGTCTTCTTCGAGACGGAACGTCCGCCCGAGAATGGGCCGCACGCCGAGCAGCTCGAAGTAGGGCTGCGCCACGAATTCGCCGCGGAGCTGCTCCGATCCATCCACGGCGTGAAGGATAAAGGGGTCGCCTTCGTACATGGCCATGGCATCGAACGAGCGGCTTTGCACTCGCCAATCCGCATAGTCGGGGCGCGATGCACCGCGCCGCTGCTGGACTCCGCCTTCGCGTTGCACGTTCCCCAAAAGCAGCACCAGCCGCGATGGCTCCGGATAACGTAGCGGCTGCAGGACGACGGCATCGAAGACGCTAAAGATCGCCGTGTTCGCGCCGATGCCCAGGGCCAGCGTCAGCGTCACGAGGACAGCAAAACCGGAGCTCCGGCGCAGCGTTCGCGCGGCGTATCGGAAATCCTGCGACAAAATTTCCATCCATCGGAAGGTCCACATATCGCGGCATGCCTCCTTCCAAGCTGTCGGATTGCCGAACTGCCGGCGCGAGAATTGAGCCGCGTCGCCGGAGCCCATGCCCTGTTGTCTGTAACTGTCGGCGCGTTGATCGAGATGAAACCGCATCTCCTCTTCGAGGTCGCGGTTCAGGCGTCTGCGATGGAGAAGCGCCCGGCAGCGGAGGAGGAGATCGGATAACCATTCGAAACGCATAACGCTAACCTGGCGGCCCAGCCGCATGAGTTGCGGGCGGAGGCTTCAGGCCGTCTGGATAACGCGCGAAACCGCGCCCGCCAGCCGGTTCCAGCTTGCGGTTTCCTCGGCCAGATGCTTTCGCCCGGCGGCAGTGAGCCGGTAAAACTTGGCGCGGCGATTGTTCGCCGAAAGCCCCCACTCGGATTTGAGCAGACCGCGCAGCTCGAGCCGATGCAACGCCGGATACAGGGCGCCCTCTTCGACCTTCAGCACATCATCCGAAGTTCGCTGAATGAATTCAGTGATGGCGTAGCCGTGCATGCTCGTGCGGCCCAGCGCCTTCAAGATGAGCATGTCGAGCGTGCCCTGCATCAGGTCGCCGCGGAGTCCGGATCGTTGACCCATAAATCGTTTAGGGGAGGATAGCGCATTCCCGGGCTCGATGCAAGGATTGGCTCACCGTGAGAATTTCGACGCGGTGCGGATGGGGCCGATGTCGCCGTGAGGATCAGGATGGTATGATCTTTCCCGAGTGCCGGCGATCCCTCGGATCGAGCGATCCGGCCTACTCCCGCTGGAAACAGGAGAAAACATGAACGCCGCGGAAGCGAAATCCATCGCGCATTTCCTGCTCGAGGAAATGGCAAGCGAGGCATCCACGACCACTCGATTGTTCGGCGCCGTGCCGGAGGGCCGGCTCGACTATAAACCCGACGCCAGCGCCAAAACCGCGCTCGGGTTGCTGCGCCACATCACGCTCGAGGACGAATGGCTGCTGACTTCCATCGCCGATGGCAGCTTCGTGCCGCCGCCCGACGACTCCGACGCCTGCGGGATTATGACGCCGCAGGATGCCATCGCGCGTTACGGCGAAAGAGTGCCGCCCGCGATCGAGCGCGTCAGGGCCCTTTCGGGCGATGATCTCGTGCGGCAGCTCGACCTGCTGGGGGTCATGCAAATGCCGGCCATCCAATTTCTCTCCATGACCGTGAAGCATTCGGTTCACCATCGCGGGCAGCTCAGCACCTATTTGCGACCAATGGGCGGCAAGGTTCCCGGCATTTACGGCCCCAGCGCCGACACGCAGATGTAGCCCGGGTCTGAGGTCGAGAAGGACAAGAAACCACCCGACGGAGGGTAACGGGGGAACTCACAGGGTGGTCATCGCGACCACTCGCCATCACGCCGCGCGGTGCGGCCGGACTCGCTCGGCGATCTCGGTTCCCAGCGCGTCCTCGGCCACTTCCAGTTCGTAGTTCGCCTGAAGGTTCATCCAAAACTGCGGAGTGGTCCCAAAGTAGCGGGCGAGGCGCAGCGCCGTGTCGGCGCTGATCGCCCGCTTGCCGCGAACGATATCATTCACGCGCGTCGCCGGCACCTGCAACTCGATCGACAGGCGGTGCGCCGTCAGGCCAAGCGGCTTGAGAAAGTCCTCCCGCAGCGTTTCCCCGGGAGGGATCGGCGGCATGGCCTTGCGTTTCCAGCCCATCCAAACTCCTCAGTGGTAGTCGCCCGGCTGTGATATCCGCGCCCCAGCGGCACTTACTTCGCCAGAAACGGCAGCAGGTCGGTGTGATGACTGATCATCTTCCACGCGCCGCCTTCGTTGCGGAACACGTTGGTCGCGCGAATGGAGACGACCTCTTCCTTGCCGTCCGCGCCGACGTTCTGGCCTCTCTCCCAGCCGCTGGTCATGGCGAGATCCTGGCCCATCATGACCTGCACGTCCACGGGCTGCACGTCACCACCAAGCTTCAACGCCGCTTGCCTTTCCCAGTCGGCGAGCACCGCTGGCCAGCCCCGCTTGATCTCGCCGGCAGGGCCCATGAAAGTCACGTCGTCCGCGTGCGACCAGACGTCCTTCATCGGACTGGCATCGCCGGTGAACATCACCTGCAGCGCGCTGTAGAACTTCGCCGTGGCGTCCCGGACCGCTTGTTCGTCGCCCGCGGCCGCCGGCGCCGTGTTTCCAGACTCACAACTCGTCAGAAACGCGCCACTCGTCATCAATCCCAACGCTCCGACCATCAGCCGACGATTCATTCGATTCCTCCTGCACGGTGTATCCCTGCACGGTGTATCACCTGACTTATGCACAGAATCAGCATGCCAAGCCCTCTGCGTGCTCGGCTG
>JBBDWJ010000370.1:0-10494 GCA_040902925.1 Bryobacterales bacterium | reverse complement strand
TCCCGCGCGCGACCCGGGACCCAGAGTCCCATGCAGCAGCCACCCGTTGCGGCCGTTGAGACATTCGAGATAGCCGGGTATGGGCGCCGGTTGGCCGCAGCACGGGCAATACCCGTCTGTCGCTACCACCGTCGTGCGGTGGCTGTGCATTCGCAGCGCCCGGCGCAGGGATTCGGCGTCGTGGTGCCGAAACCGGTTCACACACATGCCAAGACCCATGGCCCGTTCGATTCCCCAAAGACCCGTGCGATAAAGCGTCTCGTCCGCATAGATCACCGTCGACCGGGGCTGTGGCCAGAGGCGGAACACATCCGTGAAAAGATGAAGCGTCGAGGGCGCCAGTGTCGCCGCCTCGCACCCCGTCAAAGTGGCCAGATCGCTGGCCACCGACAGAGCGCCTGGCATCGTGTGCAGCACCGCGGGCTTGCCCGCCGTGAACTGCTGCCACGGACGCAACGATGCGTGTTCGTGGACAAGGCCAAGATAGAGAGCGGACGTGAAATCGAGCACGGCTCATTGCCTAGCCTCTCTTGGCTTGCATCGCGAAGCGGTCCCGCAGATGCACTGAGGGCGGCGTGATATCGACAGGATCGAGCGTGAGGTCGACCCCCGTGGCCGCGCGATAGGCGTGAATATACGCCTGGATCTCCGGACGCCAGTAGCGCGCCCAGTTGATCGCCTGCGCCGGCTCGTTCTCTCCAATCCAATGCTGGTAGCGGATCGAGAGAATGATCTGCTCGCCGAAAACAGCCAGGTCGCGGAAGTGCGTGACAGGGACGTCCGTCCAACCCTGTAGCCGCTTCATCGCGTCGACCTGGCCCATCCACTTTTCTGTGTAGGGGACCATGGTGCGGCTCTGCAGAAAATCCCGAGTCTCGGGCCGTGCCAGCAGCCACTGCTGGATCAGCATCTCTACACGCGCTGTCCAGGGCAGATCACCGAACTGGTTGTGTGCGCCCTCGGCGAGCAGCAAATGCACTTCTTTGAGCGCTTGCAACAGAGCGAAACCGTCCGCCAGAATTGTCGTGTCGTCGTCTTCTTTGAAAAAGATCGAGCAGCGGCTGAGCAAGTTGTGGAATGCCTCGATGAACTTTGAGCGATTGTCGGCCGGGCGCATCGGCGGCACCGCCTTGCCGTAAAGCGTCAATCCGTATTGATTGCTGTACTCGTAGGCGCGGCGGGGAACGGTCAGGCGGTTGAACTCATCCTGAATGTAGCCCCACAGCAAGTGGCTCATCGGGCGCAGCGGGTCCAGCGCCAAATTGGTCAAGGGATCTCTTGGGCCCGCCACGCGCTTGTTTTGAAATCGCACGCTGATGGCGTTGATCGTCTGGATCTGCATCGCCTCTTCAAGCCAGTACGACCAGATGAGCTCCAACAGGCAGGGCGCCGAGCAGGCAATCACGCGGCTGTCCAGAACGCCTTCGCAGAACGGCCCGCTGATTCGCTCCGAATCGCTTAGCGCGGTGTCGACGATGTGCCGCAGGTAGGGCAGCCGGTTCTCGCCGTTCCCAAGAAACTCTGCCAGCTTGTCGACCAGTTCCTGCGCGGTCATCGGAACGTCGGTGCGCCGCTCCTCGGCGGCCGTGTCGATCTCCGACTCGCGCAGAAACACTCCGCATTCCAAAAGCAGAAACACTTCCGTCGCGGTCTTGAGGAGCTGATAGGCCCCAACGCCCGTCAGATGCTCGCGCAGCCGGTCCTGCATTCCGCGGAGCCGCTGTTCCTCGCGGGCGGGGTTCTTGTCGCAAGGGTCGTCGGGCTGCCTGGCGATGTACCCCACGTTGCAGCCGAAAACCTGGTCGATGAACTCTCGATAGCGTTCAAAGTTGATCGCCGCCGTGCGCTGTCGAATCGTCGCCCACAGCGGGTTCACATCGCCGGGGCCTTGGCGCTGCGGCCGTTCCAACGATACCCGCAGCGGGGCCAGTTCCAGCGCCGTTCCGGCCTGTGTGGCTTGAATGCGCGTTGGCTCCGCCAATGCTTCCTTTTTCGATCTTCTTGACCTGCCGGTTTCTGAATTTTCAGGCATGGGATTCTCCTTCTTGCAAGATCAATGTGGGTTTTCTTTTGACCGGGCGAGGCCGGCAGTTACACTTCGTGTGGGGCGAGCCAGTCAGACTGAGCGTCCTTTGCAGGGCCCAGGCGCGCAGCAGCGATAACACCGCGCGGGTTTCTTCCTCGGGACTTAATAAAAAGTCTGCTTTGGCTTGTCCGAGAACGGCGAGCGCCAACGGCGGCGGCACGTGCAGGATTTCGCCCCGCCGCGCGCGCCAGCGCTTGAAAAGCATCTTGAGTCTTTCCGGACGGCGCTCTTCGTGGCGCAGAATCTCCGGCACCGTGCGCCCATCCAGCGACGCGACGCGATGGTTCATCAGCAATTGGATGAACTCCGGCATGGTTGCCTCCAGGAGCTTCACCAGCGCGAGCCGCTCCGGGTCGAGTCCTCCGAGGGGATAGAACGACCGCCAAACCGATTCGAGGCGCCGCCACTGGGAATGCGGAAACAAAGCTTCTCCCAGCTTGCAACTCAGCACGGCGCGGACCCACGGAAAGGGATGTGGATCGGCCATGTCCACGCGAAAAACAAACGCGCGCGGCAGACTCAAGACGCCGAACACTCCCAGCGTTGCGCCGATTCCCAGATGGGTGATCGCCCAAAAGTCAGCCGCAATTTCCGAGATCCAGCGCTCCCACAACATCCAGGCCGTCTTCTCGGAGTCCGCCAGCAGTTGCTTGGCCTTGAGCACTTGTTGCAGACCGGGAAGAAGATTCAACAGCGACATGGCCTGATGGCCCACTTCGTGAAACAACGACGCGGCGATACCGCTGCCCACCATGCGTTCCCGCGGCACCCGGATGATCGCGACCGGATTCTCTCGCCCGGTGGACAAGCGCGTTCGCGCCCGCCGGATAGCCGCGCCGTGACCGCGATCGAGATAACACACCACCGGCGGCAGAAGAACCTTGCTGCCGGGAAGCTGCAGCGCGCCCGTCGCGGCCACGTCCAGCCCTGCGAGCCAAACCCCAAATGGAGTCTCGCTCCGCTGCGTCATCACATCCGAGAACGTGTCGAAATCGGAGAGCAGGGAATTGAAGCGCAGCCGGACATAGCAAAAGCGCCGCTGCAGCTCCTCCGGGCCGGCCGCGCGGTTAGCGGGTTTGCGCAACGACGTTAGGTAGCTTGTCACCATGTGGCGCATAAGTCTTCGGCCATCGAATAAAAACCGCTCAATGTTCACGCGTGCTTCTGGCGCGGGCGCCGCGGCTGCAACCATCGGCTCGATAACGGCGAAGTAATCGAGCCGGTCGAGGCGCGTGAGCAAGGCGCGGCACTCCTGCTCCAAAACCCAGCGAGCGTTTACAGCGGCCGCCATGCCTCTAAACTCCCAGCAGCACGATGCGATTGCCGCGCCGGATCCAGCGTCCGGTACGCCGGCCGCCGCCAAGGGAGGGCTTGGCGCCGCCCGAACGCAACAGGCCGGGCGCGTGCTGCCGAGCGGCGCTGGCGGCGGCTGCGCGCGCCGCTTGAGACGGCGGCTGCGAAGGCGGAGCGGTCGCCGCGTTTTGCACCGCGGCGGTCGCGAAGCGCACATACTGGCGCGCGATTTCGAACTCCTGATCCTCGCCGCTGAGCCCCTCCACTTCGAGCCCCAGCGCCTGTCCTGCGCCGCCCGCAAGCTTGCTTCCGAGCGCGGCGCCCGCCGGGCCGCCAACCAAGCCGCCCAGAGCTCCGCCGGCGACAGGGAGCAGTTTCTTGGCCGCGCCCTTCAGAATTCCGCCGATCTTCTTGCCAAGAGGCGAGGCGATCAGGCGTCGCGCTCCGCGTCCAATCTTCTTGAAAAGCTTTCCGAGGAACAGGTCCAGCTCTTCCTCGTCCTGAATCTCGAGAAAGTCTCCGGCCAACTCCATCTCGTCGATCTCGGAGAGAACGCCCCCGCCGTCATAGCTAGAGGACTCGTCAAACTCGGAGTCGAACTCGTACTCCGCTTCTTCTTCGAACTCTCCCGTGTCGGGTACTTCCAGTTGAGTGCGATCCAGATCGTGCATGGCGTTCTCCTAATCAGCTCGTAAGATGTTCCCGGTGGGGACGCCTCCTATGAGCAATCTTTGTGCCATCGGTTTTTGATGCACTTACGGCGGCCCGGTCCGAAGAGCCGTTCGGATTTGGCATCCGGAGCTGGTGAAAGCCCGAAAACAGTTTCGGGTTGCTGCGGCGCGCGAGGCGCTGGACTTCACTTTGCCCGGCGCGGCGCGTAGTTCGTTTGCGTTATTGTTGCCCCGCCTTCGGAAAACTATACTGGCCCATTGCTTCCGAACATCATGCGTCGCGTCGACTACGGCTGGGTCCTTGTAGCGGTTGCGTTCCTGGCCGTTTCGGTCAGCTTCGGGCCAGTCATCGTTTTCACGTTCGGCGTGTTCCTTCGGCCCCTCAGCGAAGAGTTCGGCTGGAGTCGCGGGGAGATCTCCACGGCCTTTTCCGTTGCCGCGCTGACCGTGAGCATGGCATCGCCCATGATCGGGAGGCTTACGGATCGCTTTGGTCCGCGGCCGGTCGTCCTGCTCTGCGCCTCTGTTTATTGCTTGGCTTTTGGATCTCTGGCGTGGCTCTCGGCGGCGCTATGGCATCTCTATGCGGCTTACTTTGTCATCGGGCTCGTCGGCAACGGTGCGACGCAGTTGCCCTACTCGCGTGCGATCACGGAATGGTTCGACAGGCGGCGCGGCATCGCGTTGTCCTTGATGATGACCGGCGTGGGAGCGGGTATCGTCATCATGCCGGCGTTGGCGCAGTCGCTCATCGACGGCTATGGCTGGCGGCGCGCTTACCTTACGCTCGGCGTGATCATGTTCGCGGCGTCTGTGCCGCTTCCATCGTTGCTGTTACGCCGCAAAGGAAACGTTCGCGCCGGGTCGGCTGCGGCGGTCGAAGTCACGGGGCTGACCGTCAAAGAAGCGTTTCGCACTCCCACTTTCCGGCGATTATTAATCTGTTTTGCCCTGCTCTCGGTTTCTCTGAATGGCTGTGTCGCTCATCTCGCACCCTTGCTCACCGATCACGGGCTTACCGCGCAACAAGCGGCCATTGCCGCATCCATGCTGGGTGGCTTCACGATGGCTGGACGCCTGCTGACCGGCTGGTTGCTGGACCGATTCTTCGCCCCGCGCGTCGCCGCCGTATTCTTCTTGCTTGCCGCACTGGGCGTCTTCACGCTGCTGCTGCCCGTCACGCAACTGACTGCCTGGCTGGCCGCTTCGCTGATCGGCTTATCGATGGGCGCCGAGGCGGACGCCATGCCCTACCTCGTCAGCCGTTACTTTGGCCTGCGCGCATTCACCGAGCTCTTCGGGTATGCATTCTCCGCCTATGCCATCGCCGGCGCGCTGGGCCCGGGCCTGATGGGCTTCGGCTTCGATTACTTCGGCAACTATCAACTCGTCATTGCCGTCCTGACAGCGGCGATTTCGTTGGGAACGGTGCTCATGCTGAGCTTGCCTCGCTTGGATCAATCCTCTCCATGAGTTGATTCTCCTTGGCAAGCGTGGCGCGCGCTCGGTCGCGCTGCGGACGATCTAATTCATTCCAAGTAGTACTTATCAAGTAGCTTCTTTGAATTATTGTGATTCCTCGCCGCCGTCGATACCATACAGGGCCAGCAGGTTGAGGTCGAGCAGCGTCTTCCGATGCTCTACTCGACAGTACCGAAAATTTTTCCCGATCGGTGGAGGCGAACTGAGCGTGAACAGGACGTTACAGCTCTTTGTGTTGGTGTGTGCCCTATTGCCGCCTGCCTGGCCGCAAGATCCGGCCGGTACGCTGGAGGGCCGCGTCGTCGACGAATCCGGCGGCGTCATTGTGGGTGCTTCGTCGACCCTGACGAATCTGAGCACCGGCCTCGGCTTCGAACAGAAGACAACGGATAGCGGCGCATTCCGTTTTCCCCTGCTTCCCGTCGGCTCCTACGAACTCACGGTTCAAGCCGACGGATTCGCTCGTGTCACCCGGCGCCCTATCGATATCAGCATCGGCGACGTGGTGCGTCTTGCGCTTTCTCTTCCCATCGCCTCTGCCAGGGAGACGGTGGTCGTTGAGGCGCAGGCGCAGTTGGTCAGTACGGCCGACAACACGCTTGGGCGTGTCGTCAGCGGGCGAGAGATGGTCGAGCTACCCCTGAACGGGCGCAACTTCGCGCAACTGGGGCTGCTTCAGTCCGGCGTGGCGCCGCCCACCGATGGCGTCACCAAGTCCGGCGGCTCGTTGCGCGCGGGTCATTCCTATGCCGTCAACGGCCAGCGCCCCGAGTCAAACAACTTCCTCGTTGACGGGGCGCGCACGGTGAATCGCGTTGACGGCGGTTTCGCTTTGCGCGTGCCGGTCGATGCGGTCGCGGAGTTCAAGATCCTCACGCACACCGCCCCGCCCGAGTATGGCGGAACCAGCGGCGCAACGACGAGCCTGGTGACCCGTTCCGGCGGTAACGACTTCCACGGCGTGCTCTACGAATTTCTACGCAACGATCATCTCGATGCCCGCAACTTCTTCTCGACCGAAGTGGAGCCTCTCAAGCAGAATCAGTTTGGCGCAACGCTCGGTGGTCCGATTCGCCGCGACAAAGCGTTCTTCTATGGCTATTACGAGGGTTTTCGTAACCGCCAGGGCGTAACGCGCGCGGCCGTTGTGCCGACACCCGGCCAGCGGCAAGGCGATTTTTCCGGGCTCATCGATCCCGCGACGGGCCAGCCGCGGCCGCTGATCAATTACCTTTCGGGCGAGCCCTATCCCGATAACCGCATCCCCGAAAGTCAGCTCAACCCGATCTCTTTGACCGTGCAGGAATACTACCCGCTCGGAAACCTCGGCCCTTCCTTGTCTTCGTCGACCGAAGTCATGAGAAACGACTACGACCAAGGAGGAGCGAAGCTGGACTGGACTCTCGGCGCGCGCGACACACTGAGTTTCCGGTTCGCCAAATCCGTTGCCAGCAACTTCAACCCGCTCTCCATCAAAGGGGCCGGCGTGCCGGGGTTTCCGGTTGGCGACGATATCGATACGACGCTGCTGGCCGTCGCGGCGACGCACCAGTTCTCTCCGTACGCGATCAACTCTTTCCGCGCCGCCTTCTTCCGCAATGATTTTCTTTTCGATCAGCGGTTCAACAAAACGCCGCCGCGCGATCTCGGCTTCGAATACGAGTCCACGCTCGACCTGGCCGAGGGCCCGCCCTTTTTCAACATCAACGGCTACGCTCCCGTCGGCGACCCGATCACCGGGCCGCGGGACACCGTGCAGGACAGCTTCGAGGTCTACGAATCCCTCTCCTGGTTCACCGGACGCCATAGCTTTAAGTTCGGCGGCGAGTTTCGCCACACCGGGATCGATGCCCACTATGGCATCGCTTCCAACGGATTTTTCGTGTTCGCTCCTTTTCCGGCGAGCGACCCCTATGCCAATTTCCTGACCGGCAATCCGGTCGTCTTCTTCCAAGCCGGCGGCGACCTGGCGAGGAACATGCGGAACTGGGATCTCGGCGGATTCGTTCAGGATGAATGGCGTGTGCGCCCGAACCTGACGCTCAATCTCGGTCTTCGCTGGGAAGTCATCACGCCGTTCGACGAGGAAAATGACCGCCTGAACGCCTTCGTCCCTGGGCAGCAATCGACCGTAGACCCAACAGCGCCTCGCGGACTGCTGTTCCCCGGCGATGAAGGCATCACGAGACGTCTTGCGCCGGTCTACTCCAGAGCCCTTAGCCCGCGCGTGGGCGTTGCCTGGTCGCCGGCCGGGAAACTATCCGTGCGGGCTGGTTTTGGAATCTTCTGGGACGGCTTCACCAATGGCGTCAACGCCGTTCTGCAGGCGCCGGTGAGCGCCGTGCCCTGGACTCAGGCCTTTCAGATTCCCGGGCCCTTCTTGAATTTCTCCAACCCTTTTGGCTCGCAGCCGCCCTTCGACCAGAAGACGTATCCGAAGCCGACAACCTTGCTGACGATCGACCACGGCATGCGGCCCACCTACGCTCAGAACTGGAACTTCTCGATCCAGCGCTCTTTCCTCGACAACTACCTGATGGAAGCGCAATATGTCGGCACCAAGGGAACGCGCGTAGTGCGTTTTATCGAAGCGAATCCCGCGCTCGACGGACCTGGAGCGACAAGCCAGAATGCCGACCGGCGCCGCATCTACGCTGGCTGCCCCGATTCGGGTCCTTGCGATTTCGCCTCGGCTGGTTTGCTGGTCAATGCGACCAACTCCACCTACCATGCCGGACAACTGAGCGTCTCGAGGCGCTTCAGCACCGGCGCGGGTTTCCAGATTTCGTATTGGCTGTCGAAGACCCTCGACTATGCATCCAGCCTCAATCTGGCGGGCTCCGCGCCGCAGTTGATCGCCGGAGAAAACGACTTGCCGCAGAATCCGTTCGACTGGAACGCCGAACACGGCCCCTCGCTGTTTGACGCGCGTCATCGTGTCACGGCCAGCTTCCTCTATCGGATTCCCGGCTTCGCAAATGCGCGCGGCGCGAAGAGGGTGTTGTTTGACGGCTGGCAGATCAACGGCATCGTCACGCTCGCCAGCGGCACGCCCTTTACCGTCTATGACACGACCAACGTCTCGCAGCAGGGAAGCCATCCCGAGGTCACCGGATTTTTTTCCAGCCGTCCGGATGCCATCGCCGACCCCGACAGCGGCCCCCGCACGGTCGAGCGGTGGGTTTCCGCGAGCGCCTTTAGGCGGTTGAGTCCGATCACCGAAGCCGGCAAGTTCGGCAATGCCGGGCGCAATACCGCCCGCGGTCCCGGCGTCAGCAACGTCGACCTGTCGTTGCTCAAGGATTTCGCTATTTCAGAAACAACCAGGTTGCAGTTTCGCGCTGAGTGTTTCAACTTGATGAATCACGCCAACTTTTCGCTGCCGATCCCCGACCTGGCCTCGCCGAGCTTCGGTCGTATCACGGAAGCCGGCCCCGCCCGCTTGATCCAGTTTGGCCTGAAGCTGATTTTCTAAGGAGAACCGCCGTGAAGCCGATGTATCTGCCCTCTGTCGAAAACAATGCTCACCCTGGAGGCGAGTATGCCTCGCTGATCGAATCGCTGGGCAAGGCAGGCGCGCCCACGCCGCAGATCATGCACCTGTTCGCGTTCAAGCACGAAATGACGCAGCACTTGCGGCGGCTCACCCACGAAGTGATGCGCGGCCCGTCTCCGCTCACGCCCGCTTTCCGCGAGTTGATCGCGGCTTTCGTTTCATCGCGCAACGCCTGCCGCTTCTGCGCGGGCTCCCACGTCGCGGTCGCGGCGAAGCTCTATCAGGACCGGCCGTTGGTGGAAGCCGTGGTCGCCGACTACCGCGGCGCCCCTCTGCAAGACTCCGAAAAGAAGCTGCTCGCCTATCTCGAAAAACTGACTCTCGCGCCCGCGACGACCAGCGCCGAGGATGTACAGCAGCTCAGGGATATCGGCTGGAGCGATGAGGCCGTCTACGATGCCGTGACCGTTTGCGCCATGTTCAACTTCTACAACCGCTGGGTTGAGGGATCAGGCGTGCAGGACATGCCTCAGCAAGGATACGAAGCCTCCGGAGAGCGAATCGCGCGTCAGGGCTACGCCGGTTCATTCGCTTCCACCGCTTCCTGAATCGCCCGCATTGCGTAGGAGCCAGCCATGCCGCACATCGCCCTTCCTGACCTGCCTGGAATTCGAGCTTTGCTGACCTATCGCCCGGAAACGTCCAAGCCCATGAACGAACTAGCCGAGGTGCTTCTTCGCGGGCCGGGCAGTCTCTCGCCCGGCGAGCGCGAGTTGATCGCCGCGTATGTATCCTCGCAAAACGATTGTCACTACTGCTGCTCGATTCACGGCGCAATCGCCGCCCATCAACTGGAAGGCGGCGAGGACCTGGTGGAGAAGACAAAGCGGAACCCCGCGGAAGCCCGCATCTCCGAAAAACTGAAATCCCTGATCGCCATCGCGGGCAAGGTGCAGCAGGGAGGAAAAAGCGTCACTTCAGACGACATCGAGCAGGCTCGCCAACAGGGAGCCACGGATTTGGAGATTCACGACACCGTGCTCATCGCGGCGGCGTTCTGCATGTTCAACCGCTACGTGGACGGGCTGGCGACTTTCGCGCCGCGGGACCCCGATTTCTATCGCGCCAGGGGCGCCTACGTAGCTGAGAAGGGGTATGTCGCCGTGAGCCAGGAGTACGCCGCCGCCCCCGGGAAATCCTAGCCGGTTCACAGCCGGTTCGTCATGGTTGTCCCAGATCTGCTGCTCGATATAGATCTGCACGAACCGCACGCCGCGCTCCACCAGACGCCGCGCCATCAGCAAGGACACCGGGCACCCCGGCGGCGACACCGAGCCCGGGCGGGGGACTCTCCGGAGCCCCGTCAGGGGCGGCGCCATCTAATAGCCCACGGCTTCAGCCGTGGGTCTGGAGTTGGTGCTTGCCGGGCGGGTGGGTAACAGATTATGCCGGGCGCCTGGTGAACA
>JBBDWJ010000369.1:0-10501 GCA_040902925.1 Bryobacterales bacterium | reverse complement strand
GGCCTATGCCCGACTTCGTCGGGAGGAAGCCGCCTGAAGGCGACTCCCATCGCATGGCTCAAGGGTCCGCCAGCAGCACATCGAAAGGGCCAAACTCCGTGGCACGCACCGCAGGTACGGCAGGACCCCTTTTGCCTTTTGCCTTTTGCACTTTGCCTTTTGCCTTGCTTTGTCTTTGCCCCGCCGCGAGTAAATGGCCAAGCTCGAGAGGACAGACAAGATTGTCTGTCCCACCCGGCGGCCAATCGCCCCAGCGGGGCGACCCCAACGAATAGCCCATGGCTGAAGCCATGGGTAACCGGCACAAACACAAACAAGCCCGGGAACGGGCGACACCCAAGCGCCCCAACCCTATTGCATCGCTTCCTGAATGCCTCTGATGTTGCCAGCGGCGATCCGCGTCTGGGGATGATCCGGCCCAAAGACCTTCTCGAAAACCCTCAACGCCCGCTGCGCATGCTTCAGCGCCCCCGCCAGATCCCCTTGGGCTTGGAGAATCTGACCGATGTTGTTGGCGTCTCTGGCCACCTCGGGATGGTCGGGCAACTGATCATCGGCCTCGGCCCCGAAGGTTGCGAAGACGGCGGCGAAGTTATGATGGCGGGGCCCGCCGGAAGAAGCCGTAAGGGCCAAGAGAACCCACACCGCCGGCGTTCAGGAAGGTGTTGGCCAAGCACCGGACGACAGTTGCCTAGAAAACGAGAGGACTAATGGCACTCAGGAAGAGTCCTCGGGCCTGAGACAACACCGCCAATCCCGACGAGACCGACTACGCTACGCAACCACACTATCGCATCGTCCTGCGGATCGCATGTAGGTTGAGCTCCGCCTGCTTAGTCAGGTCGTGCTTCGGGCCCAAAAACCTCATTCTTATCTTCCAGGCCCGCTCGACGCACTCCAGAGCACCTCTCGGGTCCCCACTCTCGAATAGAATCCGGCCAACGTTTTCCACATCTGTTGCTACTTCTGGGTGCTCTATGCCGTAGACTCGTTCGTCGATCGCGAGCGCCCTCCGTGACAACTCTAGTGCACCGGATCGATCTCCTCGTTCCCTGAGGATCTGGCCAATGTTATTGGCGTCACGCGCAACGGTAGGGTGGTCAGGGCCATAGACGCTTTCGTCTATCTCAAGAGCAAGCCGAAAACACTTGAGGGCTCGCGCCTGATCACCCTGGGCAAGCAGAATCGTGCCGATGTTGTTGGTGACGGCAGCCACTCTGGGATGACTGGCCCCATAGGCCTTTTCGAAAATAGCTAAAGCGCGCCGGGTCAACTCTAGCGCTTTATCTAGTTTCCCCTGGGCTTTCAAGATTTGGCCGATATTGTTGGAGTATCGAGCAACATCAGGGTGGTCAGGTCCGTTGACCTTTTCATTGATTGCTAGCGCACGCCTCGACCACTGCAAAGCTCCGTCGAGATCCCCTTGCTCTTTTAGAATCGAACCGATGTTGTTGGCGCGGATCGCCACCTCAGGATGATCGGGCCCGTTAGCCTTCTCACTGATGCTCAATGAGCGTCTTGTCCAATCCAACGCGCCTGACAAATCCCCTTGTTCTTGGAGGATTTGCCCAATGTTGTTCGCGCGAATTCCCACCATGAGATGGTGAGGGCCGTAGATCTGCTCGTCGATTGCTAGTGCCCGCTCAATGCGAGATTTAGCCTGCGTCAAATCCGCGCGGCTCCAGGCGTACACCCCAAGCTGGTTCAGAAGCCGAGATACAGACTCAAGTGGCAGTCGAGCCCATTCAGAATGATCGGCGATCCTCGCCGCGTGAGGGGACAAGAGCTCGGATTTCGACCAGTTGTATGGCTCGCTAGGCTCATTCGGGAACGCATAGTTGACAACGTTTGCTGCCGCGCGGAGCCAAATCGGGAGTTCACGCTGGCTAAGTCGGTCTCGCGTCACAGCTTGTACGAGGCGGTGAAGAGAAAGCCTCCGGTGCCCCCCGTGGCCTGCTTCGACTTCGACCAGAGAATGGTCACTGAGAAGCCCGATCGTCCGGTTCAGCGCCAGACTGTCGCGGACCGTGTCCGCCAAACACTGCGGCAGATTCTCGGCACCCTCCACAATCACCTCCAGAGGGATGTCATCCGGCGCAAAGAAAGCGCACAGATTCAGCAGGTCCGCGGCTGGCGGAAAGATCTCTCGAACCCGCCGAAACGAGATTTCCCATGTAGTTGTGACAGTCGGCTCCGCTTCGGCCAGTCGTTCGTCCTCGAACAACTCCAGGAGCCTCTCGCGAAACAGATTCAAGTAGTTGGCCAACGAGATGCCTGCGTGCTCCACATATGCGGCGGCCTGTTCGAGCGCAAGCGGTAGATACCCGAGTTCCTGGGCCAACTCCCCAGCGGCCTTTTCCTCTTCCCGGCCGGTGCGGCTGAGAAGAAACCGCACGGAATCTTCCGACTTCCAGACGTTCACTTTCAAAGGGCGGGCAACTCCGCCCCAGGCCGCGTGGCGCGAGGTCACAACGACGTGCCCACCTCCGCCGCGTGGCCGGTAGCCGTCGATACTTTTCGGCTCCGGGACGTTGTCAAAAACCACCAGCCAGCCATCACGCGTCTCGAGCGCTCCGCGAACGGCTTCGATCACCTGGCCCTGCTCGGCCTGCTCCCCTCCTGGAAACAGCTTCAAGCGTTTCGCCAACGTCTCGTAATCGGCATTCCGCGATTCCACAGTCTCCGAGCGCACCCACCAAACCAGCGAGTAGTTGCTGGCGAAGCGGTACACATACTCCACGGCCAACTGCGTCTTGCCGACCCCGCCCAGCCCATGAACGGCCTGTGTGAGCGCCGCCGCGCCACCGCCGTTGAGAGCCTCGCGAAGCCCGCGCAACAACTCGTCCCGCCCGGTGAAGTTGGGGTTGCGGTGATGCGGAAGATTGAAGAGGTCGGGAAGCCGGCCCGGAAAGCCCGGAGCGCCATCAGGAACGACTTTAGTCTCGACTGGGAAAGGCGGTGCTTCATTCGGTTTGGTCCGCTCGAACCGGACACCCTGAAGAAGCCGTTCCTGGGCCTGTTGCTTGCTAAGCCCCGCGAGATCGATATGGACAATCTGACGTAATAGACCGTCAAGCTGCGACTTCTCGATCTGCACCGGCAGTAAAAGACCCTTTTCGCCCGTGGGGTCGCGCGCAAAAGCGGCAGCCCATTCGGGCTGTGTGAATTTGGAGGCATGATACCGAGGCGAAAGGACAGCGATGGTGCGCTCGGCCAGAGCCGCTGCGCTGTCCATATCCAGCACGAAATTAGACCCCGGCCGAAAATCCCAAGCCTGAATCACGACCGTGTAGCCGTTTGCTTCCAGATGCCAGGCAATCCACTCAGCCCACTGGCTATCGGCGCCGGTGTAGCTAACGAAGAAATGCTTCTTCTGTGCCGTCTCGCTCAACCGCGATTCCCCTTCCGTGACCCACCAAGATTACCCTAACGATTTCCGAAATCAAAACAGATTTTGGGGCAGATCAGCGCGACTCGAACGCCATTTGTCGCTTCGCCGTTCCGTCGAATGTTGAAAACAAAGGACTCAATTGGTTCGTTTGGCCTTTTCGGCTTGGCCCCACCCCGCGTTCTGGGCCGCCCCAATCGCCGCAGGCGATCCGAGCCCCATCCGCGAGGGTGGGGCCAACCAGCTTTTCCTGCAATGCCGCAACCACCGCTGGAGCTTTGATCAGGCGGACCCCACCCTTGCGGATGGGGCTCGGATCGCCTGCGGCGATTTTAGGAATCCACTCCCGGTTTCAGGCTGGGTGACGCCCCCCCTTGACACCGCAAGTAGACTCGAAGTGGGGGACGGACCTGGACGGACTCAAGGTGGGGATGAAGTCTTCAGCACAGAGCACGATCGCGCCGTTGGCACAAGGTCGAACCGCGCCTCCGGCGCCAGGCAACAATCGCCCTAACGAAACCCTGCCATCCGTTGCCAAATCCTGCCAAATCTTGCCGGACCCTGCCACTTCAGCGGGCCCGCATTCCCGGCGCCCGATACACACAACATGCTGAATAAAACCATGATCCGCCACAAAAATCCCAGCCGCCTGTTCGCAGCCGCGACCCTGGCGCTGCTCGCGGCGGCAACTTTCGCGACAACCGCGCTCGCCGACCCGCGCGTCATCGACCTCTATCCGGGTGCGGCGCCGGGCTCGGAGGGCGTCCACGCGGAGGAAGTTTGGCAGGAACGCGGCAAGGGAATCGTTGACCGCAGCGTCGCGAGCGTCCACCAGCCGACGTTGACCGCCTACCTTCCGTTGGCGGAAAAAAGCACGGGCGTGGGGATTATCGTCGCGCCCGGCGGCGGCTACAGCCATCTCGCCATCGACAAGGAAGGCCACGACATCGCCAAGTGGCTCAGCAACATGGGCGTGGCGGCCTTTGTCCTTAAATACCGCCTGCCACGCACCGAAGGACACAGCTACACCATCGACACAGCGCTGACCGACGCCAAGCGCGCCGTTCGCCTGGTGCGCAGCCGCGCCGGCGAATGGAATCTCGACTCGCAGCGCATCGGCATGATGGGTTTTTCGGCCGGAGGCGATCTCGCCGCGCGCGCCGGCATGGGTTTCGACAAGGGCGAGGCCGGCGCGGCCGACCTTGTAGAGCGCCAAACCAGCCGCCCGGATTTCCTGGTGTTGGGCTACCCGCTGATTCCCAACGAGCTGACCGTCACCGCCGAGACGCCGCCGGCGTTTCTGGTCCACGCCAATGACGACCGGCTAACCGCCGAGCACAGCGTGCGCTTCTATCTGGCGTTGAAGAAAGCCGGGGTCTCCGCCGAGCTGCACGTCTATTCGAAAGGAGGCCACGGCTTCGGAATTCTGAATCGAGATCTGCCGGTGTCGGCGTGGCCAGTGCGATTCGAGCAGTGGCTGCGGCAGGTAGATTTGACCCGCTGAGGAGCAGGCCGCCTTGGCTCACAAGCCGCCAAGAATTCTTAGCCGCAGAGGAACGCAGATAAACGCAGATGACGCAGAGGAAACCAAATCTTATCTGCGTCCATCTGCGTGCATCTGCGTGCATCTGTGGCTGATTCGCCTTCTTCAACACGCGCCCAAAGCTACGCGATCCCTGGCCGCTGGCAAGGAATCCCTCAGGCCGCGGCGGAAACTCGTCTAGGGCCTATGTCGTATCACCTTAATACGCCAAGCCTGCCAGATGTAAGGCAGCATGCCGTGGCAAATGTCGAGTTTCCACCATTGCCAGCCCCCTAACCCGGAGTTACACTGAGCGAGCAAATAGGAGGTTTTCGTGGCGGACGAATCTGTACGAAGCCATGCGCCCGAGTCGCTCGAAGAGCTGTCGGGTGAATGGATGCGGCAGCAGCTACAAGAAGCTGCCGTAAACACCCGGCCCCCCTCGCAGGAGGCCCCAAGACCGCCCGAGGCGCCGCGGCTGGCGCTCGAACGAGCGGCCGCACCTCCTGTCGCGCCTGCCGGCGAGTCGACGTCTGGCGCCGATGAAGTGCTGACTGGACTGGCCCACAGCGTCTCGCAGGCCGTCGTCAGCGCGGTTTCTCAACTGGAGCACCGCCGCGCCGAAGAAAAGCGCACGCTCGAGCACACCGTGCAGGAGCACTCGCACCGCCTCGAAGACGCTCTGGAACGTATTTCTCAACTGAACGGCCGTTTCGAAAAGGCCGCCCGGCTGATCGAAGAGCAGCAAGCCCACGCTCAGAGCGCATCCGACACTTACGAACGGCTAACGGGCGAGATCGCCGAAATCCACAAACGCGACAACAGCCGCGAGAGCATTCTCGAGGAACTGCGCCGCGAAACGCTCGATCTGTCCGTTTCCGTCTCCGACCGCCAGGATCAAACCAGTGGCCGGTTGGACTTGCAGCAAACCGACATCGCCGGCCTCAAGACGGACTTTGCTTCGTTGAAACCAGCCCTCGATCAGGCCTTGGAGCGGATCGAACGTCACTCGCAGGTGATTCGCGCGGTATTCGAAGCCGAGAAACGCCGCGAGGAAGCTCTAGGCCGCCTGAGCGAAGCCGCCACAAACTTGAAGGACTCTTCGCTGCGCTACCCCGAAGGGCTTTCCGAAGAACTGCTGTAAGTGGAACAGACAATCCTGTCTGTTCAGGGACCGGCGTCGCCGGTCCCTCTTTTGCCTTTTGCGCTTTGCCTTGTGCCTTGTCTTTGCTGCGCCGCCGATCAAAATAGCCAAACTCGGGGCACAGGCAGGATTGCCTGTCTCACGTTGGGTGATATCCTGAAATCACCATGGCCGAGGATCTCCTCGTAGTCGAACACACCGCGCCGATCGCCACCATTCGCCTCAACCGGCCCAAGCAGCGCAACGCTCTCTCGCTCGAGCTGATGCGCGCGCTGACATCCCAATTCCAAGTGCTTTCCGGGAACCCGGAAATCACGGTCGTCGTGCTGACCGCCGACGGCCCGGCTTTTAGCGCGGGACACGACTTGAAAGAGATGGTCGATCGCGACCTGCCGGCGTACCGGGAGATCTTCGACGTCTGCACCGACCTGATGACGACGATCCAGACGATCCGTCAGCCGGTCATCGCGCAGGTTGACGGCATCGCCACCGCCGCGGGCTGCCAGCTCGTCGCCTCCTGCGATCTCGCCATTGCCTCCGACGAATCGAAGTTCGCCACACCGGGCGTTCGCATCGGCCTTTTTTGCAGCACGCCGATGGTGGCCCTGACGCGCGCCATCGGCCGCAAGCGCGCGCTCGAGATGCTGCTCACCGGCACACCGATCGACGCCGCAACCGCCGCCGAGTGGGGCCTCATCAACCGCGCCGTGCCGCGCGAGAAGCTCGCGGAGACCGTACGCGAACTCGCCTGCCAAATTGCTCAGGCCAGCCCGCTGACGGTGTCACTGGGTAAACAGGCGTTCTACGCGCAGATCGATCTCGACCAGAGCAAAGCGTACGGCTACGCCAAAGAAGTCATGAGCATGAACGCCCTAGCGGACGACGCGCAGGAGGGCATGACTGCCTTTCTGGAAAAGCGCAAAGCCTGCTGGACCGGCCACTGACGCCGCCATCCACATGTCTGACCGGCTGATCGTTCTGCAGGGTTACAACAATCTCCAGGAAGCCGAACTGGTGCGCGCGCTTCTGGAATCCCATGGCATCGCCGCCTTTCTAACCGATCAGAACATTGCTCGTTTGACACGGGCCGTGCCTTTCGGCGGCGTAAGAGTGCATGTGGGCGAGGACGACCTGGAGGAAGCTCGCGGGATCGTTCAGGAAGCCTTGGAAAATCAGGAGGCCGCCCCCGAAGAGACTGTCAACGAGGACGGTTGCCCGATCTGTGGCGGTCAGCGCTCGGAACCGGCCGACGACCCTGTACGATCCAGGCTGGGGGTGCTGCTGCTTGGAATTCCATTTCTGCTTTTGCTGGCCAAGCGCAGGTGTCAGGGCTGCGGGTACGTCGGGCGGTGGTAATTCACTCCCGAATGCCCTGCCGCACTCGGAAGCGTCCAAGACCGCGTCAAGCGATGAGTGCTACGGGGTAGCGCAGCAGTCTTCAGAGATTGCGGGATCCACTGCGGAAGAGAATGCGTCGGACTGTGCAGTGAGCGGGGTCTCACGGGAAGTGAAATATTCCTGGGCGCCGAGCGCGCGGTAGATCTGGCCGGCGACTTCGGCCGCCCGCGGACCGACGACATAGCCGCCGCCGCGCAGTAATACGGTGATGGCGAGCTTCTGTCCGGCGACCTCGTTGAACGAGGTGAACCAACCGAGGCGGATACGCTGGCGATTCGGGCGGTGAAACTGGCTGCAGGTGCCGGTCTTGCCCCAAACCATCTGCCCCGCCACGCCGGCGTTACGCCCGGTGCCGCGCTTGACCGCTTGGTGCATGCCTTCTTCGACCTCGGGGATCCATTTCGCGATCGGCAGAAATCGCTTTACCCGCGGCTGAAATGTCTCGGCTTCGGCTTCCGTCAGCGGATGCTGCAAGTAGTGGAGCGTGCCGCCATTGGCGATCGCGGCGGTGAAGGCGGCGAGTTGCAGCGGCGTCATGTGGATGCCGTCGCCGAAGCTGGTCATGCGGCCGATGCCCATTTCGTGCTCGGTGTCCGGGAACTCGCCGAGCTGCTCCCCGGGAATGTTCCAGCCCGCCTTTTCGCCGAAGCCGAACAGGTTGGCGTAGCGGCGCACGCGCTCGAACCCGAGTTGCTCGCCGAGGTGGCCGAAGTAGACGTTGTTGGAAATCGCCAGACCCTCGACCATCGTCATCGTCCAGGTGCGGTCGAACCAGACCTTGTCGCCGGGCGCGACGATGCCTTCGTTCAGCGCGGCCAATCCAACCATCGGTTTGATGGTCGAGCAGGGCATGAAGCCGGTCGACAGCGCCAGCTTCTGGTTGACCATCGTCAACACGCGGCCGGAGCTGGTGTCGACGACGACCACGCTGCCGTTGAATTTACCCAACGCCTCGACGGCCGCCTGGCGGACACGCAGATCTTCGCCGTCGGCCACATCGCCTGCGGCCGAGTCGGAAAACGTCTCTTCGGTGTACCAGGAGCTGAATTCGTAGGGCGCCCGTTTGCGGGGGCGCTTGGTCGTCGCGGCGACGACGGAAGCTTTGCTGTTGGTGGAAGCGGGCGGTTCCGCGGGCGCGGCCGGTCCGGCGGATACGAAAACCGCCAGGGCCAGAGCTGTTGCAATCAAAATACGCACGTTCGGTTGATCGGCGGGAGCTGGAAAAGAAATTAGCTTTCGTTCATCCGCGGCGGCGACTTCCATCCCCGACGGCGGCACGCCTCTCAAGCCGCTTCTCCCAAAGGGCGAGCCGCTTCTCCCAAAGGGCCCGTATGAGGAAAGAAGGTTTATTGTAGACGATCCGCCGCCGGACGGGAACCCCATCGATCAAGTTTTTCACGATGTTCGGCGGCTCTGCGGCGAGATAGATGCGGACTTCAGGCGGAAGCCTGAGTTGGCGGGCCACTGAAGGTGACATTGCCGGACGTATCTTCCGCGAAGACTCCCGGATTGGCTCACAGCGGCGTACGCGGTACAATCGAGCCTCGGTTGGCAGCCGCCAACCCGCAATACGAGAGACATGACTGCAAAACCACCTCGCCCGGCAGGCCTTCGTAGTGAAGACTGGGTTGCCGTCTGGATCGGATTCTTCCTTCTGGCGGCCGTCCTGGCGGGCGTGCGGCCGCCGCTGCCGAGTTTCGATTGGGGCTCGGCGGATGGAACAGCCGCGGTATTCGCGCCCTCAAACCTTGCCGATTCCTTGCTGCTCGGGCTGATGTTTCTGGCGCTGTCGGCCGCCGGTATCGCTCTGATGGGCGGGCGGCTGGGTCTTTTCGCCGTCGGGTTCCCGGTGGTTTATGTGCTGGCCTGGCTGGCGCTGGTGGCGGCCGGCCATGCGGGGGTCAAATACTGGGGTCTTGAGTTCGTGTTGTTCGCTCTGCTGTTTGGACTGCTCATTAGCAACACGATCGGCGTGCCGTACTGGCTTCGCGAAGCGGTGCGGACGGAATACTATATCAAGACCGGTCTGGTGATTCTTGGCGCCGGCATTCTGTTCCGTGAGATTCTCCAAGCCGGTTTTCTGGGCTTGCTGCAGGCGCTGCTGGTGATCATCGTGGTGTGGTACGCCTGCTTCTATTTCGCGCGGAAGCTGCGCGTCGATGACGAGTTCGCCACGATTCTGGCCACGGCGGTTTCGATCTGCGGCGTGTCGGCGGCGATTGCGGCTTGCGGCGCGATTCAAGGCGACCGCAAAAAACTTTCTTACGTGACGTCGCTGGTTTTGCTCGTCGCCGCGCCGATGATGGTCGTGATGCCGTGGATCGTGCGGCACTTTGAGATTCCGGAAATTGTGGGCGGCGCCTGGGTTGGCGGCACGATCGACACCAGCGGCGCGGTCGTGGCGGCCGGCGAGCTGGTCGGGGAAACGGCCATGAAGGCGGCGGTGATCGTCAAGTTTTCCCAGAACGCGCTGATCGGCGTGGCGGCGTTCGCTCTGTCGCTGTGGTGGACCCTGCGAGGCGGAAATCAGACCGGCCAGCGGACGGGCGTGCGCGTGATCTGGGATCGCTTCCCCAAATTCGTCCTGGGATTCATGGCTGCTTCGGTCGTTTTTTCGTTTCTGCTTCAGCCGTCGCTGGTCGCGGAAACCAGCGGCATCTTCCGCGGCTTGCGAACGATTTGGTTTGCCCTCGCCTTCACTTGCATCGGGCTCGAAACCCGCGTTGTCGAACTGCTTGGACTGGAAGAAGGCCGCCCGGCGCTGGCGTTTATCGGCGCTCAGGCGGTCAATGTGATTTGGACGCTGCTGGTCGCCTATTTACTGTTCGGCGGCGTGTTTTTCCCCGTGCCGGATCTGTAGCGTAGCGCGCTACGCCCTTCTTTTTGGCGCCAAGATAAGGGCTTGCTCTGAGCCGGATTTCCGCGACGCGGGCCGCCGCGCAGATGCTGTTTCGCTCGACGAGGAGGGCTGGTTGAGACAGGCAGGGCGTAGCACGCTAGCCTAACTTTCGCACTTGGGAAGTTTTCCACAGGCCAAGTGATTGAAATT
>JBBDWJ010000368.1:5470-10538 GCA_040902925.1 Bryobacterales bacterium | reverse complement strand
TGGAAGCAAGTGTCGCTGCTGTACCGGATCGTGTCCGCGAACCTGCTGCATCGATTGACGCGCACGCTCTTGAGCGGCGTGGCCATCGGCCTCGGCGTCACCATGATTCTGGCGCTGGTCGGGCTCAGCCACGGCATGTTGGACGAGCAACGCAATCGGGCGCGCGGCGCTGGCGCGGACTTGCTTGTACTACCGCCGGGGATGTCCGCGATCGGCCTCAGCTCGGCGCCGATGCCGGAAAAGCTTGTCGACGTGATCCGCAATGAGGATCACGTCATCCTCGCCACGGGCGCGGTGATTCAACCGTTGGGCGGCGTCAAACGCGTGACCGGAATCGATCTCCGCATGTTCGAGCAAATGTCCGGCGGATTTCGCTTTCTCGCCGGCGGACCCTTTCAAGGGCCCCACGACGCAATCATTGACGAGTACTACGCCAGGCAAGAGAATTTATCGGTCGGCGACTCGCTCGATTTCCTGGATCATCAGTGGCGCGTTTGCGGCATCGTGGAGCCGGGCAAAATGGCGCGGGTCTTGCTGCCGATCCATACGCTCCAGGAGCTCATCGGCGCCACCGACAGGATCACGATGGTGTACGCCAAGCTCGACGACCCGGCCCATGGTGATGCGGTGATCGCAACCCTCAAGCAGAAGCTGCCGGGCTACCAGGTGTATTCCATTGACGAGTTCGTTTCGCAATTTTCAGTCAACCATCTGCCCGAGCTGCAAGCGTTCATCGGCGTAATCATCGCCTTGTCCGTGGGTTTCGGCTTTCTGATCATCTTCCTCACAATGCACACGGCCGTTCTGGAGCGGACCCGCGAGATCGGCATCTTGAAGTCGCTGGGGGCATCGCCGGGATACATTCTGCGCATTCTGATCAGCGAAGCCATGGCGCTCGCGGTGCTGGGAACCGTGCTGGGAATCGCCGCGAGTTTCGGCACGCGCGAGTTGATTCGATTGTTCATCCCGGCCTCGATGCAGCAATCGATCGTGCTGGAGTGGTGGCTGATCGCAGCGGGGATCACCCTATGCGGAGCCCTGCTCGGCGTTCTCTACCCGGCGTACAAGGCCGCACGCCAGGATGTGCTGGAATCGCTCTCCTACGACTAAGCTGGTGTGCTGTCAGCAAAATAAATACGGATACGAAGTCAAGAACGTTTTCGTATCGCGTGGCAGCCGCTGTCGAGCGCCTCTGACTTGTGTCACGCACCACGGTGACAGGAGACTACGGCCCCGGGCACAGCCTCAGGACGCCGATTGGCTGCTGGCCAGCTCCGCATGCCGCGGAATCAAACCGGTACGCCCCAAAATCTCCGTCTGTTTGGCGCCCCGTGCTAACTTCAAACCGGAGTGGTGGAGTGGCTCCGCGAGGTGGCGTTTGGGAGCAGCTCGGGTGCTCGAAAAAACGAAACGCGCCAAACGAACCCAATTTATCCCTTTGTTTTCAACAAAACCCCGCCGCGGGCTTCTCGTCTCCCGCTGTTTGTAGCACGCTTCCAGACATGGTCCTTGCAAAATAGCTGGACCAGCGACGATACCGAACTCTCCGAACGGGGGCTCGCGCTACACCCCGTGAAGAGATGGGGGGGAAGCCCCGACCGACGCCCTGCCAGCCTGGCGGACGAAGTCGGGACAGGTGTCGTGTATACAAAGTTGTATACAGAACCTAGAACTGTTGTATGCTGGGTCCTGTCGTACCCGAGCCTCTGGCTCGAAGGAGTCCTGATGACTAAAACGTCTCGCCGCTTCTGTTGCCTGGTTTTGAATGCCCTGCTGTTATTGCTCTGCGGTAATCACCAAGCAGTCGCCCAAACCCTCTATGGAAGCGTGGTTGGCTTGGTCGAGGATGCTACCGGTGGCATCGTGGAAAACGTCAAGGTGACGATTACCAACAAGGGCACCGGGCTCACGCTGGTGACCCAGACCGACGCCAGCGGCTTGTTCACCATCTTGAATGTTCCGGCCGGCACCTATGACGCCGTGGCCGAATTCCCCGGGTTCAAGACGCAGTCACGCACCGATCTCGCCGTTACGGTCAATACCGTCAGCCGCCTCAACCTCGTCATGGAGATAGGCGCGGTGACCGAGCAGATCACGGTGTCGGCGGACGCCGCGCAACTGCAAACCGACAAAGCCGATACACACACCGAGCTGCAATCGGATTTGGTGAAGAACCTGCCGCTGCCAGGGTACCGGAATTATCAGAGCCTGATTAATCTCGTTCCCGGCGCGACGCCGGCTTCGTTTCAGAACGCGGTTACGGATACGCCCGCCCGATCGCTACGGACGAACGTCAATGGGACGAACGCCAGCACCAACGTGACGCGCATCGACGGCGCCGCCAGCGTCAACGTCTGGCTGCCGCACCACACGGGTTATGTAGTGCCCGCCGAGATGGTGGAGACCGTCAATGTCGTGACCACGGCGGGCGACGCCGAGCAGGGCATGGCTGGAGGCGCGGCGATTACGCTGGTTACCAAGTCCGGCACGAATACGCTGCACGGCAGCGCGTTCTGGTATCACGACAACCAGCGCCTGCGCGCGCGCAACTTCTTCTTCACGCCGACCACCCAAAAGCCGGTCAGCATCTACAACAATTTTGGCGGCACCATCGGCGGGCCGATCGTGAAGAACAAGCTGTTCTACTTCTATAGCTACGACAACACCAAACAGCGCAACGGCGCCTTTGGACGCTACTCCGTGCCGCAGGATGCCATACGGGGCGGCGACTTTTCCGGGACGGGCACGGCCATCTTCGATCCTTTGACAGGGAATACGGCCACCGGCACCGGCAGGACGCCGTTTGCCGATAACATCGTTCCGGGCAACCGGATCAGCCCGATCGCGCAAAAGATCCAAGCGTTCTATCCCCAGCCCAACATCGCGGGAGCGGTGAATAACTACGCCATCGGTGCCACGCCGCAGTTCAACCGCGATTACAATGACGTCAAGATCAACTATCAGCGAAACGCCTATCACACGATCTGGGGCCGCTATGGCATCATGAACGCCTTCGTGGGTGGCGTTGGTATTTTTGGCGACGGCGTCGGCCCCTCGCCCGGCGCCGACCCGGGCTTCGGCGATACGCGCATTCAAAACACCTCGGCGGGCCACAACTACACGCTGACGCCGAATCTGTTGCTCGATGGCGTGCTTGGCTACAACCGCCTCGACCAGACCGTGCGCGGCCAGGATTTCGGGAAAGACTTTTCGGCCACGCTCGGGATTCCCGGCCTGGGCGGGCCCGACCCGCGCCAGCAGGGCTTCCCCAACATCACCATCAATGGCTACACCGGCTTTGGCGTTCCTGGCTGGATGCCGCTCGAGCGTGTCAAGGAAAGCTACACCACCACGCACACCTTGCGCTGGATCAAGGGCAAGCACAACTTCGCCTTCGGCTTCGACGGCGTGCTGCATAAGCTGACGCACTGGTCGCCGCACCTGGGCTTTGGGCCGCGCGGCAATTTCAACTTCAACGGGGGCGTCGCTAGCGACGGTTCCTTCAACAACTTCAACGGCTACGCCGCCTTCCTGTTGGGGTCGCCGAATCTGATACGAAAGAGCATCCAGCACGTCATGCTGACGGGCCGCGAATATCAATTCGGCTGGTTTGTGCAGGACCGCATGCAAGTCACCCGCAAGCTGACCCTCAACGCGGGCGTGCGCTACGAATACTATCCGCTGATTGGCCGGTCCAACGGCAAAGGCGTCGAGCGGCTCGATCCGGAAACGAACCTGGTTTATCTGGGCGCCCGCGGCGATGTGCCCCGCGACAACGGTTTCTCGGTGAGCAAAAAAATGTTCTCGCCTCACCTGGGCCTGGCATTTCGCTTCGATGACGCCACCGTGATTCGCTCCGGGTACGCGATGAACTACAGCCCGCTGCCGTGGTCGCGGCCGCTGCAGGGCATGTACCCGCTTACGGTGAGCTTCGCCTTCCCGGCCGCCAACGAGAACCTGTCGAGCGGGTCGTTGGCCGAAGGCGTTCCGCCGGTCGTCGGCCCCGATCTTTCGAGTGGCGTCGTCGAGCTGCCCGCCGCCGCCGACATGCGCAGTCCTTATCCGGGGCAGATCACGCGCGGCTACATTCAGAGCTGGAACTTCACGCTGGAGCGCCGCCTGCCGGGCTCGCTGGTTGGCACCGCGGCCTACGTCGGCACCCAGGTCACCCATCAAAGCGCCGATCGCGACATCAACTCCGGCCAGATTCTGGGCGCCGGCAATGCCGGGCGGCCCTACTCGGCCCGCTTTGGCCGCAATATCGCGACCAATATGTGGGATGGCTATTTGAGCTCGAACTACCACGCCTTGCAGACCTCGCTACGCGGCCGCGTCGGCGGACTGACTTTGCAGGGCGCCTACACCTGGTCCAAGGCCATCAACATGACCGACGACGAAGGCTGGGCCGGCGTGTCGTTCAACTGGGAGCCGGTGTTCGGCCGCAACCGCGCCACCGCCGGATACGACCGCACCCACGTATTCCAGATGGCTTACGTCTATGAGCTGCCGTTCGGGCAAGGCAAGAAGTTCGTTTCCACAGGACCAATGAGGCACGTGGTGGGTGGATGGTCGATCAACGGCATTACCGCCGCGTACTCGGGTACGCCGTTCACCCCGAGCGCTCCCGGCGGCACGCTCAATCTGCCGGGCAACGCGCAGACTCCCGATCAAGTGAAGGCGGACGTGATACGAACCGAAGGCATCGGCGCCGATCAAACATTCTATGACCGCAGCGCCTTCGCGGCGATCGCTGCCGGCCAGGCCCCGCGATTCGGCTCGATGGGCCGCAATAGCCTGCGCAACCCCGGCGTTCTTCGCCACGACCTGATGCTAAGCAAGGATTTCCGGTTCTTCGAGAGGGTTGTGATGACCTTCCGCGCCGAGGCGTATAACTTCACTAACAGCCGTTTGTCGACCGGATTTGCCTCGAACGACGCCACCAATCCAAACTTCCTGAGGGTATTGAGCGCCGTGGACGAACGCCAGTTCCGGCTTGGGCTACGCTTCGGTTTCTAGGTAGCCGGCAGAGAAGGGGCGTCCAGCCCCTTTCAAGAGTGATAGTTTGGGG
>JBBDWJ010000368.1:0-5460 GCA_040902925.1 Bryobacterales bacterium | reverse complement strand
GACTCGCGCTAAGCGCGGGTCCGCCTCCGACTGCTTCTGTACGTCATGCTTCTGTACGTCATGCCAGGATCATCAGCGCGGGCGTCCATGGGTACCAGCGCGAGGAAAAGCCGGATTCCCCATTCAGTGAGTTCAAAGCGTTAGCTTCCTTTTCTATTCTTGACCTACGCGCGCACGCCAGCCATCTGCTCGCAGCTTTGTGCACAGCGGCGGCATAGCTCGGCGCACTGAGTCATCGTCTGGTCGCCCTTCCCGAGCTGTTCGCAGGATTCGGCGCATTGGCTGCACAGTTCCGCGCACACGCCGCACGTACGAACGTGGTCTGGTGAAGCGCGGAGCATGAAATCAGCGCTGGTAGCGCAGATTTCCGCGCAATCCAGCAGCAGCCGGATATGCTCGGCGCCCGCGTGCTTTCCTCCCTTTACAAGGCAGTGCGCAACGGTCTCGGTGCAGATGGCGTGGCATTCCTGACAGTTGCGGATGCATTCCCGCATTGCATTGTCGATCTTATGTGGCATGAGTCCTCCTGATCGGTTGAAGGACACCAGTGGCTGGCGGCTTGTTACCCAGTGTACTTATCGTCCCGCGCGTGTACGTAGCTGACCGCGCATCGGTGTAACGTCGCTATCAACCAGCATGTCTAGTGTCGTGGCAACCATGGGACAGTGCCGAGGGAACTCATCCTCAATCTGCTAGCTGTCCTATTTGCGACGTGTGTGCAGCACGCCGTCAGCAGCCCCAATACCACCAGTAAAGGACGGATCGGTGAAAAAGAAGCAATTTGGAGACGAAAAATCCTTGGTTGCGGAGGGCGGGGAAGTCCATCAGACCGCTGGCGGCGATGTGCCCGTTCTGACGACACAGCAGGGCACTCCGGTTTCCGACGACCAAAACTCGCTGCGTATCGGCGTGCGTGGGCCGGCCGCTCTCGAAGACCTGCATTTCCGCGAGAAGATATTTCATTTCGACCACGAACGGATTCCTGAGCGCGTGGTGCATGCGCGCGGCTTTGGCGCGCACGGCTATTTCGAAAACTACAAGCCGCTGCCGGAGATAACAGCCGCTGATCCATTCCAGCAGGCTGGGCAAAAGACGCCTGTCTTCGTGCGGTTTTCGACCGTTGCCGGCAACAAGGGTTCGGCGGATCTGGCTCGCGACGTACGCGGCTTCGCCGTCAAGCTGTATACGCAGCAGGGCAATTGGGACATCGTGGGTAACAACATTCCAGTGTTCTTCATTCAAGACGCCATCAAGTTTCCCGACCTGATTCACGCCGCCAAGCAAGAACCCGATAGCGACTTTCCGCAGGCGCAGACGGCGCACGACAACTTCTGGGACTTTGTTTCGCTGATGCCCGAAAGCATGCACATGATCATGTGGATCATGTCGGACCGCGCCATCCCGCGCTCGTTCCGCTTCATGGAAGGCTTCGGCGTACACACGTTTCGCTTGGTCAACTCGCGCGGCAAGTCGACGTTCGTGAAATTTCATTGGAAGCCGAAGCAGGGAATGCAGTCGGTAGTCTGGAACGAGGCGGTGAAAATCAACGGCGCCGACCCGGATTTCCACCGCCGCGATCTTTGGGACGCGATTCAGACGGGCGATTTCCCGGAATGGGAGCTGGGGCTGCAACTGTTCGACGAGAAGTTCGCCGACGCGTTCGACTTTGATGTGCTGGACGCCACGAAGATCATTCCCGAGGAGCTGGTGCCAGTCAAGCGTGTTGGGCGGATGGTGCTTGATCGCTGCGTCGAGAACTTCTTTGCCGAGACCGAGCAGGTCGCGTTTTGCACAAACAACATTATCCCGGGCGTGGATTTCAGCAACGACCCATTGCTGCAGGGCCGCAATTTTTCGTATCTCGACACGCAGCTCAAGCGGCTGGGCGGCCCAAACTTCACGCACATTCCGATCAACGCGCCCAAATGCCCGATGCATCATTTCCAGCAGGACGGGCATATGGCGATGATGAACCCCAAGGGACGCGCAAACTATGAGCCGAATTCCTGGGGCGGCGCCGACGGCGGACCGCGCGAGGACCCCGAGCGCGGCTTTCGCTCCTATCCGGCGCAAGAGGAAGGGCAAAAAGTGCGCCAGCGGTCGCCTAGCTTTGCGGACCACTACAGCCAGGCGCGGCAGTTTTATATCAGCCAGACCGAAGTCGAGCAGCGGCACATCGCCGACGCACTGGTGTTCGAGCTGAGCAAGGTGCAAAAGAAGGCGATTCGGACGCGCCTTGTCGGCCATCTGCTGAACATCGACGAGACGCTGGCGAATAGCGTCGCCCAAGGGCTTGGCCTGCGCGAGAAGCCGCAGCCCATACCGCCGGCAGTAGAGCCACGACGGGACTTGAAGCCCTCCAAGGCGCTGAGCATCATTCGGAACGGCCCCAAAAGCTTCGCGGGACGAAAAGTCGGCGCGCTGGTCACCGATGGCGTCGACGCGGGCCTGCTCAACGCCCTGCGAAAAGCGCTCAAGAAGGAAGGCGCCGTGTTGAAGATCGTTGCGCCGACGGTTGGCGGAGTGGAAGCCAGCGATGGCGCCATGATCGAAGGTGACGAGAAGATCGATGGCGGGCCGTCGGTCGTTTTCGACGCCGTGCTGATCCTGGCGTCTGAGGAGGGCGGCAAGATGCTGGCGAGCAAACCGGCCGCGCGCGACTTTGCCGCCGACGCCTTCGCTCATCTGAAGTTCATCGGCTATGTAGGAGCGGCCATGCCGCTGCTGGAAAAGGCCGGCATCGCGGGCGACCTCGACGAAGGCTGTATCGAGCTGAGCAATGCCAAGAGCGCCGCGGATTTCGTCACGGCTTGCCGCAAGCTACGCTTTTGGGATCGAGAGCAAGCTTGAGTGAGTGCGCTGGAGCGGAGAATTAGCCGCAGATAGACGCAGATGGACGCAGATTAGGATCATTGATTTCCGATCTGGCCTTTATGCATTCATCTAGCGGCTTGGGCTTTCGGATGTCTATCAGCGGTGGGCCGCTTCTTGTCCTTGGTTCCACATTTGTTTGGGTCCGCTGCCTATGGAGTACGCTGCCTATGGAGTACTTGGTGCGCCACGGAGTCTTGCCGGGCCGCAAAAAAGGCGGTCTCTTTGCCGATCTGCGTTGATCTGCGTCCATCTGCGGCTCCCTGTTTTCCCAGCAATTCACTGATCCGTCACGACAATCGAGGCAGTTAGCCTGGATGTCACGTTCCTCACGGTGCAGGCGATGTCGATCGGCCACTCGCCGGCTCTGGTCTGCCTGCCGACACGCCAGCTCCACTCGGCCAGGCCGGATTCGCCGGCGATTTTCGGTTCGAGTCCCCTTGCCTTGCTTGGTCCCGAACGGTAGCGGACTTGTATCGTACACAGCGCTCCGGGGGCTGCTCGAACAGCAAGGTTTGCATCCATACCGCGGCTGACCGGAGAGGTCACGCTCTGCAATTCCATAGCGGCAGGGTTGGCAGGGGCGGTAGCCGTTGGGACCCTGGCAACCGGCGCCGTACTGTGTGGCGGGCCGGCCTCGGGTACGCTGGCCGCCGGGCCGGCCGCCGGTACGTTGGTGGCTCGGACGGCGGCCGGAACGTTCGCGGCTTGGCCGGCTGCCGGAATGTTCGCGGATGGGACTGCGGCCCGTACGTTGGCGTCGCTGCCAACCGGCGCCGTATTGGCGGCGGGATCGGCCGAGGCTGGTTCGGCCGAGAGTGTTGCGGCCGCGCCATGCGGCTCTGCGTTGGCGGCCGGGCGCTCACGCTGCTCCACGTACGCGAAATACGCGGCGGTGAACAAGGCCGCCATGCCGACAACAATGCCCGCGGGCTTGACGACCGTTCGAATCAGGTAGTGGTTGAGGAACCTCGCCCTCCTTCGGATGCCGCGCGTCGCGTCCTCGTAGGGCTGCACCAACAGCGGGTGAAAGTCCCGGATGTGAACTTTCCAGCAGTAATTGCAGAACGGTCCGTGGCCGCAATTACTGCACATGATGGCATCGTGTTCTTCGCGGAACGTGTTGTTGCCGCATTCGGAGCAGTGGACCGGCGCGCCTTGCTCGATGTAGGAGGGTGGCGGTGATTCCGCCGCCCCGTCATCAGCGTCGTCGCCAAGGCTGGTTTCGAGCTTCGCCAAGGCGGCGTCCTGTTCTTCGAGCTCAATTTGCTTCAGTCTTTCCTCGAATGTCATTGGGGCGGCGCTCCGCGATGCCGAACGGCGCATCTCCACGGGAGTGCGTGCTCGTGATGGAAAAACCGGCTAGAGGATTCGACAGGCCGGAGAAAGCGGCGTGCGATGGCAGGCAGGCGCTTGCGTAGATTGCGGCGTGAGGCCAGGAGCGCAGCACGCCGGCTGGCTAGACGCGACACCGCCAGTATACGGAACCTCCACGGTCTAAGCAATACCGCCAGCCTGCGGAGCCGCCGTGGTTCGCGATAGGCGAGAGCGCGGCGGCGGACCGTGCCGAGGGGCTATCCTGGCCTTGTGCTCATCGGCATACGGCTGCTCCACACCATCGTCTGGGCGTTCTTTGCCGCTTGCATTGTGGCCCTGCCTTTTGTAGCCTTGGCGGGCCGTTTCGATTGGGCCGTCATGCTGACCTTCGTGGTGCTGTTCGAGTGCGCCGTGCTGGCGTTGAACCGAGGCCGGTGTCCGCTCACTGGTCTTGCGGCGCGCTACACGGAACGCCGCGAGGCTAACTTTGATATTTACCTTCCGGTGTGGATTGCCAGACACAACAAGGCGATTTTTGGGACGCTCTTCGTTCTAGGCGAGGCGGTGGCGCTGTGGCGATGGCTGCGGGGATGAAAGAAGGGCGGGTTGGTTGAGTGCTCAAGATTGGATCGTCACCCGGGGAAGAGAGCGCGCACTCCCTATGGTCTCGGTCCTATAGCATCGTCCTTTACGGCCATCAGGACGTTAGGCGAGGCCCGAGCAGGGGCGGGGAAGTGGCGCTTCCCTTTCGAGGTGTCAGAATCCTGCAGCCCAACGCGAAATTTGATGGTCAAATACCATGTGGTCTGTTGTTTATCGCAAATTCTTCAACCGATAAAGCAAGCTGTTGCTCAGGGCACGGTGAAGGCGAGAACGCCATCTGGGCCATAGTAGCGAAGGATGCCGGGACGGTCTGGGGCCGATCCGATATCCTCCACGGCGTATCGGTAAGCGTAGAACCCGACGGGACAGGCAAGATCAGGATGAGGGTACGATTTTTTGCCGCCCACGCGGCTCCCGCATCCGAAAGAGCTAGCCGTTGATACCGGCTGGCTGTTTTGCTTTTTACCCCTTGTCCTTTTGTTCTACCGGACGATTTCCAGGCCGTCAAACAATGTGACACCGAAATGTTTGAGTCTACCTAGTCGCCCTCGGGGTACGACCACCAATGGGCGGCTGGGCCGGTTTTTGGTTTGGTGGCCGATTCTCCTTTAGGATGGGGATTCCGCTGAAGGCGATCACTGATTCCGCTGGCAAGCCGATCGGCATTCC
>JBBDWJ010000367.1:0-10709 GCA_040902925.1 Bryobacterales bacterium | reverse complement strand
CAGCCGAGCACGCAGAGGGCTTGGCATGCTGATTCTGTGCATAAGTCAGGTAGAAACATAGGTTGCCGAGGTTGTTGCGCCCTAAAGCGCGGCGTTTGTCACGGACCGAAGCGTTCGCTTCCGTAGGCTTCGTGGTACAAAAAAGTGTCATGCCGCGCATTCCCGTCGAAACGGCTCAGGCTTCCTACGATGTCGTGGTGCAGGCCGGAGCTTTGGAGCAAGCTGGCGAATGGGTCAAGCCGCTCGCCGGCAACCGCCGGCTGTTCGTGGTCGCCGACCCGCAGGCGTGGAGCCGGCAGGGCGAGCGGCTTCGGGCAGGATTGGCCGGGTTTGACCTCACGGTGCTCGAACTTCAGGCCGGCGAGGCGAACAAACGTCTCAGCCAGGTCGAATCGCTGGCGGAGCGAATGTACGCGGCGGGGGCCGATCGCAGCGGTTGCGTGGTGGCGTTTGGCGGCGGCATCGCCGGCGACATCGGCGGGTTCGTGGCCGCCAGCTACATGCGCGGTGTGGACGTCATCCAAATCCCGACGACTCTCCTAGCGCAAGTGGACGCCGCGATCGGCGGCAAAACCGGCGTCAACCTGGCCAGCGGGAAAAACCTGCTGGGCGCGTTTCACCAGCCGCGCCTGGTTCTGGTCGATCCGACGACGCTGAGCACGCTGGGAGACCGTGAATATCGCGCCGGCCTGTTCGAAGTCATCAAATACGGCGTCATCTGGAGCCCCAAGCTGTTTGAGCTGATGGCGACGGGCCGCAAAGAGGTTCTGGCGCGCGAGCCGGAAATTCTCGAGGCGCTGATCGCGGGATCGGTGCGCATCAAGGCCGACGTCGTCAAAGCAGACGAGCGTGAGGGCGATCTGCGGCGCATCCTCAACTACGGGCATACGCTGGGACATACGCTGGAAGCCGAGACCCTTTATCGGCGCTTCTTGCACGGTGAAGCCGTGGCCTACGGCATGATTGCCGCGGGCCGGCTTGCCGAAGCGTTGGAGTTGCTGGCGCCCGGCACGCGCCAGGAAATCGAGCGGACGATACTCGACTACGGACCCGTGCCCGACCCTGGAGATGTGCTCGCGGAGGACCTGGTGGCGCGCGTCAGCGGCGACAAGAAGACCATCGGCGGGCGGGTGCATTTCGTGTTGGCGAGCCGGATCGGCCAGGTTCAAGTGGTTACCAACCCCGCTCCGAATCTGGTTCTTCAAGCGGCGTCGGAAGCCCTGGAATCGCTGCGGGCAGCCGCGGCAGAGACGCCGGGCGCATCGCGCGCTGCAGGCCGGGTGGCGGCCGAATGAGTTTGGGAGCTTCGCCGGCGGGCGTCGAGCCGGGTAATGAAGCCGAAGCAGCGCGGCGTATTCGGGAGATGTTCGGGCGGATTGCCCCGCGCTACGACCTGCTCAACCACCTGCTTTCCTTGCGGATAGACGTACGCTGGCGCAACGCGCTGGTACGGCGGGTCGACGAATATCTCCGCCGTCCAGAGACGCGCTGGATGGATGTCTGCTGCGGCACCGGCGACCTGTTGATTGCCCTGGAAGCGCAGCGCCGGCGGCACATTCCCAACGCCCGCCCGGGCCTGGGGAGCGATTTCTGCCGCCCGATGCTCTCTTCGGCGCTGCGGAAGCTGGCGGGCGAGGGATTCTCGAGCACGCTGCTGGAGGCCGATGCCCTGGCTTTGCCCTTGCCCGATAAGTCGTTGGATCTGATCACGATCGCCTACGGCTTTCGGAACCTGGCAAATTACCGGCGAGGCGTGGAAGAGATGCACCGGCTGCTCGCGCCGGGCGGCTGCCTGGCGATTCTGGAGTTTTCGCATCCCACGAACCGCTGGCTGGCGCCGCTTTTCGGCTTCTATTTCCGGCACGTGCTGCCCCGGGTGGGCAACACCATTTCGGGCTCGGGCGGAGCCTATTCCTACCTCCAACGCTCGGTGGAGCGGTTTCCGGGGCCCCGGGAGCTGGCCGGGGTCTTACAGGAATCCGGTTTCCGGCGGGTGGACTATTTTCCACTGACTGGCGGGATCTCCGTCTTGCATCTGGCGTACCGGTAAGGCGGCGAAGTCCGGCGACGAGACGGGGGCGGCGGGGCCAGCCAGCCGGTGCAACGCCCCTTTCCCACCGGGCGGCGTCTAGCTGGTCGTTCGACGTGCGATTCCGTGCGGTAGGCGGACCGGCGGAGCAGGCGGGCCATTCCGCGCTGGGTTAAGCTAACGTTTTCGGCGCTTCCCGCTCATGGCTTTCCCTTGCGCTCCGTTGTGAATCTCCAGGCCGCTCCGCCTTTGAGCGACATATTCCGGCCGATGGGGTTTAGAGGGGAAGAACCTCACCGTCCCCGGCTTTCGTAGTTAACCCTTCACGCCATGAAAAGCACCAGGAATCTTGTGTCGAATTTGGCACTTGCAGCAGTCCTCGTTTGGGCCGTGGCCGCCCCGGGGCCGCGGATTCAAGCGGCCTCACCCGAGGCCGGGGGCCAGACCGCCAGCGGCACCTACCGCGGGCGCATCCTCACCGAGTTGTTCCGCCACCGCCAGCACCAGCTTCGGCTGGGCGGCCCGCAGCGTGCGGCTCTCTCCGCCGAAGGCGCGAAAGCGCTGCGAGAGGACATCGGCAACGTGGCGATCCTCGAAGATACCGGAGGCGTGGTGATCCAGCCGAACCCGTTCGATCTCGTAGGGCGCTCGGTTCGATTCATCCCGATCGGCAGCCTGTTCGAAGCCGTGCCCGGCCCGGCGGAACTCGATCAGGCGGCCCGCGACTTTGGCGTGCCGGTTCCGCTCACCGATGATGACGCCGAGGCCGTGGTACTGCCGTTTTCCTTTCCGTTCTTCGGCGAGCGCTACACCGCGGCCTTTGTGCACTCCGACGGCAACATCACGTTTGAAGAGGCCGACGCCGCATCCCAAGACCGGGTTTTATCGCGCGCCCTAAGCGGTCCCCCGCGCATCGCGCCTTACTTCTCCGATCTCGACCCGAGCCGGACCGGAGCCGAGGTTAGCGTCTACACCACGGCGACGCAGGTCGTATTCACCTGGGAGAACGTACCCCAATTCGGACAATTCGGATCGAACACCAGGCACACCTTCCAGGTGGTTCTGGAGGATAGTGGAACGATCGAATTCCACTACGAAGCGATCAGCAGCAACGATGCAGTCACAGGCGTAATGCCGGGGCGGTTGCGAGGCGAGCCCACGCCCGCGGACCTGTCAGAGGAGGCGCAGCAGACCGATTTCGGCGCGCTAGCGGAGATCTTCAGCCCGACCACGGATCTTGATGTGATGGCCGCGGCTCAGCGCTTCTACGCGAACCATGGAGATAGCTTCGATTTTCTGGTGCTGTTCAACAATTTCTCGCTCTCGCCGGGACCGGGCACGTTCGCATTCGAATTGAACGTCCGCAACGAGGTGTTGGGAATCGGCGACCTGCTGTTGGACAGCCCGGTCATCGACTTCGGGCTGGATTTCGGGTCGCGCCGCCGCCTGGCGAGTTTTCTGAACATGGGCCCGTTGTCGAGCTATCCGGCCGACCCCACCACAAGAATTCTCGGGCTGGGCGAAAACAGCACTTTGTCGGTGATGGGGCAGGAGGCGGGGCATCGATTTCTGGCGTATGTGCGGTTCGTCGACCCGGTGAGCGGTTTGCCGTCGCGGTCGCTGCTGGGCCGCGACTTCGCGCACTGGAGTTTTTTCTTCAATTCGGACGCTTCGGTGGTCGAAGGCAACCGCATCGAAGATCGCGGCGCGGGCATCACGCCGCGCTTCCTCACCGTCGAGGCAGTTGCCCGCTATAGCGACCTGGACCAATACATCATGGGGCTGCGTGCGCCCGAGGAAGTGCCGCCGAGTTTCCTGGTGGCCAACCCGACGTCGGCATTCAGTCCATCGACTTCGCCAACGGTCGGGGTGTCGTTCAACGGCGACCGCCGGGCCGTTCCGGTGGAATCGATCATCGCCGTCGAAGGCCCCCGCGTGCCGCGAGCGGCGGTCTCCCAAAAACAGTTCCGGTTTGCTTTCGTCGTGCTGGTCAGGGAAGGGACGACTCCGTCGGCGGCGGACCTCGCAAAGGTGGAGCAGATCCGCACGCAGTGGGAAACGTTTTTCGAGCAGGCGGTGGACCATCGCGGCACAGCCGATACTGCGCTGACCAAGATGCTGCATTTGGCGACCTGGCCCGCGGCCGGAGTGCTGGAGGGCGCGCCAGGAACCGGGCAGGTGGAGATCGCTGAGGCTCGCGCCGCCGATCTGGATGTAATGCTTTCAGCGAGCAGCGGCGTGATTGCCGTGCCGGCAGCAGTGACCATCCCGGCCGGGTCGCTTGCGGCTTCGTTTCCGATCACGCCGAACGCGGCAGGGGTCGCCGAATTGACCGCCGCGGCAGCCGCGCCCGGCTTTGATACGCCGCATACCCTGGTTGCGGTGAGCGCGAATGCCGCGCGGTTGTCCCTCAGCGTGGAAGCCGGAGATGGCCAGTCTGGTGGACGGGGCGCATTGCTGCCAAAGCCGGTCGTGTTCCAGGTGAAGGACGGGGATTTTCTGCACTACTCCGGAGTGACGCTCGTTTTCAGCGCCAACGACGACAGCGTCATCACTCCCCCGACAGCGGTAACCGACGCCTCGGGCCGCGCCGCGGTCGAGTGGCGCCTCGGCAGCCAGGACGGCCCAATCGTTCTGACGGCCCGTCTGGAGCAGGCGCCGTCGGTCTTGCAGACCGCGACAGCCTTGGTTGCGGGCGACCGGCCGATGTTCTCCGCCGCGGCAGTGGTGAACGCCGCGAATTACGCGCCCGGACCCGCGGGCGAGCCGGCCGCACTGTCGCCGGGAGGCCTGCATTCGATATTCGGGCTCAATCTGGCCGCCGATACAGCGGTGGCGCGGGCTCTGCCGCTTCCCCTCTCTCTGGCTGGCACGTTCGTGCGGATCAACGGCGTCCCGGCGCCGCTGCTATTCGTATCGCCCGGACAGATCAATTTGCAGGTTCCCTTCGAGTTGAGCGGCTCGGCAGCCGAAATCGCGATCGAGACGCCAGCCGGTTTGAGCGACCTTGCGACGGTGGCAGTCCGGCCTGTCCATCCTGGGATTTTCTTCGATCCGGCCACGGGGGATGGAGCGATCTTGAATGCGGACAATACCCTGGTGAGCGAGGTTCCGGCGAGGCCGGGTGAGACGATCCAGATTTTCGCCACGGGTTTGGGCGCAGTCGAGCCCGCCGGCCGGACGGGCGTGGCCGCCGCGACGCTGCCACAGAGCCTTACCGTCAGCCCGCCGCGGGTTTCGATTGGCGATCTGGAGGCCGAAGTAAGCTTTAGCGGCCTAGCGCCGCTGCTGGCGGGGGTCTATCAGATCAACGCCAAGGTCCCAGGCACCTTGGCGCCAGGCCGCTACGTCCTTCGGCTTGAGATCCATGGTTTGCGGAGCAACGAAGTGATGGTCGGCGTGCAGTAACGGAACGGGCTGCGCTGCGACCGCTACGCCCTTGGAGAGTTGAGGGCCGCAACGGCTTTTCGGAACCGAGCGCGTAGCGGCCGGTCAGTGCTTGCGGCCGGTCAATGCTTGCGGCGCGGTTTGCGAACTTCGTCCCCGGAGCGCGCTTCGTTCACTCGCAGGATTTTGTCGTCCAGCGGCGCTCTATTAAAGCGCTTGATGATGGCTTGGACATCCTCGCCAGAAGCCGCCTCGATAAAGGCGTACCCCTTCGACTCTTGGGTCTCAAAGTCGCGGATGACCTTCACTTCGTCGAAGATGATCCCCTCCTGGTTGAGCCAGCTTTCAATTTCTTCGCTGGTAACCCAGGGGGGGAGGTTTCCCATAAAAACCGTTTGTGGCATCCCAGGACATCCTCCGGGCGGTCGATAGGTTTGCCTATTATTCCAACCCACTCAAAAAAACGCAATTGGGTCCAAACGGTTGGGATGAGTCCGCTGAGCGCCGGGAGGTAGTGGGGTGGGAATCCCACCCCTGGCCGGGGTTGGATTTGGTTTCACTGGCCGCGCTCGTTGTCGTACCATTCGGGGAACGCGGACGGCCGATTCTCCGAGCCGGCCTGGAATAGCCGCCCGACAGGGGCTAGCCGGGCCCACTGGAGGCTGAAATCCGCGGCAAGCCGTAGCCCTGTATGTCCCAACTCTTTCGGACCAAAAGCATCGACCGGCTGATCGAGCAGTCCGAGGACCCCGAGCATAAGCTGAAACGCCTGCTGGGCCCCTGGAGCCTGATCGGGTTGGGGGTCGGCGTCGTCATCGGCACCGGGATTTTCGTGCTGACGGGCACCGCCGCCGCCGGCGAGACAGTGAGCGTCCCGTCGATCATCAAAGCGCCGGTGCTGGATCTGATCCTCTACGGCGCCGAGGTTGTCTCCACTTATGGCCGGCCGGGCGCCGGGCCGGGCATCGCGCTTTCGTACCTGCTCACCGCCATCGTCTGCGGCTTCGCGGCGCTGTGCTATGCCGAGCTGGCGTCGATGATACCCATCGCCGGCAGCGCCTACACCTTCGCCTACGCGACGCTGGGCGAGATCGTCGCCTGGATCATTGGCTGGGATCTAATTCTCGAGTATGCGGTCGCGAACATGGCGGTGTCGGTTGGATTCTCGGCTTACCTCAACGACGTGCTGGCGAGCCTGTTCGGCGTGGCGCTGCCCGACGCTCTCAGCCGGCCGGCGATTGTGGGCGGAGAATACAGCGGCGCGATTTTCAACCTGCCGGCTTTCGTGATCCTGATGATTCTCACGGTTCTTCTCATCCGGGGGATTCGGGAAAGCGCCGAGACGAACAACGTGATCGTGGTGATCAAGGTGACGGCGATTCTGATCTTCGTGTTCGGCGCCTCGCGAGCCATCGACCCCGCGAACTATAGCCCTTTCCTTCCCAATGGCTTTCAAGGCTTGCTTACTGGCTCGGCGATCGTATTCTTCACTTACATCGGCTTCGACGCAGTTTCCACGGCGAGCGAGGAATGCAAGAACCCGCAGCGGGATATGCCTATCGGCATCATTGGCACGCTGGCGGCCTGCGCCGTTCTCTACGTTGCGGTCGCGGTGGTGTTGACGGGCATCATGAACTGGAAGGAGCTCGGCAACGCCGCGCCGGTGGTCGGCGCGCTGGAAGCGCATGGCTTCACGACGATTCGCCAGATCGTGGGCGTGGGCGCCGTTCTCGGCATGATCTCGTCGCTGATGGTCTCGCAGTATGGGCAGGCCCGCATCTGGTTCGCGATGTCGCGCGACGGCCTGCTGCCGCCGGCTTTTTCGCGCGTTCACCGCAAGCATCGCACGCCGCACGTGGCCACCTGGGTGGCGGGCTTGTTTGTAGCCATACCGGCCGGGGTCTGGGACATCGGCACCTTCGCCGACCTGGCGAGCATCGGCACGCTGTTCGCCTTCGTGGTGGTTTCAGCCGGAGTGCTTGTGCTCCGCAGGACGCAGCCCGAGCGCGAACGCCGCTTTCGCGTGCCCGGCGTGCCGGCGGTGCCGGTGATTTCGATGGCGGCCTGTTTTCTGCTGATGCTGGGGCTGCCGCTGGAGACGTGGATTCGTTTCGTCGTGTGGCTGGCGATCGGCCTGGTGATCTACTGGCTGTTCGGAAGAAAGCACAGCGAGTTCGCCGGGCAATAGAAGCGGGCGCACAGGTAGGACAGGCGCTCCCGCCTGTCAAGCCGCGTCGAAGATGCGGCGTGATCTGCCGCTCTTCAAAGTAGCCGCTATTCAACAGTAGCCGCTATTCAACAGTAGCCGCTATTCGAAAGTAGTCATAGAGAGCCCCAACCTATGGGCCGCGCGGGCGATGCGTCAGTGCGGCCTTCGCTCTAGATCCTTACCAACTCGTGCTGCACCTCTCCAGTAGGCCCGGCATCCTTCTCCGACACATAGCAGTTGATCTCGCTGCGGATTCCAAACTTCTCCAGGTAGATACCAGGTTCAACCGAGAAACACGTCCGGGGGATGATCGGCCGCTCGTCGCGTGTTTCGAGGTTATCGAGGTTGGCGCCGTTGCCGTGGACCTCTTCGCCGATCGAATGGCCGGTGCGGTGAGTGAAGTATTCGCCGAAGCCTTGCTCCTGAATGTAGCCTCGGGCGGCGTCGTCGACTTCCCAACCCGCAATCTGGCGTTTTTCCGCGATCGCTGAGCGAACGGCCTCCACGGCGCGGTCCCGCGCCTCGCAGACAACCTGAAAGACGTTGACGATTTCCGACGGCGGCTGCTCGCCGCAATAGCCAGTCCAGGTGATGTCGTAGTAAACCGCGCCAGGCCGGTCAAGCTTTGCCCACATGTCGATCAGCACGAAATCGCCGGGACCAATCGGAGAGCTGCTTGCCGTGGACGGCGTATAGTGCGGGTTGCTGGCGTTGGCGTTGACGGCAACGATCGGGCCGGAATCGGTGACCATGCCCTGCTCGGCGAATCGCCCGCGAATGAACTCGGCGATCTCGATTTCCTGCACGCTGCCGTTGGCGCGGATGCGGTTCGAGATCTCTTCGAACGCCTCGCTCCGGATGAGGTCCATCAGCCTGCCGGCGAAGTAGTGAGTCTCGAGCTGCCCGGTCTTCCAGCGGGCTTCAAAATATTGCACCAGCGGCCCCGAGGTGGCGACCTCCTTACCCAGGCCGCGGATCAGGTCCACCGTTCCGCCATCGACGAGCGAGACGTACGGAATCATGCACTCGGGCGAGAACTGCATCGCGACGCGCTCGGCGTTTTTGAGGATGCATTCCAAAAGCTGCCGCTGCTCGCGCCAGCCCGAGTAGAGCTTTCGTTCGCCGGGCAGCGAATCGAGCATACCGGATTCGATGCGGTGGACCAATTTTACCGGCTCGCCGTTCGCCGGAATCCAGTAGTACCAACGTCTTGTAACGTGTTGTTTCAGAGCGAGTGAAAGTACTCGGTACGCAATAGGGTCTCGTTCGTGATGGTCGAAAAAAAGCCAGCCGTCGAGCTGTTGGGCGCGGAGTTGTTCTTGGATTTCGTGGAGGTTCATACCTGCTTCAATTGTCTGATGGTTTTAGGCGTGAAGAACATCGTAACAGGGACTTTTGTTTACCTGCTCTTTCGCGCAACGTGGTCCAGCTTACTCTCGACTTCCGAGAGAGGCATTCCGTCGATCTGGACGAGCTTGCGGCGGCTCGTTTCTCCGTGAAGGATCGAGATGGCGGAGCGCGGCACACCCAGGACACGAGCGAGAAATTCGGTGCAGGCGCGGTTGGCGCGGCCCTCGACCGGGGGCGCGGTCAGTGTGATTTTCCACTCCTCGTTCGCCTTTCCGATGAGGCGATCCGCCGCCGCGCCGGGTTGGACCTTTACCGCTATGCGCGCGCGGGGGGCTTTGTCTTTTGCGGTGGAATCGCCTGAACGTGTTCGGCGGCTCATGATCTTTGGATGGGCCAACGGGATGCGCCTAGCGCGCTGCTCCGCATTGAAAGGTTTTCCCCGGGGACGACTACTGAACGCGGCACTGAACAGTGGGGTGCAGATTCGCGACCCCGGCTAGACGACGTGGATCGATCACGCGAAACGTTATCACATCGTCGAGCCAGTCGTGACTGTGTCCGTCGGCGTGCTGTACGGCCACCGTCAATGTGTATTCCTGCGCCGCGAGCCAGCACTCGAACGCGAATTCGACTTCGAGCACGTCGCCGGGCTTGCACGGGCCGGCCGCGGCCGCCTCGATCTTGTTGTTGGTGCCGAAAACGTCCATGCCGGTGCGCGTGCGAATGAGCATGCCGGCCATCGGCTCGGGCTGCTCGGCTTGAAACTTCGCGCGAAGGCGCACCCGCGCTGGCTGGCCGCTTTCTAAGACCCTCGCCGGGCGGCCATCCGCGCCGAGCAGTTCGACTTCGATGATCTCGGCGTCGCGGTCGCCGTGGCGGTGGCTATAGCTGAGCGAACCATTCCCAGTGCCCGGCGAGCGCTGCTCCGACTCGTTAAAGGCCTTCTGACGTTCGAGCACGGTTCCAACGTAGCGGTTGACGACGTCGGCGGGGCTGCCTTCGGCCTGGATGCGTCCGTCCAGTAGAAAAATAGCGCGGTTAGAGATCTGCTTGACGAGCCCGAGGTCGTGAGAGACGCAGACCACGGTCACGCCCATCTCCTGCAGCTCTTGAAACTTGCGGATGCAGCGGTTCGCGAACACGGCGTCGCCGACCGCAAGCACCTCATCGACGATCAGGATGTCGGGCTCGACGTGAATGGCCGTTGAAAAAGCCAGGCGCACGTACATTCCGGAGGAATAAGTTTTCACGGGGCGGTCGATGAAATCGCCGATCCCGGCGAAGCGCTCGATCGAGGGCAGCGCCCGTTCCACCTCGGCACGCGAGAGGCCCATGATCTCGCCGTTGATGTAGACGTTCTCGCGGCCGCTGAACTCGGGATTGAATCCCGCGCCCAACTCGAGCAGGGCGGCCACCCGGCCCTGACGAACGACGCGCCCCGTCGTCGGCTCGAGAATGCCGCAAAGAACCTGTAGCAGCGTGCTCTTGCCGCAGCCGTTGGGGCCAACAATGCCGAGAGTCTCACCTTTTTCGACCGCAAGGGACATCTCGCGCAATGCCCAAAAATTCTGGTGCAAGCGGCGCCGCCCAAACCACAACGCTTCCCGCAAGCGGTCGGCCGGCCGGTTGTAGATCTGGTAGAGCTTCGAGATGTTTTGGGCGGTGAGCATGGGGACGTTGATCCGTTGATCGGTTGATCCGCGCTGGTCTGTGCGTGTGCTCTAGTGATTAGCG
>JBBDWJ010000366.1:0-10714 GCA_040902925.1 Bryobacterales bacterium | reverse complement strand
GCCGCGCTCGGACTCCAACATACCCTATAGCATCTTTTCGCGCACGGCAAGGGCGCACGCTCGAAACAGGTGCTGCTGCGAGGCGTCCTGGGGCCGCAGACCGAACGTGTACCGCAGGTAGCGCTCGATCGACGCAGCTAATGCCGCGGCGTCCCCGGCAACTGGTGGTGGCGAAGTTATCGACATGGAAAACCTCTTCGCGGAGGAGTCGCTTGTATCCCGATTGTAGTCAACATGGTCTCTTCGATGGATACAGACTGTGGGGCCGCAAGTTCGCGTCGAGCTGCGTGAGCGTTGCCGGAAGAGGCTCTCGTGCCAGTACTTATTCTCGTGCCCAGTACTGAAAGGCCCGCTGCTAAAGCAGACAGTCACCCCCCCCATTTCGTGTTACATTACTGGCGGTCCGCCGCCGAAAAGGAGATTCCATGAAGACGCTCAATCGCCGCGACTTTCTTCGCTCGCTCGCCGCCGTTTCCGGCGCCGCGTGGCTGCCGCGCTATCACGCGCTGGCCGCAGCCGAGAAGGGCCGCGTGAAGATCACCGATGTTCAGGTGATGATGCTGCAAGGTCCGCGCAACTACTCGCTGGTGAAAATCGACACGGACGCAGGCGTGTACGGAATCGGGGAAGGCTACGGCAATCCGGGCGTCGGCGTGAAGGAGCAGATTCTGGCGCTCAAGGCCGAGCTCATCGGCAAAGATCCGCTACAGATCGACGCCATTTACACGGGGCTAGGCCAGCGCACCGACGGCTCCGCGCACATGCTCATCCGCGCGGCGAGCGGCATCGAGATCGCGCTGTGGGACCTCGCGGGTAAGATTCTTGGCGTGCCGGCTTCGACGCTGCTCGGCGGCCGCTTCCGCGATCGCGTGCGCGTTTACAATCATGGCGGCCCGCGCGACTGGCTCGACAAAGCGTCGTGCCGTGAGTGGGCGCAGCGCCGCAAGGAAGATCCCTCCGGCTGGAGCGCTGCTAAATACGGTTTGACCCACAGCGATCCGGCGAAGGATCTGGCGCGTGACCGCTCCAACCGCCTGCTGACTTCCGAAGAGCTGCGCCAAGTCCGCCAAGGCTACGAAAACTGCCGCGAGGCGCTCGGCTGGGAGCAAGACATTCTGGTGCACTGCCACTGGGAATACGATCTGCGCACATCGATTCAGCTCGCCGAAGCGATCGAGCCTATCAAGCCGCTGTTTTTGGAAGACCCGATGCCGGTGGACTATTCCGACAGTTGGCGGCGGCTGGTCGAAAGCACGTCCGTTCCGATTTGTATGGGCGAGAATCTCGCGCGCCGCCATGGTTTCAAGGACTTCATCATCAACCACGCCGCCGATATCTTGAACCCTGACGTCCGCAACACCGGCGGTCTGCTCGAAACCAAGAAGATCGCCGACCTCGCTGATTTGTTCTACTTGCCGATGTGCAACCACAACACGGGAAGCGTGGTCTGCACCATGGCGTCGGTGTCGCTGGCGGCTTCGGTACGCGACTATCTGGTTCTGGAAACAGTCGTGGGCAAGCGCGATTGGATGGATGATGTGATCGTTCGCGACGGCCCGCTGGTCGTGGAAGGCCATATTCGCGTGCCCGATAAACCGGGATTGGGGATCGAGCTGAATCCAGAGGTGGTGAAAGCGCACCTGATGGAGGGCGAGAGCTACTGGAGTTGAGCTGGAACGGCGTGCGGTCTAAAGCACCGAGGAGTGCTTGCGGGACTCCATCCGCCAAGCGACGGCGCCGACGATGGCCGCGGCGATGAGGCCGCCCAGCAGAGGCAACGCGATGGAGTCGGGAGCGGCGCTGCGAATCAGCGCGCCCACAACAAAGCAGGCCAGGACGGCGAACGCCGTCGTCCAGGTGCTACGAGGTTCGAGGAAGAGCGCGGAAAGAAATTCCAGCATAGCGATACTATTGTCTCACGCCGCAGGCCGCTTTTCTCACAAAGGGTGCAATGTGAATGCGGTCCAGCCAGCCTGGGAATTCGCTCAATGGCTGGAGCTAGCGCGTCCCTAATCGCGTGCGACGATTTTCACGCCAGAACGGGTTTCACGACCTTCCCATGAACGTCGGTCAAGCGGAAATGCCGCCCTTGATACTTGAACGTCAGCTTGGTGTGGTCGATCCCGAGACAGTGCAAAATGGTCGCGTGCAGGTCATGCACGTGGACCGGGTCGCGCACGATGTTGTAGGAGAACTCGTCGGTCTCGCCATGCACGACGCCGGGCTTGATGCCGCCGCCGGCCATCCAGATCGTAAAGCAGCGCGGATGATGATCGCGGCCGTAGTCGTCCGCTGCGAAGCGGCCCTGGCAGTAGGCCGTGCGGCCGAACTCGCCGCCCCACACGACCAGTGTGTCGTCGAGCAGGCCGCGCTGCTTGAGATCCTGGATCAGCGCGGCCGAGGGCTGGTCGGTATCGCGTGACTGCCCGACGATTTCCTTGGGCAGCTTGGTGTGCTGGTCCCAGCCGCGATGGAAAAGCTGGATGAAACGCACACCGCGCTCGGCCAACCGCCGCGCCAGTAAGCAATTCGCGGCGAACGTTCCCGGCTTGCGCGAATCGGGACCGTAGAGCTCGAAGACATCATCCGGCTCGCTGGAGAGCGTGGCGAGCTCGGGCACCGATGCCTGCATCCGGTAGGCCATCTCGTACTGCGCGATGCGCGTCGAGATTTCCGGATCGCTGAACTCCCCCAGGTGCATCTCGTTGAGCTTGGCGAGATCGTCGAGGAAGCGGCGGCGGTCGTCGCGGCTGAAGCCGGGCGGATCAGAGAGATACAACACCGGGTCGCCCGTCGATCGGAATTTCACGCCCTGATAGCGGGTCGGCAAAAAACCGCTGCCCCACATGCGTTCCGCAAGCGGCTGGCCGCCTTCGGGCTGGCCCGAGCCTTTGGAAACCATCACCACGAACGCCGGCAGATCCTGGTTTTCACTGCCGAGGCCATAAGCCAGCCAGGAGCCGATGCTCGGCCTTCCGGCCAATTGCGCGCCGGTCTGAAAGAAAGTCACGGCGGGGTCATGATTGATCGCCTCGGTGTGCATCGAGCGGACAAAGCATAACTCATCGGCGATCTTGGCCACGTGGGGCATCAGCTCGCTGACCCAGGCGCCCGACTGGCCGTGCTGTGAAAACGGGAACATCGACGGCACCAGCGGAAAACTTGCCTGCGTCGCGGTCATGCCGGTGAGCCGCTGGCCTTTGCGGATCGAGGCGGGCAGTTCCACGCCGAGCTGCTCGCGCAGTTGCGGCTTGTAGTCAAACAGCTCCATCTGCGATGGCGCTCCCGACTGGAACAGATAGATGATGCGCTTGGCCTTGGGGGCGAAGTGCGGCAGTCCATCCAGGCCCGCCGCTGCTTCGGCCGCGCGCAGATCGTCTTTGAGCAAGCTGGCGAGCGCCGCCGTGCCGATTCCGGTGCTGGTCAGGCCGAAGAAGTGGCGGCGGGTCAACGTCCGCCCGTATTCAAAACGAGGGTCCATTGCTCACTCCTTGGTGACCGTCTCGTCGAGGTTGAGGATCAGACTGGCGACGGCAGTGTAGGCCGCAAGCTCGCGAACGTCGAGCGTTTCGTCGCGCGGGTGCTCGCCTTCGCTGAGCAGCTTGAGCGCCGCCTCGCGATCGGTCTGATAGCGGTCGAGGTGATAGTGGAAGCTGTCGGCGAGGACCTGCTGTTCCTGGGGCTGCGGCGTGCGGGAGGTCGCCAACTGAAACGCGTAACCGACGCGCTGTTGGGGCGTGGAGCCGCCCTCCTTCATCATGCGCTCGGCAAGCAGGCGCGAAGATTCGACGAAGGTCACGTCGTTCATCAGGTTGAGCGCTTGCAGCGGCGTGTTGGTGCGCGTGGCTCGAACGGTGCACGCTTCGCGACCCGCCGCGTCGAAGTTCGTCATCGAGGGCGGCGGCATCGTGCGCCGCCAGTACGTGTAGAGACTGCGGCGGTAGAGTTTGTCGCCGTGATCCTGGGGATAGTCGCTCGAACCGGACATCTCTGACCACAAGCCGGCGGGCTGGTAGGGTTTCACCGACGGACCACCCAAATCCTCGACGAGCAATCCCGAAACCGCCAGGGCCTGGTCGCGCACCACCTCGGCCGGAAGCCGGAAGCGCGGCCCTCGCGCCAGCAGCCGATTTTCAGGATCGCGCTGCAATAGCGCAGGCTCGGCCTTCGACGACTGCCGGTAGGTGGCGCTCATCACGATCGTTTTGACGATTCCTTTGACGTCCCATCCTGACTGCACGAACTCCGTGGCCAGCCAGTCGAGCAGCTCCGGGTGCGTCGGCCATTCGCCTTGCGACCCAAAATCTTCGACCGTCTTGACCAGACCCGTGCCGAAAATCGTCTGCCAAAAACGGTTGACGATGACGCGCGCGGTCAATGGGTTCGCGGGATCGATCAGCCAGCGTGCAAAGCCGAGCCGGTTGTTGGGCAGCCCTTCGCGCATCGGCGACAGCACGGCCGGCACGCCCGGCTCGACCTTTTCTCCCGGGGCGTCGTAAGCGCCGCGCACCAGAAGATGCGTATCGCGCCGCGTTTCCCGTTCCTGCATCACCATCACGGTCGGGAAACCCGCCACCATTTCTTCCCGCTCGCGCTGCAGCCGCCGCAACTGCTTCCAGGCCTGGCGCACGGATGCGGGCGCGTACTCATCCAGGAAACACAGCCGCAACTTGTCGGCCTGGGCCTGCGTACGCGCCGCCTGCTTAATCGCGGCGAGTGCGTTCAGCATCGCGGGATCGGCAACCACCGCTGCCTGCGCCGGCGTAAGCAGCCGGTCGTAGATGCGAACCTCATCGATCGAGCCCCGAAAACGCTTCTCGACGCCGGCCGCGCCGATCCGCAGCGGTTTCGCGACCCGGAAGGATTGGTTCATCTCGTCGACAATAACGTTGAGCTCCTGTGCAACGCCGTCGATGTAGATATTGAGGCCATCGGCGAGGCGGGAACCGTCATAGGTCATCATGACGTGCCGCCAGCTGCTCCAATCGGCCGGCTGCTTGGTCTCAACGCGCAAGGCGTCATCGAGCCACCGCTGCACGAGATTCACCTGCACCTTGCCGTCTTTCAGGTAGATGCCGTATCCCTTGTACCCGTAGCCTTCGGCGTCGTTTTCATCGAGAGTGCGCGAAAGTATTGCGCCGTCGGCTGCTTGCGAATAAACCCAGGCCGCCAGCGTGAACTTGTCATCCGCATCGAACGATGCGACGTCGCCGGCTTCGACGTAGGCTTGGCCGTCGAGCTGCATCGCGCGCCCCAGCTTGCCATCGACAAACGCGGGCTGGCCTTCCCGCGGCTGAGGGTCGAGTTTCTTTTCGGCCTCGGAACCGAACAGCTCGCCCGCCACCGAATCATCTAGCCTGTAATGCGCGATCAGTCCGTCGCGAAGGGACCAATCGATCGGTTGCTTCGTGTTCTGCTCCCACTCACGCTGCGCACGCTCAGCCTCGGGGGCCAGGGCTCCGAAATGGCGCTCAGCGGCGGCGATCTGTCCGTCGAGCGCGGCGAGTTGCTCGCGTTGCTCACGCGTCGGCGCGGGAATATACGGCGGTGAGTTCCCGTACTTGAAAGCCTTGCCGCGCTCGGGAATGTTGTTGAAGTAGGCGAAAACGCGGTAGAACTCCTGTTGCGTCAGCGGGTCGTACTTATGGTCGTGGCAGCGGGCGCAACCGAGCGTCATGCCGAGCCAGACCGTCGATGTGGTCTCGACGCGATCCACCACGTACTCCACCGCGTATTCCTCCGCGATGATGCCGCCTTCGCCGTTGCCGCGATGGTTGCGATTGAAGCCCGTAGCGATCTTTTGATCGAGGGTCGGGTCAGGCAGCATGTCGCCGGCGATCTGCTCCAAGGTGAACTGATCGAACGGCATGTTGCGATTGAAGGCGTTGATGACCCAATCGCGCCAGCGCCACATGAAGCGCTCGGCGTCGGTCTGGTAGCCGTTGGTGTCGGCATAGCGCGCCGCGTCGAGCCAGTGAACCGCCATGCGCTCGCCGTAGCGGGGCGAGGCCAGCAGCCGGTCGACGACCTTTTCGTAAGCCTCCGGCGAGCGGTCTCTCAGAAAAGCATCGACCTCGGCGGGCGTGGGCGGCAGCCCGGTCAAATCCAGCGTCACACGCCGGATCAACCTCGCCCGATCAGCCTCAGGCGACGGACTGAGCCCTTCGCCCTCCAGGCGGCGCAGCACAAAATGGTCCACTGCATTGCGCGGCCACTCCGGGTTCTGCACTGGCGGCAACGCCGGCCGCTTCGGCGGCAGAAAAGACCAGTGCCCTTGCCACTCGGCCCCCTGCGCGATCCATCGCTCGAACAAGGCTTTCTCGCGGGTAGTCAGCGTGCGGCCCGAGTACACCGGCGGCATGCGCAGCACTTCGTTCTCGGCGGTAATCCGCCGCAACAGTTCACTTTTTTGCGGCTCGCCGGCAACGATCGCGAAACCGCCGCCGGGGAGTTGCGCGAAAGCGCCGTCGCGCGTGTCGAATCGCAGAGCGGTCTGGCGATTGGCCTCGTCGGGCCCGTGGCAGGTGAAACACTTGTCCGACAGAATCGGCCGGATGTCGCGGTTGAACTCGACGGTTTCCGGCAAGGGCTGATCGGCCGCGGCCATTCTCAAGGGAACGGCAACCAGACACAAGCCCGCGGCGGCCAGAGCAATCCAATCCCAACGCGACTTCTTCATAGCAAATACAGCAACCGAACTAGCAACAAACAGCGAACGTGACTAGATTATAGCCCCCTGGGAACGATTGCGTGTACGGGCTGATCGGCACGCGGTAAGCGGGCCGCGAGGAGAACCGAAGGGGCACGCTCAGTGACTGGGGAACAAGGGAGGTAGGAATGGCCGCTGAGAACTAGGTAACTCGATCGCCGCGGAAGCAGGGATTACGCCGACGCCCCGGCCGCCGTTAGCCGTGCCCAAAATACATCAGCCAGCCCAACCCGACAACAGCCAGCATGAAGTATCCAAACACATAGAGGCCGTACTGCATTCGTTCACGGTCGGTGTTGCGGCCGATCACGCCCAGCACGATCGAGGTGAACAGCGCGAAAAGCAAAGCCGCTTGCAGGTGGGACAAGTTCAGATACATTACGGCTTCTCCCCGACCGCGATCTCGTAGGCGTCAATGACCGCCAGAATGTTTAGCAGCCCGGCGCAGACCAGAAACTTGGTGCCGTAGTCGGCAACCGCCGAGGCCAGTTGCGGCTGCTCATAGCCAAGCCAACTGGCGAGAAAATACAGCGCACCCGTCGCCACGTCGCCGATGTAGCCGCCCCAGTTCACGACCGTCGTGAACAGGTCGCCCGAAATCGGCTCGAACATCCGCCCGCGCATCAGCAAACCGAAGACGAACATGCCCGCGATGGCGCCCAGCAGCAAAGCGCCGCGGTTCCACTTCCGCAGATAGAAATGCCCGCCACCGGGCAAAAGCCAACCCAGCACCACCGGCGCGGCCCATTGCCCGACCGGCGGAATGCTACTCTTCGTCTGCTTCATGCCTGCTCCAGATCCTCATTTTTGAAGGTATCACATCATCCACTATGGGCGAAAAACCCCATTCAGCGACTAAAGAAATCCGCCGCGCTGAGTGCCGTCAGCCCGTTCACGCCGCAAGCCGTCGACCTGCGGACTAGGTACGCCGCCTTGCTCGCTAAGGTTCGCTCGCGCCATCAAAATCCCCGTAAACCCTTGCCAAGACTGGCTCTGTAACAAGTGCAAAGAGCCGCTTTGTAACCCTAAGACATAGACCAAACGTCAAAGGAAATGTGTGGAGTCGAGGTACTAGGGATTTTACCTCAAAAGCGAACGTGACCATGGATCTATTGCCCGGAAGTTGAGGATGACTTACCACGGAGATAGGCAAGAGCAGCGCACAGAAGGAGCCCAACATGGTCGGAACGGCCGCAGCCAGATTTACCCTGGATCCCTCCCGGACGGGTCGTCAGGCGGACAAGCTTCGCAAGGACCTCCATAGGCGGATCGTGGGGCAAGACGAGGCGATCGAGCAGATCACCAAAGTCTATCAAACCTATTTGGCCGGCATGAACCGGCCCAACCAGCCCATCGGCAGTTTTTTGTTCCTGGGGCCGACCGGCGTTGGCAAGACGCGTGTCGTGGAAGCAACAGCCGAGTCGTTGCTCGGCAACGCGCGCGGGGTCATCAAGGTTGACTGCGCCGAGTTTCAGCACAGCCACGAAATCGCGAAGCTGATCGGCTCGCCTCCCGGCTACTTGGGTCACCGCGAGACGAAGTCGGTCCTATCGCAACAGGAACTCGACCGTTATCACACCGCCGATACGAAAGTGTCGCTGGTGCTGTTTGACGAAATCGAAAAAGCCGACGACGCGCTGTGGCACCTGCTGCTGGGCGTTCTGGACAAGGCCGAGTTGACGATGGGAGACAACTCGAAGACCGATTTCAGCCGCACGCTCATCTTCATGACGAGCAATCTCGGCGCGAAGGAAATGCAGGACATGGTGTCGCAAGGGCTCGGCTTCGCCGGACCTAGCCACTCGGGACCCAAGACGAACCAGATGCAGCGCATCGGCGTCTCGGCGGCGCGCCGCCGGTTTACGCCCGAGTTCATCAACCGCCTCGACAAGATCGTGGTGTTCGAGCGGTTGGGCCAGCCGCAGCTAGAGCAGTTGCTGACCCTCGAGCTGGCGCTGGTGCAGGAACGCGCGCTCAGCAAGGTGCCGTTCAAGTTCGAGCTCTCCGAGGCCGCCAAACAGTTTCTTCTTGAAGAGGGCACTGACGAGCGCTACGGCGCGCGCCACCTGAAGCGGTCCATCGAGCGCTCGCTGGTGCATCCGATGGTGAGCCTGATTGCCACCGACCAGGTGCGCACCGGAGATCTGATTCACATCGACCTGGACACCGAAAAGCGCCTGATGGTGTTCGAGCGGGTCGGTGAAGGCATGCCCGTAGATGCGATGTTTCGTGATGCCGGTCTCGATATCCCCGATGGCTATGAGGCAGCCGCGGCGACAATCGCAGACCAGCGCATCACCACCCGTAACGTCCGCACGCAGAGTCCGCGATAAGGGGAAACACGCTCACGGGTACACGGGCGGGTGCGCGCGAGCGTTCCCGCCCGTTAACTTTTGTCTGATGGTGATTGCCCGAAGGGACGCTTCTCGCGCGATCCGAGATGGAGCCTGACGGAAAGAGGCCTCGGCGCAGCCTTCTGTTGAGACCTACTCAGTAACCGCCGCGACGATCATCTGTAGCGTGCGGATCGACGGTTCTTCGTCGCCAACCGTGCTTTGCCAACCTTCCCGCGAGTCCACCGCTGGCGGGCGAATTCCAGACGGCAACTCAACGCCCGTATTCGCGGTGCTGAAGTCAAAACCCAGGGGCTCACGGCGACTCAGCGGTTAGGCCTTTGCCATAGCTCTCGACCCGCGATATCTGTTCGGCCAAAACAGCGGGATCCGAAGTTGGAAGCTCGCAAATCCGCCGTTCACAGACGTAGGCAGTCGGCCGGCCGCCGATCGCACGCTTGTCTTTGAGCAGCGGCGCCACGGCCGCGTGCTCGTCGAGTTGGGCGCCCTCTGCCACGACAGCCATAATACGGTTCGGCACAAACGCGGTTCGCAGCGGCTGAATCAGTGCTTGGGCCTCCTCACGCGAGCGCGGCATGACGAGAAGAATCTCCTTGGGCGCGTCGAGGTGGAAGTCGAGCGCCAGCAGCATGTCCGAAAGGCCAATCGGAGTCGAAGAGAGAATTCCCTCAAACGCTTTCAACGCGCGTTCGGCCCGCACTCTGTAGTCGTCCTCGGTCGTGAACTCATGGAGCCGCAGCAGGTTCAGCACGGCAACGGAGTTGCCCGACGGCTCGGCTCCGTCATAGCTCGGCTTTTCGCGCGCGAGCAGGGATTCGTGGTCGCCGCTGGTCAAAAAGAATCCGCCATTTTCGCGATCCTCGTAGTGCTCCGCGAGAACGGCGTCGAGTGCGATGGCTTCGCGGAGCCAGCGAAGGTCGCCCGTCGCCTCGTAGAGATCAATCAGCCCCGCCGTCAGGAATGCGTAATCGTCGAGATAGGCATTGTGGCTCGCCTGGCCGTCTTTGTAACTGCGCAATAGCCGGCCGTCGCGGCGCATCGCTTCGAGGATGAAGCCCGCGGCCTTCCCGGCGCGGCGCGCGTAATCCGGTTCGTCGAGCACCAACGCGGCAAACGCGTGCGCGGAGATCATCAGGCCGTTCCAGGACGTTAAGATCTTCTCGTCACGCAGCGGCGGCGGTCTCTTGTTGCGTTGCTCGTAGAGGGCTTCCCGGGACGCGTCGAGCAGGTTGCGCGCTTCCGCCGCTGTGATGTCCAATTCGCGCGCCACTTCCTCCAGGGGCCGTGTCACGTTCAGAATGCTGCGGCCTTCGAAATTCCCATCGTTGGTGACATGGTAGTAGGCTTTGACCAAACGCGCCTGCTCAGGATTCAGAGCGGCGTCGATTTCCGCCGGTGTCCATGTAAAAAACCATCCCTCTTCGCGCTCGCCCGCGGGATTGGGGCTGTCGGCGTCGGTCGCCGAATAGAACGCGCCTTCGGACGAAGTCATGTCGCGCTCGACATAGCGCAGGATCTCGCGCGCCACGCGAGCGAAGTCCGCGCGTTCGGTGGCCTGATACCCTTCGAGGTAACTCACCGTCAGCAGCGCGTTGTCGTAAAGCATCTTTTCGAAATGCGGCACTAGCCAGCGCGCATCGGTTGCATAGCG
>JBBDWJ010000365.1:0-59307 GCA_040902925.1 Bryobacterales bacterium | reverse complement strand
GGCCATCCCCTGGCTCGGCTACTCTTCATGTCATGAGTACCCTTGCCCGTATCGGGGTGGCAATTGACGAAGACCTACTCGAGAAATTCGACGCCCTGATCGCCCGCCGCGGCTATGAGAACCGCTCCGAAGCCTTTCGCGACATGATTCGCAACGAGTTAGTCGAAGAATCCTGGAAATCGCCCGAGCACGAAGTCATCGGCTCGGTGACCTTGGTATACGACCATCACGTCCGCATGCTCGCCGATAAGCTGATGGACCTGCAGCATGACCACCACGAATCGATCGTCTCAACTCTCCACGTGCATCTGGACCACGACAACTGCCTGGAGGTCCTGATCGTCAAGGGACAGGCGCAGCGCGTCCACCAGATCGCCAACACGTTGATCAGTACCAAGGGCGTCAAACACGGCCGGCTGACCATCTCCTCCGCGGGCAAAGACCTCTGATGATCGTAGGAACGGGTGTGGACCTCGAACGCGTGGACCGCATCCGCGCCGCCATTGAACGCCACGGAAAGCGCTTCCTGGAGCGCATTTTTACCGTTGGCGAAATCGCCTACGTCGAAGGACGCATGCGCCGCGCGGAGAGCTACGCGGCTCGGTTCGCCGCCAAAGAGGCCGCCATGAAAGCGCTCGGGACCGGCTGGGATCACGGAGTGCGCTGGGTAGACGTCGAAATCGTGCGCCAAGACAGTGGCCGGCCAACGCTGCGTTTACATGGCAAAGCGGCCGAAATCGCCGCTGGGCTCGGTTGCCGCGCCGCGCACGTGTCGCTGTCGCACACCAGCGAAAACGCCATCGCGCAAGTCATTCTGGAGGGATAGCCGCGGATTCGTCTCGCGGTTCGTGCGGTTCCACGACCTGGCCGTATATCGCCTCCAAACCTATTGGTTCAAGCCCAGTCGCCGCTGAAATATACTAAGCGTGGTAGCGTGACGAGGCACCAGTAGCAGCCCGGCTGGTTGTTGCCGCTGCCGGTCGACAATCCATAACACGGAGACGAAATGAACTCCATCATCACGTCCAATCCTGCTGTCATGATGGGTAAGCCTGTGGTGGCTGGGACCCGAGTCACGGTGGAGTTAATTCTAGAGAAACTTGCCGCCGGAGAGAGCATCGACCAGATCATCTCCGCTCACCCGCGCCTGACCGAGGCGGGGGTCCGTGCGGCGTTGGCCTTCGCGGCAATGGCTCTGAGGTCGGACGTGATCTATCCGGTCACGGAAGCGGCTGGATGAACTTCGTGGCGGATGAGAGCCGACTTGCCGGCACTCGCCCCGAGGATAAAGCTGCACTCGTGTCAACGAGATTCGACGCGCGCAACCGATTTGGTCGGAAACTTCTCCGTGCTTACGAAAAACTCGCTGCGGATACGTGCATTTCGTAGGCCGCTTCAGGCTGAGCCGAAGCCTTCCCGCAGTTTTCCGCCGCCGGCGTTAGCTCCCTTGGCTTTGGGGGGCTCGGCGTTCGGCGCCGGGGCGTCGCTCTCGATCGGAAGGTGATCGATGGCCCTGGTTTCCCGGAAGGTATAGATGATGCGGTGGATCACGGTGACGTTGGACAGCACCGCCAGCACCCACAACACAGGAGCCATGTGGTTGGAAAGCGCCCCGATGATGATCAGCACGATCCGCTCGGGCCGTTCCAGAAACCCGACCTTGCACTTGGGAATGCAATTTTCCGCACGCGCACGCGTATAGCTCACCAGCACTGATCCGGTCATCGCGACCGCTGTCAGGACGATATAAAAGAACCGGTTGATGCTGGCGTAGTAGACCAGCAAGCCCATCAGCAGAATCAGATCCGAGTAGCGGTCGAGCACCGAATCCAAAAAACCGCCGAACCGCGTGACGCGATTGCTTTGGCGCGCCACCGGGCCGTCCACGAGGTCGAAGATCGCCCCGCACAATACAATCAGTCCCGCGTAAAGGAACTCACCCCGCGCGAGCATCCACGCCGCCACGGCATTGATGCCGAGGCCGATGGATGTCAACACGTTCGGGTGAACGCGAGTCAGCGTCAGGACCCACACCAGGGCCCTGAGCACATGACCAGCGCCGGCTCCAATGGCCCGCGTAATTCCCATGCTTTCTACCTTACCTACGCCTGATCATGAATCGTGGTGAGCTTCACGATTTCCAACTCGCGCTCTCCGCCCGGCGAACGGACTGTTGCGACGTCGCCCGGTTTTTTCCCCATCAGGGAACGGCCGATCGGAGAGGTTGTTGAAATCTTGCCGTTAGGCACATCGGAGTCCTCAGTTGTTACCAGGTGATACTCGACTTCGCGCTCCTGGTTCACATCGTAGACGAGGACCCGCGATCCCAGCCCTATGGCGTCCTTGCGGATCTTGGTGAGATCCACCATGGCCAAATCCGCCAGCCGTCTCTTGAGCTGGGCAATACGCGCTCCCACCAAGTCCTGCCGTTCTTTGGCGGCCGAGTATTCGGCATTCTCGCTTAGATCGCCTAACTCACGGGCGGTCTGAATTTCTTTCGGGAGTTCATGGTGGAGTTCATGTTCGAGAGCTTTGATCTCGTCCGCAAGCTTCTGGGTGATTTCAAGAGGCATAGAGGGTTAATCCCATAAGGAAAAGTTACCGTTGTCTGGCGGCCTGGCGAGCGGCCAGGCGTGCTAATAGAGGGGCCCCGCTGTTTTGGAACTTCCCGAAGGGGCCTTGACTGTATTATAGGACGCTACCGGCCTGAATGGGCCAGCCAAAAAGGGGCCTTTGCCGGACCCGGCACGCTAGGATATTTTCGATGGCCCAGACCCTATATCGACTGCGGCGCGAACTCGACATCATGCCCTCGCCGGTGCCCGATCGGCCGGGGCTGTTGATCCGCGATCCGTTTCAGTACAGCGATGCGGTAGCGATCATTCCTCCGCTACTAGCGCAGATGTTGATGCTGTTCGATGGCCAGCACACGGAACTGGACCTTCGCGCCCGCCTGACGCAGCTGACTGGGGACCTGCAGACTTCCGAGATTGCCCGCAACCTGATGAATGCGCTCGATCAGAACGGGTTTCTGGAATCGGAGCGCTTCTTCGAGATGCGCGACCGCAAGCAGCACGAATTCGCGGACGCCGAAGCGCGGCAGCCTGCTCACGCCGAGAGCGGCTATCCCGCCGAGGCCGAACCGTTGCGGGTCAGGCTCAGTCAGTACGGCGCCGACCCGGAGTCGGCATCGCTGGACTCGCTGGTGGCCCTGGCCGCGCCGCACGTCAGCCCGGAAGGCGGTTTTCGTAGCTACGCCGCTGCCTACCGGCGCCTCAACCCCAGCTATGCCGACCACACTTTCGTGATTCTGGGCACGTCGCACTACGGGCAGCCAGAGAAGTTCGGCCTAACGCGCAAGCCGTATCTGACCCCCTTTGGTGCCGTCCAGACCGACCGCGCGCTCGTTGACGGGTTGGCATCCGCCGCGCCTGATGCGGTCGTGATGGAGGACTATTGTCATGCCACCGAGCACTCCATCGAGTTTCAGTGCATTTTTCTCCAACACGCGCTCGGCAAGCCGGACCTGAAAGCCGTGCCAATCCTGTGCGGCCCGCTGGTCGAGAGCTTGCTAACGGGGAAGCCTCCGGAGCGCAACGAGAGCGTGCGGCGGTTCCTCGACGCGCTGGGCGAAATGGCGTCCAAGCTCGGCGACAAGCTCGTTTGGGTGCTTGGTGTCGACATGGCGCACATCGGCCGCCGCTACGGCGACGCCTTTACGGCCACGGCGGAACAGGGTCCGCTCGCGGAGGTGCGCACGCGGGACGAAGCGCGCCTCGATCGCATCTGCGAAGGCGACGCGGAGGGCTTTTTCGAGCTTGTTCACCCCAAACACGACGACCTGCGCTGGTGCGGCTACTCGCCGATCTACACTTTTCTTCGCGCCGCTGAAAACGTGCGGGGGGAAGTGCTGCTCTACGAGCAATGGAACATCGATCAGCAGTCGGTCGTCAGCTTCGCCGGCGTCGAGTTCCGCCACGCGGATTAGACAGCCAGTGCCCCGCGGTCAGAGCGTGGCCCGCGGTCAGAGCGTGGCCCGCGCCGACGACATGCTTCATGGCGCCTGGTTTTGTGGCCGCAAAGCCGGATGTTATTTCGACCGCTTTTTGCTTCTGAGCGTTCTCTAATCCCTTCCCGTTATAGGCGTTGAGCCGTTTCTCACAGCCGGCTGTTTGAGGGTCCGGAATGTATCTTGACAAGCGAATCGAATGGGTGTTTACTAGGGATAGAGACAGCCGGTATGGACCTGGTTGTTGGCCTCTAACCTCTTCGAAAGAAGAAGGTTACGGGCAACCTAACAAAAGGAGGGCCTTTGCTGAAGCTGCCTAGTTTACAGGGCGGCCACGAACGAACCGATTGACGCCACCTACTGGACCGAAGAAGGTTTTTGAGTCCGCGACTTATCCGTCGCAATCGGGTGGAAAACTGACTTTGATTCACGAGAATTAGTTGGGTATTATCGACCAGCAACGGGATGCAAAATCCCAAAGTCGGAACGAGCCGGGAGTCAATCGAAGAAGTGAGTGGCCGCCCTCAGTGTTTCCGGCTAGGTCCCGTCTGCGCGCGCAAGTTACTTCTACCTTTCCCGCCCGCACTATCTCGCGATCACCAAACGGCACATCCGGCTCCGCTAAGACGACTAAGACGTTCCTCAACTGAAAGTTCCACCGGCGAATGCGCCGCACCCGTCACAGCGTAGCCAACCTGTCACAGCGCCAAGCCGTCACTGACGCCGCCAAGGCAAGTCGTGGCGCCAAACCGTTTCTGCCGCCAAGCCCTTACTGTGCCGCCGCTGCCGCGCTCACCCGCACGACAATCGGTTGTCCACCCGCCCTTCATAGGCCGCAGTCAAAAGTAGAGCTCCGGGGGGCCCGCAACCGGCTGTTACAATTGCGGCCTGAGAGTCCGACGATGCACGAGGTTTGCGAGGTTTATTGATGAGCGGCAATTGCGACCGGCGAAACTTTCTTTGCGCGATCGGGCTCGGCGCGGCCGGGTTGGCGTTCGCGGGTTGCAGCGGCGGGCCTGGCGAGTCGGGCGAAGACTCGCGGCCCAACATCATCTTCCTGATGGCCGACGACATGGGCTACGGCGACCCGCAGTGCTACAACAGCGAATCGAAGATTCCGACGCCCAACATGGACCGGCTGGCGTCCCAGGGCATGCGCTTCACCGACGCGCATTCGCCTTCGGCGGTCTGTACCCCGACGCGTTACGGCGTTCTCACCGGCCGCTACGCCTGGCGCAGCCGCCTCAAGAGCGGCGTTCTTTCCGGGTATTCGCCGAGCCTGATCGAGCCCGGCCGCATGACCGTTGCGTCGCTGCTTCAGCGCAACGGATACCGCACCGCGGGCGTGGGTAAATGGCACTTAGGCGTGGACTGGGCCACCAAGCAGAAGCCGCAGTACAACCCGATGCTGGAATCTGCGAGCTTCGCCAAGCCCGAAGGCCTGGAGGTCGATTACAGCCAGCCGGTTGGGAACGGTCCCGCAACGCTCGGGTTCGATTACTTCTACGGTATTCCCGCGTCGCTCGACATGGCCCCTTATGTCTATCTCGAAAACGACCGCACCACGGAGTTAGCCGATGCTCGCACCGAAGGCATTCGCGATGGCGGCGTTTTTTGGCGGGAGGGCGAGAAATCGCCGAGCTTCGATTTCCTCGACGTGCTGCCGCACTTGACCGGTAAAGCCGTCGGATTTATCGACGACCACGCGGCCGCCTCTTCCGGGCAGCCGTTCTTCCTCTATTTCGCGCTACCCGCGCCGCACACGCCGTGGATGCCGACTCCGGACGTGGAAGGCAAAAGCGGCGCCGGCAAGTATGGCGATTTCACGGTGCTTGTGGATCAGATGATCGGCAGGATAATGGACGCTCTCGACCGCCACCACCTCGCCGAAAACACGCTCCTCATCGTTACTAGCGATAACGGGTCGGATTGGAAACCTGAGCACATCGAGCAGTTCGGCCACTACTCGAACCACGAGATGCTGCGCGGGCGAAAGCGCGACACCTGGGAAGGCGGGCACAGGGTTCCCTTCATTGCGCGCTGGCCCTCAAAGGTGCGGCCGGGTGTCGTTGCTGACGAAACGGTCTGCTTAACCGACCTGACCGCCACCGCCGCGGCCATCGTCGCGAAGACGCTGCCGAGCGATGCCGCCGAAGACAGTTACAGCATTCTGCCGGTACTGCTCGGCCGGGATCTCGAAGGGCCGCTGCGCGAGGCTACGATCTTGCATTCGGCCGACGGCATGTTCCTGATCCGTCAGGGACCGTGGAAGTTCATCGACGGCCAAGGGCCTGGCTCCGGAAATTACGGCGCCTGGCAACCCGCGCCGGATGATCCGCCCGGGCAGCTCTACGACATGACGCAGGACGTCGGCGAGCAAAACAATCTCTACAACGAGCACCCCGAGGTTGTGGCGCGGCTCAAAGATCTCCTGGAAAAATACAAGCAGCAGGGGCACAGCCGGCCGTTGTAGCGTCGCGCCGCAGCCCGTCGTTTGTGGATACCAGGGCTGCGGACAGCGACATATTGTCTGTGTTTCAGATGTAGTTAAGGGCGCCCAGCAACCCATTCATCGCGTTTCCCATGCAATACCAGTTTGGTGATCAGGACCTCGCCGCGCGCCGCCTCGAAGTCGTTGCCCGCGTCTTCGAAACCACAACGCGCGAGCTGTTGCAACGGGTTCGTCCGTCACGGACGCGAATGGCGGTTGATCTGGGCTGTGGTCCGGGGTTCACGACGCGGCTGCTTGCCGAAGTCTTGGGCTGCGACCATGTCGCCGGGTTGGATACTTCCGAGCGGTTTCTCGGGATGGCCCGCGAGCAGTCCGACGCTCGCTTGCGGTTCCACCGCCATGACGTGCTGGTGACCCCATTTCCCGAGGGGCCGTCGGAGCTGATCTTTTGCCGCTACCTGCTCTCGCACCTGCCCGATCCGCGCCTTTGTCTGGATAGCTGGGCGACACAGCTCGCCACAGGTGGGTTGCTGGTAGTCGAAGAAGTCGAAGCCATCGACACGACTCACCCCGCTTTCGCCCGCTATCTGAGCATCGTGGATTCGATGTTGAGGAGCCAGAAGACGGAACTCTATGTGGGGCCGGTACTCGACAAACTCGGCGAGGGACCATTACTGCGGCGGCTGCACAGCCGCACGCGCCGTTTGCCGGTATCGAACCGGGACGCCGCGACGATGTTCTCCATGAATGTGCCGAATTGGAAAGACAGGCCATTCATCCGCGAGACTTACGGCGACGATTCGATCGGCAAGCTAGGGGCGGAGCTCGATAGCCTCGCGGGCGGGGCAGGCAGCGAGTCGGAGATCGTCTGGACGCTGCGCCAGATTGTGTTTGAGCGGCGCGCTGAGTCGCGAACCACGTAGATTCCTCGCTATCGTGGAAACGCGCATGGAATACCGCAAGCTCGGCAAGACGGACCTCGAAATTTCGGTGCTCGGCTTCGGCGCTTCGCCTCTAGGCAACGAGTTCGGTGAAATCGACGTTGCCGAAGGCGAGCGCGCCGTTCACTTCGCCGTGGACCACGGCATTACTTTTTTCGATGTCGCGCCTTACTACGGCCGCACGCTCGCTGAGGAAAGGCTCGGCAAGGCGCTCGAAGGACGCCGCGACAAGGTCATCCTGGCAACGAAGTGCTGCCGCTATGACGTCGATGGTTTCGACTTCTCCGCCGGGCGCGTGAAATCGGACGTCGACGCATCGCTACGCCGTCTGAAGACCGGCTACGTCGACCTGCTGCACATTCACGACATCGAATTTGGCGACCGCCGGCAGATTGTCGAGGAGACGATCCCCGCCGTGCGCGAGGTACAGCGCAGCGGCAAGGCGCGTTACGTGGGGATCACGGGCTTTCCACCGAAAATGCTGCGGGACGTGGCGTCGCAAGCGCCGGTCGATGCGATCCTCTCGTACGCGCGCTACAACCTGCTGGTCAACGACCTGGACGAGATTCTGCGGCCCTTCTGCCAGCAGCAAGACGTCGGATTGATCAACGCCTCACCGCTGCACCTGCGAATCCTCACCGACGAAGGCGCTCCCGAATGGCACCCGGCCTCGGCGGAAGTGAAGGAAGCCGGCCGTAGGGTGGCGGCGGTCTGCCGGGAAAGCGGCGCGCGGATTGCGGACGTCGCCCTGCGTTTCTGCCTCGACTACCCCTACGCGGCGAGCACCTTGATCGGCATGTCGACGCAGCGCCAAGTCGAACAGAATTTGCTCGCCATGGAAACCGCGATCCCGCCGGGGCTGCTGCGGAAAATCCAGACGCTGACCGAGGCGGTAAAGAACAAGGTTTGGGCGACCGGGCGGCCGGAGAACTCCGGCTGATATTCTGCGTTCTGGCTACGGTCACTCTTCGAATCGACGCCCAGCTACACTGGACCTGACATGACCATCGACTCGCACCATCACTTTTGGAAGTACGGCACCGCGGAATACGGCTGGATCGACGACGCGATGAAGGTCATCCGCCGCGATTTTCTGCCCGCTGATCTCGAGAAGGAAATACGGGCGGCTGGAATCGACGGCGTCGTTTCGGTGCAGGCGCGGCAAACACTCGAAGAGAACCGCTTTCTGCTCGATTTCGCGCGGCAGCACGATTTCATCAAGGGAGTGGTCGGCTGGGTCCCGCTCATCGATGGCGGCGTCCAAGGCGTGTTGGAGGAATTTGCGGCCCAGCCCAAGGCGAAAGCGGTGCGCCACGTGCTGCAAGGCGAGGCGGATGACCGCTACATGCTGCGCGCTGATTTCAACCGCGGCATTGCGCTGTTGAAGGATCTCGGGCTGGTCTACGACATCCTGATCTTCGAGCGCCACCTTCCCCAAACGCTGCAGTTCGTCGACCGGCATCCCGATCAGGTATTCGTGCTCGACCACATCGCCAAGCCGCGCATCAAAGACGGTTATCTGTCGCCATGGCAGACCAACATCGTCCAATTGGCGCATCGCCCCAACGTCTACTGCAAGCTTTCGGGAATGGTCACCGAGGCGGATTACCAGAACTGGACTGAACAAGAGCTGGGCCCCTACATCGACACGGTGATCTCGGCCTTCGGACCCAAGCGTGTGATGTTCGGTTCAGACTGGCCCGTGTGCCTGGTGGCGTGCCCCTATGGGCGTTGGGTCGAAGTCGTGAAGAAGCGAATTGCTGAGCTTACCCAAGCCGAGCAGCAAAGAATCCTTGGAGAGACCGCGGTGGAGGCCTACAAGCTTTGAGCCAGGCTACTGTTTCGCGAAGGTCTCCAGCACATAGACGCCCGCTTCACGGGTCTCCAACGGAACGATCAGGCGCGTAGCGGTAATTGCGAATTTTGTAAACAGAGCGGTTTCCGGCAGATTTACGTCGCTGCCCTCGAAGGTGGTTACCTGTTGCGGCTCACCCCCCGCCGCCGGCATTTTCCAGATGTTGAACTCACCGCTGCGATTGGAGCTGAAGTAGAACCAGCGGCCGTCGGGAGACCATGCCCCGGGACCCTCCTCGGCGGGGTGTTGAACATAGGGCCGCGGCTCGTTCGTGCGCATGTCGAGGACCCAGAGGTCGGGGTTGCCGTCGCGGTTGGTGAGGAAGGCAAGCTGCGTCGAGTCCGGCGACCAAGCGGGGTAAACCTCGTTGCTCTCCCAATTGGTGAGCTGCTGCGGTGCGCCGCCGCTCGGAGATATCGTCCAGATGTCCCATGAACCGCCGCGGTTCGAGTAGAAGGCAACCTTCGCGCCATCCGGCGACCAGGCGGTTTGCGTATCGCGATCCGGCTGCTGCGTGCGAGTCAACTGCAGCGCAACGGTGCTGAGCGAAGGCATGCGCCAAAGCTGGTAAGACCCGCCCACGGTCGACGAATAGACGATCTGCTGGCCATCCGGCCCAAAGCTGGCGCCGACTTCACGGATGCCCCGGCCTCGCTCCCCGGTCAGCTTGCGCTCTTCGGCTTCCCCCAGCCGCTTGTGATAGATCATGCCCTGCCCGGCGTTCTGCGAGGTCCATAGCAGCGACTGCCCGTCGGGCGAGACGGCCGGGTAGTAGTTTCGCTCGCCGACCATTGTGATTCGCTCTGGCTCTCCGCGAACCAGACCGGTTTCGGGGTTGAGCGAAAAACTCCACAGGTGCCGCTCGACTTGCTGCGCTGTGTACGCGATTTTCAGCCCATCGGCGGAGATGCGGCACTGCACGTCGTCCGTGGAGGATAACGTGAGTCGCACCGGCTGCCCCAGCGGCTTGCCCGACCCCGGATCAACCTCCACACGCCACAAATCCTTGTTGCCGCCGAATGAGCCGCGGCTGAACACCAGCCAGCGCCCGTCGGCGGACCACGCGAGCCCGGCAACTTCTTCGCCCGCCGGAATCAGCCCCAGCGGCGTTGCCTCTCCTCCGCCGATATCCAGCGCCAACAGGTCCCCCTGCGTTCGGTTCCAGAAGACGACGCGGGAACCGTCGGGCGACCAAGCCGTGTGCGGGGTGGCGCTGGTTCCGGCGGTCAGCAGGCGCGGCTCGCCGCCGGTGTAGGGGACGAGATACACCCCGCCGTTCCAGTCGAACGCCAGCGTTTGCCCATCCGGGGACCACGCCGGATTGGCGCCAAATTCACTGACACGGACGGGCTGGCCGCCCTCGGCGGGGATCAGGAAGATGCCGCCGTCGCGGCCGCGAACCGAAAAGGCGATCGCCCGCCCGTCGGGCGCCCAGGCCGGCTGCGTCTCGGCTTGCGGCGTCGAGGTCAGTTGCACCTCGTCTCCGCCCAGCAGCGGGCGCTTCCAAAGATCGAGGTTGCCGGCGCGGCCGGAGGCGTAGCAGATCCACACGCCGTCGGGAGACCAGGCGGGTGAAACTCCCAGGGTGTCTGATCCGGTCATGCGCGTGAGCATCAACTCCGCCGCGTCGGGCGAGAGAATCCCGGCTGCGCCTCGGCCGGAGTCGTTTTGAGGCCGCCAGAGCCATGCCACAAGCGCAATCAGAAGCGCGCCGGCCAGAAAGCCCAGCGCCGGACCCCGCCAGCCTGGCCGGCTCTCGACTACCGGCGGCAACCCCGAGCGGCTCACCACCGAGGTTCGGGTCGAATTCCATTCGTCCAGGACTTCCTGCAGCGCCACCTTGATGTCGGCCATATGCTGGCCGCGGCGATTGGGGTCTTTGCGAAGGCAGCGCAGGATGATGCGCTCCACTTCGGCGGGCACTCCGCCGGCGATTTCCCTCACACTGGGCGGGTCATGGTGCAGGATGGCCGCCAAAACCGAGATCTTCGATTCGCCCTGGAAAGCCCGCCGCCCCGTGACCATCTCGTACAGCAGTGAGCCAAACGAAAAGATGTCCGAGCGAGCGTCGACCGGTTTGCCTTCTGCCTGCTCCGGCGACATGTACGCCACGGTGCCGAGGATGACGCCTTCTTCGGTATGGGGCGGCTGGGCCGATCCTTCAGCGGCATCGGAAGCCGACAGATTGCCGGCGAGCTCGGTGAGCTTGGCCAGTCCGAAATCGAGCAGCTTCACCAGCCCATCGGGCGTGATCATCACGTTGGCGGGCTTGATGTCGCGGTGCACGATTCCCGAGCCGTGCGCCATCGTCAGGGCGTCGGCGATCTGCACGGCATAGCGGAGAGATTCGGCCAACGGCAGACCGCCGCCGGTTATGGTGCGGTCCAACGTCTTGCCCGCGATGTATTCCATCGCGATGTAGTTGAAACCGCCGCTCTCGCTGATGTCGTGGATGGTGACGATGTTGGGATGGTTCAGCGCGGAAGCGGCTTTCGCCTCTTGCACGAACCGTTTCTTGCGCTGCGTGTTGGCCACCGCTTGAGCGCTGAGAACCTTGAGCGCCACGGCCCGGTCCAGGCGCGTATCGCGGGCCCGATAGACGACGCCCATGCCTCCCTCGCCGATTTTGTTCTCGAGCCGGTAGTGGCCCAAGGTGCGTCCCGCGGCAAGTTCGCCCGGCTCGCCGGCGGCGCGGGCGAGGTCATGCCGGCTGGTCGTGGTCGCGGTGCGCAGCTCGTTCCATAAGGCTTCCAGGGCCCCCGCCAAGTCGGCCATGGAGGCGGGTCTCTGCTCGGGCTCCTTCCGCAGGCAGGCCCCTAGAATCCGCTCCAGCGACGCCGGGATGTCGTGGCGGAACTGGGCGATCGGCGGCGGCGGCGAGTTGACGATGTCGTAGATCAAGGCCGCGCTGTGGAAATTCGGGAACGGCAATTGGCCCGTCGCCAGCTCGTAAACAACGACTCCGAACGAGTAGATGTCGCTGCGAAAATCGACCTGCATGCCCTGCACCTGCTCGGGTGACATGTAGGCCATGGTCCCCACTAAGCTGCCCTCCTCGGTGAGGCCAAGGTCCATGTCGATTTTTGCTACACCGAAGTCGGTGACCTTGAGAACTCCCTCCTCGCTGAGCATCACGTTGTCGGTCTTGATATCGCGATGCACGACGCCGCGCCGGTGGGCATGGCCGAGTCCCTCGGCGATTTGCAGCGCGCTATCGACGACCTCCAAGACCGGCAGTTTGCCGCCGTCGGCGCGCCCTTCGATCTTCGCCCGCAACGTTCCGCCGGGCAGGTATTCCAGGATCAGGAAGCGCAGGCCTTCCGCCTGCCCGACGCCATAGATGGTCGCGATGTTGGGGTGGTTGAGAGCCGAAATCGCCTTGGCTTCCCGCTCGAAACGGGCCACGAATTCGGTCGAGGAGGCCAAGCGGCGGTGCAGGACCTTCAAAGCCACCAGGCGGTCGAGCTGCAGGTCGCGTGCCTTGTAGACAACGCCCATGCTCCCCTCGCCAAGCTGCTCGATGATCTCGTAGCCGGATAGCGTGCGTCCGATCATGGGCGTGGTTGAGACGGGAGCGCCAGGAAACGGTTGCGGGCCGGGTGTTTGGGCCGTCGTTCGATTAGCCTGGCGGCTTAGTCGGGCGCCCGCCGGCAGCAGCCGCGGAAGTCGCGGGCCCACAGCCCAATTCTTTCACAAACTCTTTCGCAAACGCGGGTTGTTTCTTCGCGACTTTGGGGCGGGGAATGATCTTCCTTCCGCGTCGATACCCCCCGGGCGGATTCGCCGGCACGGTTGCGGCCGACGCCCTGAACACGACCTTTCGAAGGGTGTCGAATGGAGCAGGTGACAGCGCTTTGACCGCCCCGGGGACTAGAACCTTCGTTCCTTCCAGCCACTATTTCATCCTAGTACTATTTTGGACCAGGTAAATTTTTCGTGACACTTGCAAGAACTACCAGTGCCCGCCAGAGACCATTTGAGGCGTTTTCCGGCTCCAGAATGTATTTTAGGGTACTGTATGTCCCAAGTCCCAACTTGGGGTCGCTTATATCCCATACAACGGCATACAGCGGGAGACTTATGAGTCCTGTATTGATAAGCCCGGATCGCCTTGGCGAAGAAATGTCATTGCTTGCGAAGTTTTGGGCAACGTTGTAGCATTCTAGAATACGTGCGGACCGGACTTTGCTTTGGTCTGCGGATTGCTCTATCACGAAAGCCAGGGATTCTTGTCTGCGAAAGGACTGTTCTATGCACCGACCAACCAAGCTGCTCTTAGCTGTTGCTCTCGTGATGTCAGTTGGCGGGCTGACGGCGGGAATGATCGATTTTGACGACGCTGCATCCGGCGTCGCCTACAACTCTGCCAGCGACTCCGGGGTGACGGTAAGCTTCTACACCGGCGACAACGCCCTAGTCTGTCCTCCCTGTGTACCCGGCGTGGAGCTTGGCGATGCCTATGGCGCTGAGCCGGACTCGGCGGACCTCACGACGACGGCCTTCCAGGTCGGCGACTCGCGCGACTTCGCTTCAGGCGGATCCGACAGCGGGTTTCTTACCGACGAACCGGTCGGGCCGGTTCTCGCGCTTGACTACTTCTTCTCGTTCAACGTCGGTCTCACCGATCTGAGCGTGGATGTGCTCGACTACCGCGGCGACGGTGGAGCGGCGCCGTTAGCTACAGTGACACTGGAAACGTACTCTAGTCTCGACTGGACGGGACCAGCGGTCGGAACCGCCACTTTTGACTTGCTCGCCGTGCAGGCTGACGGATTCGTGTTCACGCTGACCGACCTCGGCGGCGGCGGTCTCCCGATTCGCACGGCGCGCGTAACTTTCAGCACGCCGGATATCGGAACGGGTATCGACAATTTGAGCTGGACGACGGGTACTGAAATCCCCGAGCCCGGCACTGTCATCCTGTTCGGTACTGGCCTGTTGGCGTTGGGCGCCATCGTTCGCAAGCGGCGGACTTCGCAGGCCTAACAGCGGAAATCATTCGAAAACCCGAAGGAGAACCTTCCCGGCCCGGTATGGGCTCGGGAAGGTTCGCCTTGGGTGATCGCCCTCTTTGCATGAGGCTCGTGGTCCAGTTCTTTCGACAGGGCAGCGGGAATCCTTGGCAAGAACTTCCGCTGACAGCTCTATTTGCTCTCCCAGAATTCGGCTGGGGAGCCGATCTTGACGCCGGCCCGCGCAGCCGCGGAGTGGCGATTGATGGATAGCTCCAAATATCCGGAGCTGCCTTCAATCAAGAACGGCTCCTCGCCGAGGGAGCGAGCGTAGTTTTCCACGAGCCGCCGCGCTTCGATCTTCCCTACGGCCATAGAGAATCCCTCAGTGCGGCCGGCCAGCCATCCCCGCCTAAAACTAGTGACGATATTACCGAACCGGTCAACGTTTAAGACGCAGCCGCGCCAGTGGCCGCCATCGACCTTCACCGGCGCCGTCGCAGGCAGCAGCACGGCGTCGTGAATCGCCGCGCCAATCTCTTCGAACGGCGTGCCGCTGGATAACCGGGCGCTGACGGGCGCGAAAATGTCCCGGCCGTGGAACGTGCGGCTGACCGGCTTTCGCTCGTAGCGCTCGACATCGATTTCGCGGATGACGGCGCTTTCGCGTTCGAAAACTTGGGAGAGGACGCCGTTGTCGGGGGCGACGAAGTATTGGCCCGCCGCCTGCGCGGCGATCGCCCTGCGCGAACTGCCTACCCCGGGGTCGACCACGACAAGGTGAACGCTGCCGGGCGGAAAAAAAAGGTATGTCTGCGCGATGCAGAAGGCGCCTTCGGGCACGCAATGCGGCCGTACAGCGTGAGAGATATCGATTGTTTGGACCGAGGGATGAATCGTGGCGATCACCCCTTTCATCACCCCGACATAGTGATCGGCCAAGCCAAAGTCGGTTGTCAGCGTGATGATCCCGGGCCCCACGATATAATCAATACTGTCACGGGCCGCTGATGCAACGCTACTACTTCGATCACAATGCGACCACGCCGGTAGCCGAAGAGGTACTGACGGCGATGCTGCCGTGTTTCCGCGAGACCTACGGTAACGCCTCGAGCATCCACCACTTCGGGCAGTCGGCGCGCACTCTGGTCGAGCGCGCGCGGCAGCAGGTTGCCGCGCTGCTGCATTGCCGCCCCCGCGAGATTCTGTTCACTAGCGGCGGCACGGAATCCGACAACATCGCCATCCTGGGGACGGTTCGCGCGTCCTCCAGGAGCGGCAAGCACGTCATTACGAGCACGATTGAGCACCCTGCCGTGCTCAACACCTGCCAGGCGCTCGAAAAGGAAGGCGTCGAGGTCAGCTACGTCAAAGTGGGCTCGTCGGGAGTCGTTTCTCCCGACGATGTTCGCGCCGCCTTGCGGCCCGGCACGGTGCTCATCAGCATCATGCACGCGAACAATGAGCTCGGCACCGTGCAGCCGCTGGCCGAGATTTCGCGGATCGCCCGCGAGGCCGGTGCGGTGTTCCATACCGACGGGGTGCAGAGCGCGGGGAAGATCCCGACCAACGTCGATGACCTGGGAGTCGATTTCTTCAGCTTGAGCAGCCACAAAATCTACGGGCCCAAAGGCGCCGGGGCGATGTATTTCCGCAAGGGCGTGGAGTTCGAACCGATCCAGTTCGGCGGCTCGCACGAGCGCGGCCAGCGCCCTGGGACGGAAAATGTGGCGGGCATCGTCGGACTCGGCGCGTCCGCCGAGCTCGCAGCCCACTGCCTGGAGACAGAGGGCACTCGCCTTTCCGCCCTCCGCGACCGCCTGGAGCGCGGCATCCTGGAACGCGTCGATCAGGCGAGCGTCAACGGCGGCTCGCCGCGAGTGCCGAACACCACGAGCATCCGTTTTGACCACGTGGAAGGAGAAGCGCTGCTCATTGCGCTGGATTTGCGCGGCTTCGCGGTATCGAGCGGCGCGGCCTGTTCGAGCGGCGCCGTCCGGCCATCGCATGTGCTGACGGCGGTCGGGCTGTCGGCCGAACGCGCCAAGTCCACTTTGCGGTTTTCTTTGGGGAAACAGACCACTCCAGACGCGGTGGACGCTTTGCTCGAAGCCATTCCCGCGGTCGTTGGGCACTTGAGGAGTCTCTCTCCCGCGGCGACGCGCTAGCCGACGGCCTGCTGCCCGGTCCAGGCAGCAGCTTTTGCAGCCTCGTTGAAACCGCTCGGCCTCAGGTGGCTGCGCACCCAACTGACAGATTCAACCATGCCGAATGATCTCATCGCAGTGGCCATGAGCGGCGGCGTCGACAGCTCGACGGCTGCCGGCCTGCTGCATCGCCGCGGCCAGCCCATCGTCGGCATGACGATGCAGCTCTGGAATCAGCAGCGCATGCCCGAGCTGATTCCATCTGGCGGCGCGACGGGGCGCTGCTGCTCGCTCGATGACGTGTACGATGCGCGCCACGTAGCTAACGCTCTGGGCATTCCCTACTACGTGTTGAATTTCGAGGACCGCTTCGAGAAGGAAGTGGTGGAGCCTTTCGTTCGCGACTATGTTTCGGGAAAGACGCCCATCCCGTGCACGCTCTGCAACAACTTCATCAAGTTCGACCAGTTTCTCGATGTTGCGCGCCAGGTTGGAGCTGACCGCATCGCAACGGGCCACTACGCGCGAATCGAACATGACGCCGCCGGCGGACGCTACCTGCTGCGGAAGGGCGTCGATGAGAGCCGCGACCAAAGCTATTTTCTGTTTGGGCTGACGCAGCCGCAGCTCGAGCGATCGTCGTTTCCGCTCGGAGAGATGCTCAAGTCGGAAGTGCGCGCGCTGGCGCAAGAGTTGAACATCCCGGTGGCGCAAAAGCCCGAAAGCCACGAGATCTGCTTCGTTCCCAACGGCGACTACGCACGCTTTGTGGAGTCTTATCTCGATCAACAGGGCTCCCGCGGCGAACAGCCAAGCGGCGACATCGTCACCACGGAAGGCCGGGTGCTTGGCGAGCACGCCGGCATTCATCACTACACGATCGGCCAGCGGCGCGGGCTTGGTATCGCCGTCGGCAGCCCGATGTATGTTGTCGAGATCCAGCCCGCGGATCGCCGCGTTGTCGTCGGCCCGCGCGAAGAATTACTCCGCAAGCGGTTCCATGCGGGCCAAGTGAATTGGATTTCCATTGCCGGGCTTCGAGAGCCGCTGCGAGTTCAAGCCAAAATCCGCCATCAGTTTCGGCCCGCGCCAGCCGTCGTGCGGCCCACCGCCGAGCCTCAGCGAGTCGAGGTCGAGTTCGACGAGCGCCAGCCGGCAGTCACGCCAGGCCAGGCGGCCGTCTTTTACCAAGACGATTTGGTTATCGGCGGCGGCTGGATCGAGTAGCCCGGCACGCGGTCTGTTTGTTCAGGCGCTGCGAGGCGATCGCAATCGGTTCGGGACCTCATCCTGCGCCTTGCCCCAACATCAAGAACCATACTCAGCAGAGCCACACTGAGCAGGGCCAGACCCAGCAGGCCGCAAGCCTCAGCGTCTTTTGTCGTATCGAGGAGTCAGGCGGAAGGGAATACGCACGACCGTTTCGATATCGATCGGCACTCCATTCTTGGTCGCGGGCTGGAAGCGCCATTTCGACAAGGCGGCCTTGGCGCTCTCATCGAGCCGTTCGTCGAGTTTCTTGATGACCTGAATGTGGCCGACCAGCCCGTCGCTGCGAATCACGGCGTGCAACACGACGTCGCCTTCGACTCGTTCGTCGATCGCGGCGCGCGTGTAAACAGGGTCGACCTTAAATCGCGGGGAGGGCGGCTGCAAATTGCCGTCGATCGCTTCCCCCTTCTTCACTTCGGCGAACTCCATGATCCAACTGCCCGAATAGCTGTTGACGTTGGGCATGTTCACCGCCAAGGTGTAGACGGCGCGTCCGGGGAAGGGAAACTCCGGGTCAGGAGGCCCTTCCTTCGCGACCACGCCTACCCCTGGCAGCGGCGAAAGTTTGGCGTTGCGGAACTGACTCAGCAGCGCCTCGCGCTCGATTTCGGGCGTGCCGCGCTCGGGAGGGCGCTTGTCGGAGAGACCTATCGCTGCGCCCGGAGAAGCAGGCGTCACGGAAAGGTTGGGGATACGAACCGCCGCAACCGCCCCGCCGGCGCCCGCGTCACCCTCGACTGAGCCGTTTCCTGCCCCCGTGGAGCTGCTGGCGCCGCCGTCGGGTCCGGCCGTAAAGTTTCCACCCCGCTCGCCGCGCGGAACCACGGCGCTTGCGTCCTGAACCGGATCCACGCCAACCACGGCCCGGCCGGCTGCCGGTGGCTCGATCGATCCCAGAGCGGCGAGCGTCTGCTGCTGGACCAGCTCATCCGCGCCGCCTCGAGACGCCGATTGCCCAGTGTTGATTGGAAGCGCCGGAGCGCCTTCCGGGGCCTCCAGGGCCCGGGGTTGGGGAGCAGCGCCATCCCCTTGCGATGCTTCCGCCTGTTGGTAGCGAAGCCGCGACAAGCGCTGGAACTGGCCGACATCGACGCCCCCTGTCGGCGCCGCGGCGATCGCAGGCGCCTTCTCGGCCGCCAGCGCCTGTTTTGAGGGTTCGGCGGCTTTCTGCTCGGGAGTCCAATAGCGCAGCCGGGCCTGTCGCTGGATCTGGTCCAGGTCGAGGGCCTGGGCTGGTCCGGCTTCGATTTCCGGGGCCGTCTCGGGAGCCAAGGCGCGGCGCTCGGGAGCGGCGGGCTCGGTCTCCGGCGTCCAGTAACGCAGCGGCGGACTTTTGCCGATCGCTTCGAGCGAGCTCGACCGCGCTGACGTTTCCACCGCCGGGGCCCTTTCGGCGGCCAGCGCCGGGCGAGCGGGAGCCAGGAGCTGCGCCTCCGCAAGCTCGAAGCGTAGCCGTTGGACCTGAGGGCGCGGTGGCTCGACGAAGTTGGGCGCGGGGACGTCTTTGGTCAGCTCGACCTGGGGCGCCTGGTCCCAAATCATTTGGCGGCTGCTGGCGGCGTCGGGAGCGTTGGCTACCACCTGCTGCGGCAGTTGGAAACGCGGCGGCGCACCGTCGCCTTGCGGCTGTTGCGTCTCGGCTTTGGGCGTTTCTACCGGCTCGACCGGCGGAAGGTCCGAGGGACGAACCGGCCACGTCAACTCGTAGCGGTCGTCGGCTAGCAACTGCTCGACCGAGTCCACCTGCAACTCGAGCGGCGGCCGCAGGTAATTCTCCAGAAAAACCGACCCGGCCAGAAAAACGTGGAGACCCAGAGAAACAACGAAGGGGCCCCCGCGGCTACGCTCGCCGCTCGACGGCGTGCTGAATGTGGGAACCGCCGGGTCAGCCGGTCGAGGGACCAATCGCTCCCGCGTGATGGTTACGTTCGATTTGCGAAAGGAGAACTGCATCAGCACCTATCGCATGCCCGTAGCGCAAGCAGCAGCGAACCCTGAAACCGTGGAGGGCGGGAATCGACGCCTATACCCGATTCTCTAATAAAAAAGATATTTGCGCCAAGTTTCCTGGTAGCTTCCTAACTGCCGCATCAGGCTGCGGCTGGTGTGCAGGCTGAAAGGCCGGGGCCGGCGCTGCAGAAGCATGTGGGCTTCCTCGGGCAGCCGGTCGCCCTTGCAGTTGTTGCAGCGGCGGCAGCAGGTGACCAGATTTTCCCAGGTGCTCTTGCCGCCCCGGGAGCGCGGAATAACGTGGTCGAGGGTCAACTCGATAGGCGAAAAGATCTGGCGGCAGTACTGGCAGGTATGGCGGTCGCGCAACAAAATGTTCTTGCGCGACAGCGAGCGAGTCTGGCGCGGTATTCGGCGGTACTCGAGCAGCCGGATGACCGAGGGCACGGAAATAGCCTGCGACGCCGAGTGAATGTGCGCCGCGGCCAGTTCCTCGGCCGAAGCGACCCCCTTGAGCACAAGCACAAGAGCCCGCCGCACGACACACACGTGGATCGGCTCGTAACTCGCGTTGAGCACGGGCACCGGGTTCCGCAATACGCTGCCGTTCACCATCGTGACACCACTTGCGACACCCTCATGAAGACGCCCCCAAACGGCTCTGGCGCACGGCTCGCGCGAGCGTGAACGCCCCGACATACGAAACCCCGGCTTGCTTGAGCGCCGCCGCGGCCGCGGCGAGCGTTGCGCCGGTCGTCATCACATCATCGACGAGCAGGATGCGCCGCCCCTCGAGACCCGCGGCCCGGGCGGCAAAAGCGCCGCGCACGTTGTGGATACGCGCGGAGTCGGAAAGGCCGGCCTGCACCGCGGTACGGCGTGTGCGGCGAAGTGCGCGAGGGCGATAGCCGGCTCCGCTCCGCGCGGCAAGCAATTTCGCAAGCAAAGCGGACTGATTAAACCCGCGCAGCCACTTTCGGGTCCAATAAAGCGGCACGGGAACGATGAAATCAATGGTCCCGAAACGGGGAAGCTGCGACGCCATGCGTCCCGCGAGCGGTTGCGCAAGCGGCAGCATCTTCTCGTATTTGAGCAAATGGATCAGGCGGCGCAAATTGCCCTGATACACGCCGAACGAGCCCGCCGCATCGAAGGGAGGCGGAGACGTGCGGCAGAAGCTGCAGCCGTTGGGGTTAGCGGTCTCTACAGCCTGGCCGCAACGCGAACAGGATCGGGAGGGGTCGTCAGCGACGAGCGAACCGAGGCAATCGGGGCAAACCGGCGCTCTGGTAAACCCCTCCAAGGGGCGTTCGCAGAGGCGGCATTCGTCGGGAAAAAAGGCGGTAAAGAGCGCGCCAGCCAGGCCGGGGGCCCGTCTGGCCGTAAGAGCTTTCGAGGTAAGTGAACTGCTCCTGCTACTAGGGAAAGCCCACCTCGCTGTCTGTCACATCATCGCGCCGTACTATTCGCCGTGATTGTTGCGCTCTTCCTCTTCCTGACAAGAGCGGCAGAATGGCGCCCACGGCACCGCATCCAACCGCTTCTTGTCGATCGGATCGCCGCACGATTGGCATGACCCAAAATCTCGCGACCCAACCCGGTTCAAAGCCTCTTCGACAAGATGAAGATGGCTACGCTCATTATCGCCCTGCCGGAAGAGGAGCTCCTTGTTGTAGGAGTTGGCGGCCTTTTCCGCAGCGTCCTCGGGGCCAAGCTCGTCAGCGTTCCGCCCGGCGTCCTTGGTGCGAACAAGCAGCGCTTGCAGGTCGGCCTGCTCCTGCTCCAGCTTTTTCTTGTATCGCGCTCGGCTGCTCTTGTCCATTGTAGATCGTAAGCCTTGGGCCGAGAGCGATTTACGTAGGACCCGGCCCAAGCCCGCGCAAATCTCATTCTAGGAACCACTTTCCAGGGGTGTCAACAAAGCGCCGCTGGCCGGCAAACCTCGGAACAGCAGCGGGCTAGGGGCGCCGTAAGACGTTGGCCGGGCCGGGTTTAAATAAGCCGCGTAAGCCGCCGCTGGCGCAGCGGGTGTATGATGGCGATGCTTATGCATCGGGAACGAATACGAAATCTGGCCCTGATTTTCCTCGCAGCCGCCGCCGGTCTGCAGGGGCAGCAGTGGAAGGCTGGCGCGGCGGTGGTTTCGATCACGCCGCAAATGCCGGTTTGGATGGCTGGTTACGGCAACCGCGACAAGCCCTCGCAGGGCGTCGCTCAAGAGCTGCACGCCAAGGCGCTGGCGATAGAAGATCCCAGCGGGTCGCGCGTCGTCATCGTCACCAGCGATTTGATCGGTTTCGTGAACGGCGTGTCGGAAGCGATCGCCTGTCAGGCCCGCGAACGTTTCGAGTTGCCTCGCGAGCGGCTCGTGCTCAGCTCGTCGCATACGCACACCGGCCCTACGCTGGGTAATTCGCTGCGGGTGATGTATGACTTCACGCCGGAGCAGTCCAAGGCCGTGGAGGACTACACGCAGTACTTACAGGAGCAAGTGGTTGAAGTCATCGGAAAGGCGATAGCGAATCTTGCGCCGTCGCGTCTGACGTTTCACCGCGGGCAGGCGGGCTTTGCCATGAACCGGCGGCAGCAGACTCCGGATGGCGTCAAACTGGCAATGAATCCGAAAGGTCCCGTGGATCACGACGTCCCCGTGCTGCGGGTGAGTTCGATGGACGGTAAGCCGATCGCAGTGCTATTCAGCTACGCCTGCCACAATACGACCCTGACCGGAAACCATTACGAATTTCACGGGGACTATGCCGGCGAGGCGCAGCGGCGGGTTGAAAGCGCCCAGCCCGGCGTTGTGGCGCTTTTCATGATGGGCTGCGGCGCGGACGCCAATCCGGAACCGCGCGGCGAGATGGCGCATGTCGAGCAGCACGGCGAGGAGTTAGCGGCGGCTGTCGCGGGCGTCATGAGCAGCGACGGCCGGAGTGTTGACGGCGACCTTCGCGCCGAATTGATCCGCTTCCCGATCCCCTTGGCGCCGGCGCCATCCCGCGGCGAGTTCGAAGCCCGCGCAAAAGACCCGAACCGCTTTGTACGCCGTCACGCCGCCGAGCATTTGGAGCTGCTCGCGAGTGGCGGCCGCATTCCAACGGACTATTCCTATCCCTTACAAGCCGTGCAACTAGGCGGCACGGTGACGTTGGTGGCGCTGGCCGGTGAAGTCGTTGTCGGCTACGCCCTTCAGCTCAAGGAGCGATTGGGCGAGGAGTCAACCTGGCCCGTTGCGTACGCCAACGACGTTTTCGCGTATATCCCGACCAAGGAAATTCTATCCGAAGGCGGCTACGAAGCCGATCGCTCGCAGGTTTATTACGGACAGCCCGGCCCTTGGGCGCCCGCAATTGAAGCGACGATTCTCGGCAAGGCCGTGGAGCTGGTCAAGCGCGTGCGCGCACCGAACCGCCCTTAAGCGCTCGCCGAGCCCCCGTCTCGCCCGCATATTTCACGACGAGTTGTGGTGCATGGCAACCGTGCCCGCGCGGCCAACCGCGCGACGGTCCGGTCGGATGAAACCCTGCCCCTCGTTGGAGTACTATCGGTGATTGCCTTTGCGCGCGGCGCTCGCCTGGGTGCGAAGGCAACAGGCAGGTTTACGCGTCTCGCCCCTAAACCTTTCCCAGGGCCTCGCTGTTTTCGCGGCGAAGGACAGGCGATAGCGCCTGTTCCTGCTCGTCTAACCGATGTACAAGGGACTCAGCATCACCGCCATCATTCCTTGCCTGAACGAAGAGCAGGGCGTCGAGGAAGTGCTCTCGCGCATGCCGGATTACGTCGACGAAGTGATCGTCGTCGATAACGGCTCGACCGACCGCACGGCCGACATTGCTCGCGCGAAGGGCGCCAAGGTCATCCGCGAAGACGTCCGCGGCTACGGGCGGGCCTACAAGAAGGGTTTTGGCCACGCCACAAGCGACATCATCGTCACGCTGGACGGCGACCACTCCTATCCGGTGGACGCGATCTCTTACCTGCTCGAAGCGTTCCTGCATCTGTCGGTTGATTTCCTGAACGCCTCGCGCTTCCCGGTGCGTGACCGCGCGGCAATGAGCTTCAAGCACCATGTCGGCAATCTCATTCTCTCGATCACGATGTCGCTGCTGTTTTTCCGGTGGGTGCGCGACTCGCAGTCGGGCATGTGGGTGTTCCGGCGCTCGATCCTGGAGAGTATCCGGCTCGACTCCGACGGCATGGCTTTTTCCGAGGAGATCAAAGTCGAGGCTATCAAGCACCCGCGGATCCGCTTTGATGAGATCCCCGTCATGTATACATCGCGGATGGGGGAGATCAAGCTCAATCCCTGGCGCGATGGTATTCAGAATCTGTTGTTCTTGTTCAAAAAACGGCTGCAGTTTTGATGGCGGCGGTTATCCGTTGATTGGTTGAGATGCGGACCTTCGCCGTGCAGGCAACAAACGATCCGGCGCTCGCGGCCTATTGGCCGCCCGCCGATAGAACGTCCTGCCAATGTTTGCCGTTCTGTGAATAGGCGTTAAAGATGTACTGCAGCAGCATGCGCTGGGTGTTGAAGAACGAGCCGTTGAGCGCGACAGCGGTGCGCATGACCTGCGCGTATCCGTCGGTATCTTTGTAGTAGAGCGGCATGATCACTTTTTCGAGCTTGTCATAGAGCGACTCGGCCTCGGCGTCCTCATCGTCGTCTTTGCCGTCAATCGACCAGCCCGTGAGGCTTTCCAAATGCCCTTCGACCCACCAGCCGTCGAGCACGCTGAGGCTGGGCACGCCGTTTAGGGCTGCTTTCATGCCGCTGGTGCCGGAGGCCTCGCGCGTCTTGATGGGCGTGTTCAACCACAGGTCGCAGCCGCTGCAAATCAAAGCGCCCCACGACCAGTCGTAGTTTTCGACGTAGACGACCTTGACGCTGTGCCCGAGCGCGCTCGCCGCCCGGAAGATGCGGCGGATTTTCGCCTTGCCGCCTTCGTCTTTGGGATGCGCTTTGCCGCCGTAGATCACTTGCAGCGGGCCGGCGCTCAAGGTAATCCGCTTCAGGCGCTCCTGGTCGGAAAGGAATAAATCGGCTCGCTTGTAACCGGTGGCCCGCCGCGCGAAACCGATGGTGAGAACGTTCTCATCGAGCGTGACGCCGCAGGAGGCTTCGACGGCCCGCAGTAGGGCTCGTTTGGCGCGCATATGCGCCGCCCGGACGTCCGCCAGCGGAATGTCGATGGCGTACCGCAAGTAGACGTTGTCGTGACGCCATTCCGGGATCTCGCGGTCGAACAGCTCGCGCATCGAGGGAGCAGCCCAAGTCGCCGCGTGGACGCCGTTGGTGAGCGCCCGGATGCGGTATTTGGGAAACATGCCGCGCGAAACTTCGCCGTGCCGCATCGCGACGCCATTGACGTAGTTGGAGTGGTGCAGCGCCAGGTGGGTCATGTTGAGGTGGTCGAGACCCGTGAACCCTGTCGAGAACAGCAGCACGCTTCGCTCTTCGCCGAGCACCTGGCGGACGAGGTTCCCCGAAAACTCGTCGTGACCCGCCGGCACGGGCGTATGCGTCGTGAAGACACAATGCCGGCGCACGACCATCAGGTCTTTGCTCGACGGAAACTTATTGCCGCTTTGCGCCATCTGCCGCTCGACCAGCCGCAACACCAGCAGGGCTGAATGGCCCTCGTTCATGTGAAACGTCGCGATGTTCGTATGGCGCAGGCTTTCCAGTATCTGCACGCCGCCCATGCCGAGCAGCATTTCCTGGCACAGCCGGTAACGCTCGTCGCCGCCGTAGAGGTGGTCCGTCAACGATTGGTCCCATTCGCTGTTGGTGCTGACCTTGCTGTCCAGCAAGTAGACCGGCACGACCTGGCCATTGATGCCGTAGATGAGGTACCGCCAGCAGCGCAGGTGTACGGGCCTGCCTTCGAGGGACACCGTGACGAGCGGTTCCATGACTTGCAGCAGTTGCTCGGGGTCCCACTCGACCGGTTCCTCGGTCTGGTTGCCCTGCGGGTCGAGCTTCTGGTTGAAGTATCCTTTGCGGTGGAGCAGGCTGACGCCCACCATTGGTACGCCCAGATCGGCTGCCGACCGCAAAGTGTCGCCAGCCAACACGCCCAAACCCCCGCTGTAGGTGGGGATTTCGGGATCCAGGGCGACCTCCATGCTGAAGTACGCCACTCTGGGCGAGCGCAGCGCCGGCTCACTGCTCGCGGCGCTCTGGCTCGTACCCTCGGCCTCGCTACTCATAACGGTCGTTTCTCCACGATCTACTCAGGCGACACAAACGCTGCTCAGGCGACACAAACGCTGCTGGATCTTATCGTAGGCTTCCGGAGGACTTGCCCGGGTCCTGGCGGTCCAAATTCGTTCTGTCTTGCAGGAATTTGTGCGGAATTCTAAATCGAACGACCTAGTTCGAAATGTGTGCCAGTCCCCATCTCTTGATCGATGGAACTTCGGACCGGCAATACGACTCTAGCGATTTCTTTCTCAATCGGCCTATCTTACTATTCATTCGTTCGCGCGGGTTCCACAAGACGCTGGGAAACTCAATCGCCCGGCTGCACGAAATCCCTCCGCCGTACGCACTACAATGTTGAACCGGAGGACCCCATGGGTATGTTTCGACTCCAAGGACGCACGGCCTTGGTCACGGGCGCTTCACGCGGCATCGGTCGCGCCACCGCTCTTCAGCTTGCGGCACAAGGCGCGGCCGTGGGCGTGAACTACCATTCACGCGCCGATGCAGCCCACAACGTGGTGGAACAGATCCGGCAGATGGGGGGACGCGCCGCCGCACTGCAGGCCGATGTCACAAGCCCTGCCGCAGTCAAAAAAATGACGGCCGCCGCCCAGGCCGAACTCGGACCGATTGATATCCTGGTCAACAACGCCGGCCTGCTTTTTCGCGGCGATCTGTTGGCCTATGAAACCAAGGAATTTGACCAAATGTGGGAGGTGAATGTCAAGGGAATCCTGCATGTCACAGCCGCCGTCGCGCCTGCGATGATCGAGCGTAAATACGGACGGATCATCAACTTGTCGTCGATTGCGGCGCTCGGAACGGGGTTTTCCGGAACCACGCTTTACGCGGCCACCAAGGCCGCCGTGCTGATTCTCACCAAGCGCTTCGCGCTGGAGCTGGGGCACGCCGGGATTACGGCCAACGCCGTGCTGCCCGGCCTGACGGTCACCGACATGGTGTCGGCTGGCATGAACCCCGGGGAGATCCAGCAGATGACCCAGAACGCCGCTTCCAAGTCCATGCTGGCCCGCGCCGGGCAACCCGACGATATCGCTAACGTGATAACCTTTTTGGCTTCCGAGGAATCGGGGTTTATGACCGGCCAGTTCCTGTCTGTCGACGGCGGCCGGATGGACTTTCTGACGCACGCATAGCTCGGCAAGCGGGCGAACGACACTTGCGCTGAGCCGGTGTTCCAGCCTGCCCAGGGGCGCAACGAACCAATTCATGACCGAACTCGTCAAACAACGCTCCCGCGGATTCATTTGCATCAACGCTCACCCCGACGGCTGCGCCGCGATGGTTGAGCGCCAGATTCAAGCGATGTCGGTGGACCGCCCCGCCGCGCTGAGCGGTCCGCAAAACGTGCTGGTCGTCGGCGCTTCGACCGGATATGGCCTAGCGACACGGGTCGCCGCTGCGTGGGGATTCGGCGCCAAGACGCTCGGGGTGTTCTTCGAGAGGCCTCCGGATGGCAAAAAGACCGCATCCGCTGGGTTCTACAACAGCGCCGCCTTTCATGAGCGTGCCCGGCAGGATGGGTTGTACGCCAGCTCGGTCAACGGCGACGCCTTCTCCGACGACGTGAAGCGCGAGACCGTGGCGCGGCTGCGCAACGATCTCGGCAAGGTCGATCTGGTCATTTACAGCCTGGCGTCGCCCCGCCGCATCAACCCTCGCAACGGCCGAACCTATCAATCCGCGCTCAAACCCATCGGGCGTTCGTATACGGGCAAGACGGTGGACCTGTCGACACGTGTCGTCGGGGACGTCACCGTGGAGCCGGCCACGCCGCAGGAGGTCGAGGAAACGGTTGCCGTCATGGGCGGCGAAGACTGGCAGTGGTGGATCGATCTGCTGCTGGAGGAAAACCTGCTGGCGGAAGGCGCACGCACACTGGCCTACAGCTACATCGGCCCGCAGGTCACCTGGCCGGTATACCGCGACGGCACGATTGGGGAAGCGAAAAAGCATCTTGCGGCCACCGCGGCCCGCCTCGATAAGGCGCTGCGCTCAAAACTGGGCGGCGGAGCCCTGGTTTCGGTCAACAAGGCCGTCGTCACGCAGGCTTCGGCGGCGATTCCGATGATTCCGCTCTACGTCAGCCTGCTGTTTCGCGTGATGAAGGAAAAAGGGCTGCACGAAGGATGCATTGAGCAGATGCGGCGGCTTGCCTTCGAACACCTGGCCGACGGCACGACTCCCGCAACCGACGAGCAGGGGCTGATCCGGCTCGACGACCTCGAGCTGCGGGACGATGTGCAGAGCGCCGTGATGGCGCTCTGGGAGCAGGCGAGCAGCGAAAACCTCGAAGAAATTTCCGATCTGGCTGGATTCCGCCTCGACTTCAATAATCTTTTCGGATTTGAAGTGGATGGTGTGGACTACGAGCAGCCCACTGAGACCGAGCGGTTTCTCTAAACGTCGGCGGCCGCCGCTACCCACCACCGGTTTTGCCTTTTGCACTTTGCCTTTTGCCTTGCCTTCCTCCTTGCCTTTTCCTGGTCTTCTGTTCCTGGTCTTCGGATCGCGCTTCCGCGTCTTCGCGGAACCGTGAAAGAACGCAAGGCAAGAAAAACAAGGCAAAAGGCAAAGTGCAAAAGGCAAAAGGCGAAAGTAGCGCTCGCGGTGGTGGAGCTTGCGGCTGGTGCCGGCCACCCCAGCGGCCGGCGCTACAATGACAGCGTGCTTCGCCGGGTGGCAGCCACGATTTCGCGATACGGCATGCTTTCGCCGGGCGACCTCGTCGGCGTGGCGGTCTCGGGCGGCGCGGATTCGGTCGCGCTGCTGGGTTGCCTGACCGAGCTGGCGCCGCGATTGGGCGTCGAGCTGGCCGTGGTTCACCTCAACCACTTGCTGCGGGGCACCGAGGCCGACGCTGACGAGCAGTTCGTGGCCGGCCTGGCCAAACGCCTCAATCTAAGGTATTTCTCCCACCGGGTGGACGTTGCGGCCGAAGCCCGTAGGGCCGCGGAGAATCTCGAGCAAACCGCACGCCGCCTCCGATATCAGTGGTTTACCGAATTGATTGTTGGCGGGCAGTCGGCGAAAATCGCCACGGGTCACACGCGCTCCGACCAGGCCGAGACGGTACTATTCCGATTGCTCCGCGGCTCCGGGACGGCCGGGCTATCGGGTATTCGGCCGGTTGTCGAGCCCGGCTTTGTCCGGCCCTTGCTGGAAGTCTCGCGGAGCGACGTTCTCGCTTACTTGCGCCGGCGGGGTTGGAGTTGGCGGGTGGACTCAACGAACGAACAGACAGCGTTTGCCCGCAACCGTATCCGCCACGAGCTGCTCCCGAGTCTTTGCCAGGGCTGGAATCCCAGGCTGCCCGAGACTTTGGCGAATATGGCGCAGTGGGCTCAGGCCGAAGAAGACTATTGGAGCGGCATCATGGCCGACCTGGCCAGCCGCTACATCAAGGAAGACGGCCAAGCCACCGAGCTGGAGGCCAGGGCGTTGGCTGAATTACCGGTGGCTGTACAGCGGCGGTTGCTGCGCGTCGCGATCGAGCGGGTTCGCGGCGATCTGTCCGCGGTGGACTTCGGCCATGTCGAGGCGCTGCGCTCTTTGGCGGCTTCGGAACGCGGTGGCGGCAAGCTGGATCTGCCGGGGCTGGAGGCGCGCCGTTCCTTCAATCGGCTCCGTTTAGTGAAGCCGGATGCAGGCCCTGAACCAGTGCCGGCGATCGGCACGGTTTGCTTGCAGCCTCCCGGGACGTTTTCCGTGCCCGGAAGCGGCTGCCAGGTACGGCTGAGTCTGCGGGAGGCGGCTCAGACAATTTCGGGCCGGGCCGATAATAAAGAGGGTTATAATGGAAAGCGACAACAAGCGCTCGACTGGGAAAGGCTGCCGAAGCCTTTGAGCTTACGGATCTGGCAGCCGGGAGACCGCTACCAACCCTGGGGTCGCAAGGGGCAAAAAAAGCTCAAGTCTCTGTTCCAGGAAGGCAGAATCGCGGCGTGGGACCGCTCGTGCTGGCCGGTCATTACTGCTCCCGCATCCGGACGGCAGCGCCCCGGCTTTTCGCTTGCCGACGGTATCCCAGAGGCCCAAGACGTGGTGGTGTGGGCGCACGAATTCGGCCCGGCCGAGCAGTACGCCGCCGATGCGGACAGCCGTACGGTCCTGGAGATCACAGCTTTTTGGTCCGAGAAAGACAAAAACCTGGAAATCTTCCCTTAGATACGGCGTCTATAGATTAGAGGCCCCCTTAGGCAACTGAGCGCGGCGGGCCGGAGGTTAGCACCCCTGTGAATTCCACAGTCAAAACAGCCGTTTTTTGGGTCGTGATGCTGTGCACGGCCATTCTCTTGTGGCGGGTCGTCCAGACCGGTAACTCTCCGCAGCCAGCGGAGTTGAGTTATTCGGAGTTCCGCAGCAAGGTCAAGGCCGGGCTCGTCGCGAGCGTTGTCATCAGCAACGGTGTTGAGGTCGAAGGCAAGCTCAAGAACGGCGAACCGCTCCAGACGACGCTGCCCAGTGACTACCCCGGCATCATCGACACGATGGACGAGGCCGGTGTCCAGATCGAGGTCGAGCAAACCTCCAGCCCAGCGTGGCTAAGTTTTCTGCTGAACGCCTCCCCGTTTATCCTGTTGATCGTTTTCTGGATCTTCATGATGCGGCAGATGCAGGCCGGCGGAAACAAAGCGCTTAGCTTCGGCAAGAGCCGCGCCCGGCTGCTCACCAGCCAGCAAAAGAAAGTCACGTTCAAAGACGTTGCCGGCGTGGATGAGGCCAAAGAAGAGCTGCACGAGATCATCGAGTTTCTGCGCGAGCCGCAAAAATTCCAGAAGCTCGGCGGCCGCATTCCCAAGGGCGTGCTGCTTGTTGGACCTCCCGGCACGGGAAAAACGCTGCTTGCCCGGGCGATCGCCGGCGAAGCGAACGTCCCGTTCTTCTCGATTTCGGGTTCGGACTTCGTCGAGATGTTCGTTGGCGTGGGCGCCAGCCGCGTCCGAGACCTGTTTGAGCAAGGGAAAAAGAGCGCGCCGTGCATCATCTTCATCGATGAGATCGACGCCGTCGGACGCCACCGCGGCGCGGGCCTCGGCGGCGGCCACGATGAGCGCGAGCAGACGCTCAACCAGTTGCTGGTCGAGATGGATGGCTTTGATTCGAACGAAGGCGTCATCCTGGTGGCCGCCACAAACCGGCCCGACGTGCTCGACCCGGCGCTGCTGCGGCCCGGCCGTTTCGACCGCCGCGTCGTTGTGAACCGTCCTGACGTTCGCGGCCGTGAAGGGATTCTGCGCGTGCATACCCGCAAGATCCCGTTGGCCAACGACGTGAACCTCAGCGTGGCCGCGCGCGGCACACCGGGCTTCTCGGGCGCTGATCTGGCCAACCTCTGCAACGAGGCGGCGCTGTTCGCCGCCCGCCAGAACCGCAAAGTCGTCACCATGAGCGACTTCGAGCTGGCCAAAGACAAGGTCATGATGGGCGCCGAGCGGCGCTCGATGATCCTGACCGACGAGGAAAAGAAAAACACCGCATACCACGAGGCCGGGCACGCCCTGGTGGCGGCGTTGATTCCGCATTCCGACCCGCTGCACAAGGTCACCATCATTCCGCGCGGGCAGGCGCTGGGCGTCACGATGCAGTTGCCGCTCGACGACAAGCACACCTATACGCGCGACTATTTGATGTCCCGCCTGACGATCCTGATGGGCGGCCGCATCGCCGAGGAGTTGTTCCTCGACCACATGACCACGGGAGCTGGCAACGACATCGAGCAATCGACCGAGCTGGCCCGCCAGATGGTCTGCGAATGGGGCATGAGCTCGATGGGTCCGCTGACGTTCGGCAAAAAGGAAGAGCAGATCTTTCTGGGCCGCGAGATCGCCCAGCACCGCGACTACAGCGAGGCGACGGCGATCCGCATCGACGCGGAAGTCAGCAACATGGTCAAAGGCGCCTATGAGCACGCCAAGCAGATCATCGTCGATAACTCGGACTCGCTGGTGCGTATCGCGGTGTCGCTGCTCGAGCGCGAAGTCCTCGATGGCGAAGATGTCAAAGCGCTGATCGATGGCCGCGAATTGCCGCCGCTTCCCACGCCGGAAACCGACGCCGGCCCGCGGCCGCAGGAAGTTTTGCGGCCTGATACGCCGAAACGGGTGCCGGGTTTATCGGAGGGCGGCTCGCCTTCGCCGGCGTAACTGGCACAGGTAATCCTGCCTGTGTTTCAAAGCACAGCGACGACTATCAAGAGGGTCCTGCCGCGGTATGCGGTGGGACCTTCTTCATTTCACCCTTCGCCGCCAGGAAAAACAATCGCCCGTCGCCGCGGGGCATGCCAAGGTCCGCTGCGCCATCGTAGACCGTCACATCGCTAAACCCCGCTTTCGCCAACAGTGCTTTCACAACTTCCTCGGCGTAGCAGTACTCGGCGATTTCCAGGTCCTCACGCCGCCAGTCTTGGCCGTTGGGCCGAAACAGTGTTACCAGCGTCTTGCCGACGCCGGCCTTGGGGTCGTAACGGGCGCGTGTGACGAATACCTGATCCGTCTCGACATGGCTGTACATTTCGTTCCAGGAACAGCGAAAGCCTTCGTCCATGTTCATGTCGAAAAAGAACAGCCCGTCGGCGCTCAGCGCTTCGTGGACGTTCGAAAAGACCTGAAGAAGGCCATCCTGGTCGGGCACGTGATTCAAGCTGTCGAATAGGGAAATCACGGCATCGAACTGTCCGGGCAGATCGAACGCCCGGGCGTCCTCGACGATGAACCCGGCTTGCGGCGCATTGCGGCGGGCATGGCGAATCATCTCGCTCGAACCGTCGAGACCGGTTACGCGAAACCCGCAACCTGTCAACCAGTGCGCCATCTGTCCCGTGCCACAACACAGGTCGAGAAGCCGCGCTTTCGGAGGCAGCAACGGCAGGAAAATATCGTGGATCCCCTGGCGCGCATCTTCGAAGAACATCGACCCCCAATGGCGGTCGTAGACGGCGGCAAACGGATCGTAGACGGTGTAGCGCTCGGTTTTCCCCATGCGCGTGAGAATCGAACTTCGGCCGGCCTTCTTCATCCTGCCAAGTGTCTCCCTAGTCAGCGGGCTAGTCAGCGGGCTAGTCAGCGGGCGAAGCCCAATTCGCCAGCGTGCAATGAGTCGGCCAGCGCAGCAGACGCCCGGCTAACTCCACCTTTTACCACGCGCTGCTGAACCACTGCCAGCCCAGGCGAGTGGTCCATGCAGCGACGCAATGGGCGCCAGCGAATCTTTCTACAATCGAAGGATGAGCGCAACCGAGCAAGGCGCCGACCCAAACTCCGCCGGCGATCCCAAATCGTCTCCCGCGGAGCCGGCGGAAAGCATCGCCAGAGTTCTCACCACACGCGCCGAAACGCGGGCGTTCTACAACAAGATCAGCAAGGTCTATGATCTGATGGCCGAGCACAGCGAAGGCCCGGTGCGCCAGAAATGTCTTCGCAAGCTGGCGCCGAAACCCGGGGAAACGCTGGTTGAAATCGGCTGCGGAACCGGCAACGTGGCGGCAAGTCTCGCGCAGGCGGCGGGAGATCACGGCCGCGTCTACGCCGTGGACATTTCCGACGGCATGCTCGGCCAGACCCGGCATCTGCTCGAAACTCAAGGCCTGGGCGCGCGGGTCTGCCTGTGTTGCGCCGACGCCGAGCAACTACCGCTCGAAGATGGCTCGGCCGACGCGGTGTTTCTGAGCTTCACGCTCGAGCTGTTCGACAATCCCGACATTCCCGCAGTGCTGAGCGAATGTAAGCGCGTGTTGCGGCGGGGAGGACGGCTGGGAGTCGCGTCTGTTACCAAGGAAGGTCACCACGAGCTTTTGGTGGACGCCTACGAATGGACTCACCGCCATTTTCCCAACCTGCTGGATTGCCGGCCGATTTTCGCCAGGCGCTCGATGGAGGCCGCCGGCTTCGAGGTGCTGGATTCGGAAGTGGGAATGATGTGGGTGCCGGTCGAGATTGTCCTGGCGGTCAAGCCATAGGTCGCGTGGGGTATAAACGATTCGCGTATTCGCCACGCGGCGTGTGGCGTGTGGCGTTCGCCCCGCGAGGCTTAGAACAGCCGGCAGAGGTCGGTGAAGCGATCCACCACACGGAAGCGCTCCGAAGGCGGCGGCAACGCCTCGCGTTCGAGCGACCAGGTATTTTCATTCGGCACGAGCACCGCCGCGAGGCCCGCCGCCAGCGCCGGATTGATGTCGGATTTGGGGCTGTTGCCCACCATCCAGGTCGCCGCCGGATCCATCTTCATCTCCACGACGACGTTGCGGTAGGCGTCAGCGTTTTTCTCTTTGACGATGCGGCACGCCTGAAAGAAGCCGTTGAGGCCTGACTTCTCGACCGAGCTCAATCTCGTCGAGGACTTCGCGGATCTCCGCGGCGCTCAGATGCGAGTGATCCAGCAGCTCGACGAACTGGTCGAAGGCGCGGTCGAAGTAGATGCTGTTTTCCCACAGCGTGTCGTCGGCGTCGATGAGCAGCCACATGGCGGTTTGCGGTCCATACGATTGTCTCGCCCGGCTGCGGAGAGGAGCAAGTTCCCGCAAGCACGTTCCCCGCAAGTGTGGGGTCAGCGCGCGATCAAATGGATTGCCGAGCGCAGCCTTGGCTGGTTGAGTGAATTGCAACCGGACAGGCAAGATTGCCTGTCCCACTTGGCTGGTTGAGTGAGTTGCGACCGGACAGGCACGGTTGCCTGTCTCACTATGTCCACAACTCGTCGACCGGCCCGTAGGCGTCTTCATCGGAGTTGGGTACGTACTCGAAGCCGCGGCCCAACGGATCGTCGTCGCGCACCTTCGTCCAGTTGATGCCCAGCGCCGAATAAATGGTGGCCTCGACGTCTTCCGGACGCACGTCTCTGTACCGTGACCAGCCCGCATCGATGGTGAACGCGCCCGTCGGGTCCGTCTCGCCGATGACCGTGCCGCCCTTTACGCCGCCGCCCGCGAATACGTAGAACATCTGCAGATAGTGGTCGCGGCCATTGTTGGCGTTGGTCAGCGGCCCGACCGTGCGGCCGAACTCGCCCGAGACTACGATCAGCGTTTCGTCGAGATGCCCCGAAGCTTCGAGGTCGCTGACCAGGGCCGCGAACGCCGGATCAAACTGCCCGCACTGCGCGTAGATATTGCTTCCCACCTCGCGTCCGTTGACCTCCTGGCGGTCGTAAATTCCTTGATGATGGTCCCAGCCGCCGAGGGTTACCTGAATGAATCGCGTTCCCTGATCGGCTTCGACGATTTTGCGCGCGATCAGGCAGGCGTTGCCGAAGCCGCTGCCGCCGTAGCGGGCGCTCTCTTGTTCACTGAATCCGAATGCGCCGGCAACCAGCGGGTTGAACATCAGGCTTTCCGCGTTGGCGTAGAGCTCACCCATGCCGGTGGCGGCCTTGCCCAGCGGCGACTGCGGACCGCGGAGAACACTGTCCATCGACGCCAGCAGATCCCAGCGCTCGCGAAAGCGAGATTCCCCGGCGGCATGTTCGGTTGTGGCCAGCCCTCCTGCTTCGGGCTGCGTCTTGAACGGGCTGAACTGGACCGGCAAATATCCCGAGCCGGGAGCATTTGCGGCATTGAGCGCGATGAACGCGGGGAAGATCTGGTCCGGCCGCCTCTCGGGTTCTTTTTCGATGGCCACGACGCTGCCGATGTGCGGCGCGTACTTGCCGAGCGGCGAAGTCGGGTTGCGGCCGATCTGGAACCAGGTTTGCGCCAACGGATGAGCCAGCGCCCAGGCCGAACCCGAACGGATGACTGCAACCTTGTCGAAGATCTGCGCCGTGCCGCCGAGAATTCCCGTGGGAATCCGCACACCGTTGATGGTTTCCGGGGCAAAGTCAGCCGGCGTCACACCCGGGGTCTCTTTGAGATCGAACGTATCGACGCCGCTCGGCGCGCCCTCGAGGAAAAGAAAGATCACCTGCTTGGCCGTGTTCTTCGTCTCGACCGCCGCGGCGGCTTTTGACAGGCCGGGGCTCCACGGCCCGGCCAGGTAGTACCCACCGACACCGGCCGCCAGCGAGCGGAAGAAACGGCGGCGCGTCCACTGCGGGCGCTGGAAGAAGGGAACATGGGGATGAGGGCGCTTGCGCAGAACACTTTCGAATCGATCTCGCTCGTTCATGATTGCCTCGCGTAAAACCTAGTAATTGAATATGAAGTCCACTTTGTTGTAGAGGCTCCACATCAGATCTTCGGCCTTCGCCGTACGCTCGCCGCTGCGCAGAGTCTGAACTCCCGACGACAGCTCCTCGGCGGTCGGCGGCCGGCTGAGCACGCGCAGATAGAGAAGCTGAACGGCCACATCGTCGGCCTGCTCCACAATCGCGGCAAGAGCCGTGCCCTGGCGTCGCGCATCCACGCGCGCCAGCACCAGAGGGCTGTTCATCAACTGGAGCGCCTGCAAGATGCTGCCTTCGCCGCTGCGCGCCGTCTCGTCGCGGTCGCCCCGGAAAAACGAATCGAGAAACGACGGCGTCGCGCCGAGCAAACCCGTCTGTTCCCGCCGCGGCACCCGCGGGACCAATTGCACGTCCGGAAATTGCATCGCGAAGGTGACGGCGCCGATGGCCGGCGACACCGTGTATTGCGCCGGCAGGCCTCCCGAAATCAGCAGCGCGTCGTGCAGTTCCTCAGCCCTCAAGCGGCGAACCTGGTGACGCGCGAAATAAGTTTCGTAGGTCGGGTTCCAGACGCCCTCGTACTTCGAGGAAAGCTGGTAGGCGCTGGAGTTCGCAATTTCACTCATCAGCCATTGCAGATCGAAACCCTGTTCGATGAACTCGCCCGCCAGGAATTCGAGCAGCGCCGGATGCGAGGGTTGGATCGTCCAGGGATCGGGCGGCGGGGCCGCCGGGTCAAGTCGCGCCGGGTCGAACTGATCGGGCGGCTCGACGATGCCGCGGCCGAAAAACTCACGCCATACATAATTCACCGCCGCCCGAGCGAACTGCTTGTCCGCGGTGAGCAAGCGCCCGAGCGCTTCTCCATGAGACTCTCCGCCCGCATTGCCGCCGCCTCCGAATGGATAAGCGGGAGGCGCTACAACCGCCGCGGCGTCGCTGGCGGGCTGCCGCGCGGGACGGTTGCCCGTCGTCGTGTTCAAGCGATAGTCGCCACGCTCGTCGCCGGCGACAATCCAATACTGCGGACGCAGAGGCTGTTGCCCTTCGGGGGGCGGCGGCAGGCGGCGCGGCCGCGTCAGGCGCGTTTGCGAAAAAAACGCAGCCAGGCCCCAACCCTGCGCGCGTTTGGCGCCGGCGCCCCACACGCTCAGTGCGTCGAGGTGGTTGCGGCCGTCATGGCAAAGAATGCAATCCATGTGGCTGATGCCAAGCAGGTCGCGCGCGGTCGCGGCGGCCAGGGCGTCGTAAGTGTCTTGAACTGGGCCGCCGGTGGTCAGCCCGCCGACGATATAGCTCGCGCCGGTCGGCTTTACGGGGTTGCCCTGGTAGTCGCTAGTGATCTGTTGAAACTGCTCGTAGGTCGCGTACTCGTCCGGATAATTGCGGCCATCGGCCGCGCCTGTCGACGCCAGCATCTCGCGCACCAACTGGTCGTACGGTTTGTTCTGCCGCAGCGATTCGAGAAGGAAGAGATGAAACGCGTCACGGCCATCGACATAGCGATTGACCTGCGCGGTGACGATGGTGTTGTGATAGAGATCGCCAAAAAACATGGCCCAGCGGTCGGCCCACTGCGATGCCGCCAGCAGTTCGGAGACCTTGCGGCCGCGCTTTTCCGTGTCGGCGTCGGAGAGAAAGGCGATGACTTCCTGCTGCGTGGGAATGCGCCCGGTCAGATCGAGCGTGACGCGCCGCAGGAATTCGCTATCGGTTGCGGGCAGGGCGGGCGGAATCCCGCGAAGCTTCAGCTCGCCGAAGATGAAATCATCGATGGAGTCGCCTTGGCCCGGAAACTTATCGAAGGCCCTGCCGCGGCTGCGGGGAACGAGCGCGCTGGAAGGAATCGCGGCGGCGACCAGGGTGGTGAGCTCCGCGCGCGCGGTCATCGCCATCAGGCTGGCTCCTAGGCCGACCCGCAGGAAGTCCTCCCGCTTTGCTCCAAAAAAACTACAGCCGGCGTGCGGCACGCCGATATCGTGCGTCTCTTCGTCGGGCTCGGCCGCCTGCGCTTGGCTCAGCACGCTGGAGGGTGTTATCGCCAGCCATGCCAGGCCCGCTGCCCCCAGAATGACCCCTAACCTCAAAAGAATTCTCATTACGCTTTCCCAGTGACTGGTTTCGTCGTTGACGCGGATCGAATCCGGATCAGTTCCCCGATACGGACCGGGGTTGCTCGATGGGCGCTACCAGGTCAAAACACCGCGGCAGGCGTAAAGTTGCGCCGAATCGCCCGGTTCAAAAGCCCGCCGCCAGGAGCCACGAAGCCGAGGAGGGCTCTGGGCTGCTATAGTCTAGGGTGACGTATTAAGCCCGATTTCATTCGTGTCCTCGCCCGCAACTTCGTCCGTCCGCCAGGGTTATTCGCTTACCAACCGAGCCGGTGTGTACCTGAACGGGTGCTTGCAGCTCCGAGTTTCAGGGCACGCGCTCGATTGGCGATCAACCTCTTACGATTCGTCACGGAAACCAATGCTATGAGATTCATTCGCCCCCTGCTTCTGCTGGTTGTTGCAGCCGGCCTCGCGAGCGCGCAGCTCAATAATGCGAGCTTGAGCGGCCGCTATTACTTCGTCCATCTGCTTGTGACGGTGTCGCCGGCGGGCGAGGCCTCGAGCGGCAGTAATTTGGGAGGAACGATCACCTTCGATGGCGCCGGCGGCTACAGCTTTCAGGGACGCCAGGGCGTGGATAGCGGCGGACCGACGGCCGGTGCGGGGAATGGCGTCTACTCAGTGAATTCGGCCGGGTTTGTCGAGCTGACGAATCCTATCCTGCAGCAACAGCAGCTCAACGCGCGGCTGGGTATCAACTCCGAGGCGCTGGTCGGCTCGTCGACCGAGGCAGACGGCACTTTCGATCTGTTTGTAGCCATCAAGGCCCCAGCCGACGGTGTCAGCAACGCCCTGCTGAACGGCGCGTATTCCGGCGGTAGCCTGTGGTTTCCCAACGGGCGCGACACGGCCACGAAGACGGCTTTCCTGCGCCTGACGCCCAACGGCGGAGGAGTCTTCCCTGGATCACAAGTCATCGGACACGCGGCCGACGCCGGCGAGACGACATCGGCACAGGCGCTGACCAACGCCACCTACGCGCTTAGCGCCGATGGTTCGGGAACGGCGTCGTTTGGCACCAGCGCCAGCCTGTTCTCGGGAAATCACGACGTATTTGTTTCCGCCGATGGAAACTATTTCATCGGCTATTCGACGGAGCCGGGCGGCCGGGAAATTTTCCTCGCTATCAAGAGTTTCAGCAACTCGGCCAGCAATTCCAGTTGGAATGGCACCTACTGGATCGCCGAGATTTTTGCCGATCTGCAGAAGAATAGCTATGCGATAGCGACCGGCGCGGTGCACGCCAACGGAGCGGGCCAGGCGGTGCTCGCCGAGCGGAACCGCGTGGAACAGTCCACGATCGATTTCAGCGGGCTCAACTCTTATGTTATCCGCGCCGACAGCACGGGTACGCTGGCTGGAAAGGTTGTTGAAGCGATAACCGATTTTGCCATCGGCGCTCCCGGCGCGAATGCCCCCAACGCGTTCGTGCAGGCGCTGATCGAGGAACCGGGTGTCGCCCTCGCCAGCGAAGTGCACGGGCTGGCCTTCGGCGTCCGCGTTCCGGATATCACAGGCAGTGGCGTGTTTCTCTCGCCGCTCGGTATCGTCAACGGCGCGTCGTTTGCGCCTGCCACCCACCCCATCTCGGGCGGGTCACTACTGTCCCTTTTTGGAGAGCAGCTTGCGCCGTCCCCGCAATCTTTTCAAACCGTTCCGCTGCCCACGAATTTGGCCGGTGTGACGGTGACGATCAACGGCGTACTCGCGCCGCTGTTTTTCGTAGCCCCTACGCAGATCAACTTACAGGCGCCGTTTGCGGTCTCGGGCGAAACAGCCACCATTGTTGTTAGTAACAACGGCAACGTCTCTAATGAAGTAGAGGTGCCTGTGGCCAACTCCAGCCCAGGAATCTTTTCGAGAGCCGAGAATGGTATCGGTTTCGGCACCATCACTCACGCAGACGGTTCAAACGTCACTCCAGAAGATCCAGCCCTACCAGGGGAAACAGTAGTCATCTATCTGACCGGGCTGGGAGAGGTGAATCCGCCGATCGCTGACGGCGCCCAGGGGCCTTCCGCGGAACCGTTCAGCCGCGTGACCGATCCCGAAGTTCTAGTGCAGTTCGATCGCGAGGCGGGAAGGGTGGTGTATGCCGGCGCGTCGCCTTGTTGCGTCGGCCTCTACCAGATCAACGTAACGATTCCGAGCACCGTGGTTGTGGGCGATGCGGTTCCCGTGGCGATTGTCACCACGAACGCGGTCTCCGATCTGGTGGATATTTCGATTGGTCTGTAGCCGGGTATGGCGGTAGTCGGAGCCTTCTCCGCACCGGTTCGCGGAAGACAGCGTGGGGCGCTGCCGCTGGGCAAGCCGGGGCGACCGCAAGCCGCCGCCGTGGCGCCTAGCGACCGCGTTCTTCGCGCGGGTGTTGCGAGAAGAGCGGCCCGGTAGTTTAGAATCAAAAGGAGCCTTCCAGGGGGCGCGTAGCTCAGTTGGTTAGAGCGCCTGCTTCACACGCAGGAGGTCGCAGGTTCGAGTCCTGCCGCGCCCACCATCCCAAGCCTTCAGAATCCGTTCATTCGCCAGATGGCGAAGTTGAGGGCTGCGGCGAAAGCGACCCAAACCAGATAAGGGATCATCAGCCACGCGGCTGTGACAGAGAGTTTCCAGAAGGCCAGTATCGTCAGGAGAATCAGCACCCAGAGCAGCACGATCTCCGCGAACGCCAGGCCCGGCCGGTGGAGCCAAAAAAAAAGCGCGGACCAGCCAACGTTCAGGGCCAGTTGCACACCAAACAGGCTCATCGCAGCCGAGGCTGCTTGCAGCCCGTGGTTCTTCCAGACCAGCCAGGCGGCGACCGCCATCAGGACGTACAAGGTGGTCCAGACTGGGGCGAACAGCCAGTTGGGAGGCGTCCAGGCGGGCTTGGCGAGAGCGGCGTACCAGCTTCCGATCGAGGGCCGCGTGAGCATCGAGCCCAATTGGGCTGTGAACAGACAGATCGCCAGAAAGACGAGAAGACCGATTGCGGAGCGAGTCATGTGGTTTTCCGTTTCGGTTGGCCCTGGATACGGCGCTGGGTGGCTGCCGCGATGCCGTTTAGCATGCCCGAAAAGATGAGGCCGTGGACAGGGTATAGCGTGTACCAGTAGAGCAGACCCAAAAAACCGCGCGGGTCGAACAAGGCGGTTTGGCGAATCGTGGAGCCGGAAGCGTCGGGATCGACTTCGAATTGCAGCCAAGCCCTGCCCGGCAATTTCATTTCCGCGTACAGCCTCAACAGGCGGTTGGGCTCGACAGCCTCAACGCGCCAGAAGTCGACCGTCTCTCCCGCTGAAATCTCGAGAGGGTGCCGGCGGCCGCGGCGCATGCCGGCCCCGCCTGCCAACAGATCCAGGAAGCCGCGCAAGCGCCAAAGCCAGTCCCCCCAATACCAGCCGGCCTCTCCCCCGATTTGTTGAATCGTCCGAAAGCATTCTTCCGGAGCGGCGGGCACGTGGACGGATCGCGAATCGATAAGCCGCGAGCCGAACTTCACGCCGCCCCAGGATGGCATTTCCCCCAAAGAGGAGACGGCGTCCGACCAGCGCGTGGCGTCGAATTCGAGGTCTTCGTGCAGCAAGGCGCGCTCGATGGCTTCCCGCAACCCGCGCGGACGGATCGAAAACACGCGAGAAGCCAAATCGTCGGTGACTACGGTCTCGTTGGCCAGGCTATCAATAAGTTTCCGGCCGATTCGCGCGTAGAGCGGAGTTACCAGACCAAGCCAAAGGCTGGAGAGTCGCGGCGTGAGAACCGGCACCGGGATCATCAGTCGCTTGAGCCCGCGCTGGCGGGCGTATTCCGACATGATGTCCAGATAAGAGGCCCGCTCAGCGCCCCCGATCTCGAACACAGCGCTCTCGTGCTGGTCGATATCCAGGGCGGCGACCAGATAGGCGACGATATCTTCGATGGCGATCGGCTGCGCCATCACGCGCACCCAGCGGGGCGTGACCATGACCGGCAGCTTGTCGACGAGCGCGCGGATCATTTCAAACGACAGACTGCCCGATCCGATGATGATCGAGGCGCGAAACTCGATCGTGGGCACGGCTGATTCGCGCAAGATGCGGCCTACCTCCTGGCGGCTGGCCAGGTGACTCGAAAGGTCTTTGTCGCTGCCCAGCCCGCCCAGATAGATGATCCGCCGCACACCGGCTTCGTGAGCGGCGGCGGCGAATCCCTCGGCGGCCTGGCGATCCTTTTCGCGGAAATCACCGCCCGAGCCCATCGAGTGGATCAGGTAGTAGGCGGTACCGACACCTTGAAGCGCCGCGCGCAGGGATGTTTCGTCCAGGACGTCCCCTTGGACGACCTCCGTGGACGCTGCGACCCGCGGGCGCAGGAACTCCGTTTTGCGCGCCATACAGCGCACGCGGCGGCCGCCGGCTTCCAGTGCCTTGTTGAGCCGGCCTCCAACGTAGCCGGTGGCTCCGGCCAACAGCACCAGCTTCTGGCCTTCGGCGCTGGCAGGGCTACTCATTGCGCTTCGGGGTTCGTCAGTTGTCCTTGTTGCCGTGAGCCTGCCCGGGGACCTTTACCGAGATCAGCGTCAGGTCGTCGTCTTGCGGACGGCCATCCCGAAACTCCGCTATAGCCCCGCGAACGGTTTCGGCGATTTCGGCGGACGAGGCTTTTTGATGGGCAATCACTTATTGTCCCATGGCTTGGTCGCAGTCCTTGCTGGTCAGTGAATCTTTGAGATGCGCGCTAGCGCAGTTCGCGGCGTGGCCGCACAAGTTGTGGCCGCGACACGGCACCCAAGAAACCCGGTCATCTGCGTCGAGCTTCTAACCGCCGGCTAAGGAAGGGGTAGGTTAGCCCGCGCTACCCTGGGCCCTTAAGCCGAGGGTCACACGGTGCCGGCCGGGGGGCGCCTTGGCAGATAGGAAATTCTTCTGGCGCGCATCAAATCTTTCATTTTGCCTTTCCCTTAGAAACCGCCTACTGTTATTTCTGTACTTACGCCCCGTCGCGTCGGTATTGCGCCGGGGCGTGCAACGACTCAATCCCCTCCGCAATTTTCCCGAATCATCTTCGAGCAACCGTCAGGAGAAAAAGCGTCATGGCAACTGCGATTGTCAGAGCGCACGGACGCAAGGCGCTTCCCGTTGTATTAGGGGCTCTCTTCGCCGCCACTGCGTTCGCGCAAACCACTGAAGCGACAGGACCTACACCGGCCGAACTGAAGGTCATGGTGGACACATTGTGGGTCATGGTCGCCGGGTTTTTGGTCTTTTGGATGAATGCCGGATTCGGCTGTGTTGAGGCGGGACTTTGCCGCGCCAAGAACGCGACAAATATTCTTGGCAAGAACTTCGTCGTTTTCTCGCTCTCTACGATCGCGTTTTGGATGGCCGGCTTCGGAATGATGTTCGGCGACGGCACATTGTTTATCGGCCTAAATGGTTGGTTCCTGGGCGGCGCCGACAATAGTCCCGCCATGGCCGATGCCTATCAAGGAGTCTTCGGCTCTTTGAACTGGACCGGCGTCCCGCTACTCGCTAAGTTCTTCTTCCAGCTCGTCTTCGCGGGCACGGCCGCGACGATCGTTTCCGGTTGCGTCGCGGAGCGGATCCACTACAAGTCCTTTATGGTCTTCACGCTGGTGCTTGTCGGTTTGTCCTATCCGATCACGGGACACTGGATTTGGGGCGGCGGCTGGCTGGCTGGGATGGGTTTTCGCGATTTTGCCGGCTCGACGGTGGTACACGCGGTCGGAGGATGGGCCGGCCTGGCGGGCATCCTGATGTTGGGGCCGCGCCGCGGCAAGTACAAACCCAGTGGTGGCGTGCAGCCGATCCCTGGCCACAGCATGGCCCTGGTGTTCCTGGGTGGACTTATTCTTTGGCTGGGGTGGTTCGGATTCAATCCCGGAAGCACCATGGCGGCGGACCCCAACGCTATCGCCCATGTGGCGATGACCACGAACCTTGCCTGTTGCGCGGCCATTTTGAGCGCTACAGTGCTGGCCTGGATCGTGCTCGGCAAGCCGGACTTCAGCATGACGGTCAACGGCGCGCTCGCGGGCCTGGTGGCCATCACCGCGCCGTGCGCTTTCGTGAGCGTCACCTCGGCTGCCGTGATCGGCTTGATCGCCGGACTGATTGTGGTCCCGGCCGTGCTGTTCTTTGACAAGCTCAAGATTGACGACCCGGTCGGCGCGTTGTCGGTGCACCTGGCGAACGGCATCTGGGGCACGATCGCCGTGGGGCTGTTTGCGACCGCGGACGCCCCCGGTGGAGGCGCCAACGGATTGTTCAACGGCGGCGGCTTCGAATCGCTGCAAGCGCAGTTGATTGGAACCTTTGCAGTGGCTGGATTCACGCTGGCCGTGACCCTCACCGCTTGGTTCGTTATCAAGATGACGCTGGGAATTCGGGTCAGCGCCGAAGAGGAATCCATCGGCCTCGACATCTCCGAGATGGGCATGGAGGCCTACTCCGGCGATCCGATGGGCCAGCAATAAGCCGCGACGTTTGGCCGGAGGCTGTCCCTCAACGGACAGACCTCCGGTCTCGTCTTTAGAGGCTAGGCGATCGGAAGGTCAAGCCAGCGCTTGCTTGCAGTACTCGAGGCACTTTCGGACCTCCGCGACCGTGTCCTCGCCACTGTATTCGTACTCGATATTCGCGGGGATGGCGTACTTCTTCGCTTTCAGAAGTTGCAGCACTTCCTTGATGGGCGTATCGCCCTCTCCCCAAGGGGTATTCGGGCCGTCATCTTTCTTGCGGTCTTTGATGTGCAGCAGTTGGATGCGGTCGTGGTGCTGCTCAAGGTAGGAGACCGGATCGAACCCGGCGGCGAAGAAGTGGCCGATGTCGAGGTTGATTCCAAAATACTTCGACATGGCGTTGGCCTTGGCGAAACTTTCGGGTGTGGCGAACTCGCTCGGGTTGGCCAGGTTCGAGTGGCCGTGCATCGAGACCGTGATGCGGTGCTTGTCGGCGAACGGCGCTACCCGCTTGGCGGCTGTCAACGTCGAAGACGCCGTGATGATCTTCACGCCGAGCGCCTTCGCCATCTCGAAGCCGCGATCAATCTCCTCGTCGGTGAAATCATCCCGGAAACTGACATTGAATGCGAACAGCGTGATGCCGGCGTCGTCGAATTTCTTACGGGTGGCTTCGAACTCCGACAGCGGCACCGACAAGCGCCATTGCCGCAGCTTTTGACGCCTGGCCTCGGCTTCAGGACCGCCGCGAGGCCCACCGCCTTTTTTCTCCGCTTTCTCGGGAGCGCCCTGGGGGCGGGGCCTTTCCACTCTGGGCTCCACATGGCCTGAATAGAGTTCGCACTCGCCGATACCGATCTCCGCCATGGCCTGAATCGCCTCGTCGAGCGACCGGTCGCGAAAGCTGTAGGATTGCGCGCCGATACGCACTCCGTTGAACTCGGAGTTAATCTTAGCCAGCGCCACCGACAGCGGCAGACCGGCCAGCGCGATCTTTCCGAAGTCTCGTCTCGAATACATGGCGATTCCTCCTGGGACACTGCGGTCCGGCTGGGACACCACGGTCCGGGCAGGTATCATATCACCATCGCGGCCTTCGGGACCGCGCGGAGACAGCGCCCTGCCGCGCGTTGTAGGATGGTTCCTTTCGGGCTGATTCGCCCGGCTGGCCGCGTCGTCGAACCCGCTAGTGGTGAGACGGGCACGTGCCGGCGCCCAGACTCGAGGAACCGATGGCAGACCCAAAACTCGTGAAGCTGATTCGGAGCGACGTGGACTCCTGGAACCGATGGAAGGCCGAGAACCCCCAGGAGACCGCGAACCTTGCCGGGGCCGACCTGAGCCACGCGGAATTGTTGGTAGCCAACCTGTCCGGCGTGAACCTCAGTAAAGCCAACCTGGTCATGGCGAATCTCAATGGGGCCGACCTGAGCGGCGCGAATCTGAAGGGGGCGAATCTGGTCGGCACTCGATTGCTTGGCGTCGACCTGGAGCGCACGGATCTGCGAGGAGCCGATCTGCGGACCGCCGAGGACCTCACCCAGGAACAGCTCGCCGAGTCTTTCGGAGACGAAAAAACCCATTTGCCGGAAGGACTCCGGCACCCGCACAAATGGGATTCGAATCGCGATTCCTGAGAATTCCAAGGCCGCCTCTCTCAAACGGCGGGTTGGCTCGCGGCGGCTATTGCTGCTGCACTTTCGCGACCACGGCATCGGCGAATTCTTCCGTCGAAGCCTTGCCGCCAGTGTCACGCGTGAGCGTTTTCCCTTCGGCGTAGACGGCGCGGATCGCATTGCGGAGTCTTTCTGAAGCGTCGTATTCGCCGAGATGCGCCAGCATTTGCACGCCGGCGCGCATCAACGCGGTCGGGTTGGCGATGCCTTTGCCGGCGATATCCGGCGCGCTGCCGTGCACGGCTTCGAACACCGCGCTATGGTCGCCGATATTGGCTCCCGGCACCAGGCCAAGTCCGCCAACCAGCCCCGCGCACAGATCCGAGACGATGTCGCCGTAGAGGTTCTCGGCCACTAGCACGTCGAATCGTTCCGGCGCGAGGACGAGCTGCATGCAGGCATTGTCGATGATCAGTTCCTCGTATTCGATGCCCGGGAAGTCTTGGGCGACCTCGCGCGAGCAGCGCAGGAACAGCCCGTCGCTCATCTTCATGATGTTCGCCTTGTGCAGCGCGGTGACTTTCTTGCGGCCGCGTTTTTTGGCGAACTCAAAAGCGTAGCGGGCGATGCGCCGGCTGCCTTTGTCGGTGATGATTTTCAGGCTTTCGACGACGCCGGGCACCACTTCATGCTCGAGGCCCGAATAGAGGCCCTCGGTGTTTTCGCGAATCAGCACCAGGTCGAGGTCGAGGTCGGCGAAGCGCGACGGTATGCCCGGTAGGGCGCGGGCTGGCCGCAGGTTTGCGTACAAGTCGAGAGCCTTGCGCAGCGCCACGTTAACGCTCGAAAAACCGCCGCCGACGGGAGTGGCGACCGGCCCCTTGAGCCCCACGCGCGTTCGGCGCAGCGACTCCAGCACGTTGTCGGGCAGAGGCTTGCCGTGCTTTTCAATGGCGCCCGCGCCGGCTTCCATCTCTTCCCACTGGACCGCGATGCCGGTGGCCTCGACGGCGCGAACAGCGGCTTTGGTCACTTCCGGACCGATGCCGTCTCCTGGAATTAGAGTGATTTGGTAGGTCATGGAGGGTAGGAGCGTGCGGCGAATCCATCTTTTGCAGCGGATCGACCTCGCCGCTATTGATCGTCCTGCTTCTAGTGTAGCGACGATTCGGGAGACGACTTTCCGCCGTCTCAGCCAAGGGCTGATTCCGCTTCCTTCAGCCGTTCGAGTTGCTCTTCGTCGACGCGGCTCTTTACAGTGCGGCGGTCCATCTGGAGCCGCCGCGCGGTTTCCTCATAACTGCCGGTCGCGGCGTAAACCATCGTGCAATACCGCCTGAGTAACTCATCGGCGGTAATCGTTCCCTGCTCCATCGCCTCGGCCAGGGCCTCTCCCGGAGGCGCGGTCTCGCGGCTTGGGGGGCGGTATTCACGGCGAATCACGACGTTGCGGACGCATTGCTCGAGCTCGCGATAGTTTCCCGGCCACTCGTAGCGCAAGCCGAGATTTTTTCTCACCCAGTCCTCGACCTCGGCAGCAAGCGCTTCGGCCTCGGCCCCGCAGACCCGCCGCGTCATGAACAGAATCAGCTCCCGCAGCACTTCGGGCGATTCCCGAAGCTGCTCGCATAGCGACGGCGTGACAATCTGGTCGGAGCACAGCCGGTAATAGAAATCCTCGCGAAAACCGCCGCTTCGCATCAGCGCTCCGAGGTCGCGATTGGTGGCGGCGATCAGCTTGCCGTGAAAAATACGCGGCGAGTTGTCGCCAACCGGCTGGAACTGGCGTGTCTCGATGACTCGCAGCAGCTTCACCTGGATCGCCGCGTCGAGGTCGCCGATTTCGTCGAGAAACACCGAGCTCAACGGCGGGCACATTTCGAGCCAACCTTTTCTGTCTTGGACGGCCCCAGTGAACGCCCCGCGGCGGTGGCCAAACAGCTCCGATTCGATGAGCGTCGGCGAGAGGGCCGCCAGGTTGATGGCGCGGAACGAATCGGACGCGTCGGAGGGGAACATCATCCGCCCGGCGTCGAACGGCAAGTAGCGGGAAAGAGCGATGGCCCGCGCCACCAGTTCTTTACCCGTTCCCGAAGGACCGGTGATGAGCGTTGCGAAGTCGCCCATGTTTGCGTAGAGCACCCGGCGGTACCTCTGGATGTCGTGCGTGAACACCGACTGCCAGACCGCGGCCCGCAACCGCGCCGCCGACAGCGAGCTGCCGATGATGTACGTGAAAATCTGCAAGAACGCCCGCGAGATCTGCGAAAAGCAGGCAAAGGTGTGACCAGGTTCATGGCCGCTCGGCAACTTGCGGTCCCGCAGATCGAAATAATGATTCCAGTCGCGCAGAAAGTCGCCGTAGAATCCCCAGGGCTTTTTGGCGGCGCTCTTCGCGGGATCGGCGTTCTCGAACAAGCGGTCGACGTAGCGGTGATAGAGGAAGAAAAGGATCGCGTCCTCGTAAAGGATCAGGTCCCGCTCACGCGCCGCCTCTCCCCGCAACACGCGCTCGCGTAGCGGGCCGGCCATTGACTCGACGCGCTCGTGGATCTTCCAGGTGTTGGGCCTGGGTTTTTCGGGATCCGCGACCCGCATGCTCCAGACGGCCTCGTCCGATTCGAAATCTTCCCCCAAAGCTTCCCGCTCGTAGTCGACCCGTTGCGGCTGAAACGGATTGCACGAAGCCAGCTTGGAGACGGCATCGAGGAAGGCGCGTTCGGGCTTGGAAAGAAATGCCATGGACGCTACATAGAGTCTAACCGTTCGTACAGTAGGCGTACAGGCGCTGAGCATCCCATGTATATCGTCACGCCGTAAATCATCTAAAGAAAGCGGTCTATCGGATCGCAATCTATTGACAACAAGCCGGTTATCTGGCAATGCCCATTTGGATACAGGCCTGCTTTCTCTAAAGTTAATCCGGAAAGCCACACGGCCACCGGGCGCTACGAGTACTGGAGAGTTCCAAAGAACATGGGCAACTATAAAGACCTGTTTCGCATCCGCGGTTTTCAACCTTTCGTGTGGGCGCAGTTTCTGGGCGCGCTCAACGACAACCTCTACAAGATGGCCGTTTCCCTGGTCGCGGTGAACGCGGCGCTGAGCATCGAGCAGGGCAGCACTTATGCCTCGCTGGCGCAGGCGGTGTTCGTGCTGCCGTTTTTTCTTTTTTCCGGATACGCCGGGCACCTCGCCGATGTATGCAGCAAGCGCAGCGTGCTCATCGCGACTTCGGCCCTCGAAATCGTAGCGATGAGTTTGGCGCTCGCCGCGTTCGTGTGGCAAAGCTTCCCCGCGATGCTCGCGGTGCTGTTTCTGATGGCCCTGCAGTCGGCGTTCTTTAGCCCGGCGAAGTACGGCATCATCCCCGAGATGCTGCCCGAGCGCGATCTTTCACGCGGCAACGGGATGCTCTCGATGACCACGTTTCTGGCGATCATTTTGGGGACGTCGGCCGGCGGGCTGCTTTTCGCGGCGTCTGGCGGCGCAACGTGGCGGCTGGGGCTGGTTCTTGTCGCGGTCGCCGTTGCCGGGCTGCTGACGAGCTTCCGCATCATGCGGGTACCGCCGTCGGGGGCGCGGAAGCCGTTCCGACTGAATCCCTGGGCGGAGGTTTCCGACGGTTTGCGGCTCGTGCGAGGCGACAGGCCGTTGTGGTTGTGCGTCCTCGGCGTTTCCTATTTCTGGTTCCTGGGCGCGGCGCTGCAGATCAGCGTGCTGCTGTTCGGCAAGAGCGTCATCGGCGCGGGCGATTTGAGCACGAGTCTGCTCGTCACGAGCATCGCTCTAGGCATCGGCGTGGGCAGCATGATCGCCGGCCGCTGGTCGGGTGACAAGGTGGAGCTGGGTCTGGCGCCGCTGGGGGCGTTCGGCATGGGCGTTTCGTGCTTGTGGATCTCGCAGGTCGAAACCTTTGCGCCGGCAATGGCTGCTTTGATTCTGTTGGGACTTGCGGGCGGCTTTTTCATCGTCCCGCTGCAGTCGTTCTTGCAGGCGCGCAGCCCGGAGCGCGAGCGCGGCCGGATCTTCGCCGCCAATAATTTCCTCAACACGGCCGGCATGTTGTTGGCCGCCGCGCTCTGCTGGGTGCTGCACGATTGGGCCGGCCTGGGCGCCGCGCAGGCCATCGGCATTCTGGGCATGCTGACGCTGGTCTCGACGCTGTACGTTCTCAAGACTGTCCCCGAGTATCTTGCCCGCTTCGTTCTTTGGCTGGCGACGCACACGCTCTATCGCATTCAGATTGTGGGCCGCGAGAACATCCCCTCGCGCGGCCCGGCGCTGCTGGTGGCGAATCATGTCTCCTACGTGGATGGCTTTCTGGTTGGCGCCTGTGTTCAACGTCTGATTCGTTTCATGGTTTTCCGGCCGTATTTCGAGAAGCGCGGCTTGAACACGATTCTGCGGCGCATGCACGCCATTCCGGTAGCCGCCGGCAGCCGCTCCGACGTGATGGAGTCGCTCGAACGCGCACGTAAAGAACTTCACGAGGGACACGTGGTGTGTATTTTTCCCGAGGGAGAGATCAGCCGCACCGGCAACCTGCTGCCGTTCAAGCGCGGGCTGGAGAGAATCGTTGCCGGGCTCGATGTGCCGATCATTCCTGTTTACCTCGACGGCGTGTGGGGCAGCCTGTTCAGCTTCGCCCGGGGACGCTCCTTTTGGAAACGCCTGCGCGGCGTGCCGAACCGGGTGACGGTGCTGTTTGGATCGCCTTTGCCTTCCTCGACGAGCGCGCGCGAAGTACGCCAGGCTGTGCTGGAGCTTGGCGCGGAGGCGGCGGACCATCGCCGGCAGCCCGACGATTTGCTGCACCTGCAGTTCGTCCGCGCGGCGAAGCATAACTGGCGTTCGTTGGCGATGGCGGACTCGACTGGCAAGCAACTGACGTATGGGCAGGCGCTGACCTGTAGCCTGATCGTGGCGCGAAAGATCCGCTCGATGTGCCAGGGCGAAAAGATGATCGGGCTGCTGTTGCCGGCATCGGTCGGCGGCGCGCTGGCCAACGTCTCGACCCTACTGGCCGGCAAGATACCGGTCAATCTGAACTTCACCGCCGGGCGCGAGGCGATGGAGTCGGCGGTCGCGCAGTGTTCCATCCGAACGATCCTAACCTCGCGTCTGTTTGTAAAGAAGGCGGGCATTGCGGAAATGCAGGGCATGGTTTTCTTGGAGGACATGCTCCGCGAGATCACCGTGTTTGAGAAGGCGTCCAGCGCTGCAGCGGCTTTTCTTCTGCCGGCGCCGGCCCTCACAGCTATCCATCGCGGCGCTGGCGATTCGCGGTCTCTGGCGACGGTGATCTTTTCGAGCGGCAGCACCGGGCAGCCCAAAGGGGTCATGCTCTCGCACCACAACGTCATCTCGAACCTGGAGGCGATGCGGCAGCTTTTTTCTTTAGAGAAGGGCGACCGCTTTATGGGCGTGCTGCCGTTTTTCCATTCGTTCGGATTCACAGCGACGTTGTGGCTACCGCTGACTACGGGCGTGGGAGCTTGCTATCACGCTAATCCGATGGACGCGAAAACGATCGGCGAGGTAGTTGCCCGCCATCGGGCCACGCTGATGATGGCGACGCCGACTTTCTACGCGGCTTACGTGCGCAAGTGTACGGCCGAGCAGTTCTCGACGCTGCGGCTGGCGCTGGTGGGCGCGGAAAAACTGCGCCAGCCTTTGGCGCGCGAGTTTCGCGACAAGTACGGCATCGAGTTGATGGAAGGTTATGGCGCGACCGAGATGGCCCCGGTGATTTCCGTGAGCCGTCCCGACGTGGTCGATGGGCGAATCCGGCAGAGCGGCCGGAAGGAAGGCAGCGTGGGCCATCCGCTGCCCGGAGTCGCAGTGAAGGTGGTGGATCCCGAAGCCGTCGTAGATTTCGATGCGAGTTTGGAAAGCAGCGAGGCCCTTCCCGCGAACCGCGAAGGGATGCTGCTGGTCAAAGGCCCCAACCGCATGATGGGGTACCTCGGTCAGCCGGAAAAAACCAGCGAGGCCGTTCGCGATGGCTGGTACATCACTGGCGACATCGCAACGGTCGACGAAGACGGCTTCGTGCGCATCACCGACCGCCTGGCGCGGTTCAGCAAGATCGGCGGCGAAATGGTGCCGCACATTCGCGTGGAAGAGATAGCCACCGAAGCCTTGAATGGCGCGCCGTGCGCGGTGACGGCGATACCCGACGACCGCAAAGGCGAACAACTGGTTGTCTTCTACAGCTCAGCGGATTTTTCGTCTGACGAACTGTGGAAGCGCCTCGCCGCGAGCGAGTTGCCCAAGCTGTGGGTGCCACGCCGGGAAAACGTTCGCTGCATCGATGAGATCCCGATTCTTGGCAGCGGTAAACTTGATCTAAAGAAGTTGCGTCACATGGCGGCGAACTACGGACCATCTCTGATGACGAGATGATACTCCGCGTTTCAGGGTGGGATAATAACGTAATGGATCGTGCAATAGATGGCAATCTGGATCTATTCGACGCCTTGCTACAGGTTCTCTCCAAGCACGAGGGCAACGCCTCGGTTGAAGGAATCCGGCAGGATCTTAAATCAGCAAGATTCAACTATACGCAGCGCGACGTCCGGCACCTAGTGAACAACCTGTGCCGTGCACTCCACAGCCTTATGGATGAATCTCTGGATGAGAGCTTGAAGGCAGAGCTCAAAAACGAAGTCCGCGCCCGCGCTACTGCCGTTGTGATGGCGGCAGAAAAGCTACGCGAGCTAGCCGAAGAGTACGAGGCAAAAGGCGGCAAGCTACTGACTCACGATGAAATCCTTGCAGAAGTAGCGGAGCGCCGGGGCGGCTTCCGATAATCCTTTCCGTGACGCGTACCCGCCGCAATTATCCGCCGTTCAACACGCCCCGCTCGCGCCGCTTCACCCTCAGCCGCTCTTCGATATTCGCGATCAGTTTCTCGCAGCGTTCGAGCATGCCTTTGGCGGGGCTACCCAAATCCTCAAACTCCTCCTGCGCGGCGCGCGCGAACTTGCGGGCCTCGGCGAGGCGGTCAACATCGCGCAGCGCGATCGCGAGATTGAACCGCGTGTGCGCGGCGCCGAAGGTGTTGCCGTGCAGCTCGTCGCAGCGGATCGACTCGCGGTAGTGCGGCAGCGCGCGGTCGATGTCTCCCAAGGAGTAGGAAACGTGGCCGAGCTGCTGGTTGTGGCTGGCGAGCTTGGCCCAGTCCGCTGGCAGGTCGTGTTCCAGGGCGGTTTGATAGTACTGACGGTCGGTGCTGAGATGGCGGCGCAGTTCGGCCTCAGGGGAGTTTCCCTTGCGGGCCTCATTAAAACGCTCCCAGGCGGCGCGGCCGAGAGCAGCCAGGCACTCCGCCTTGGCGGCGCGGTCATCGTCGCGGATCAGCTCGAGGCTGCGCTTCAACCATCGCTCGGCTTGGGCCAGATTGCGCACGGCGGGCGTTTCCATGTAGATCCCGCCCAGCTCGAACGCCCACATCGAAGCCTGTTGCTTTTCGCCCAGCCGCTCGCGCAATTCGATGGCTTCTTCCTCCACCGTGATCGCCGGCGTGCCCTCCTCGCGAAGGATTCCGCTCAGGTGGAACAGCGACTCGGCGAGCGTGCGGACCTTCCCGGCATTTGCCGGATCGGGTGCTTCCGCGGCAGCGTCGTATAGCGGCTCAACCTGGCGGCGGTCCCAATCGACGCAAAGGCGTTGCAGGTGCTCGGCCCGGGGCAGATGCTCGCGCTGCCGCGCGATTTTCACGTTCTGCTCGGTGATGGTGCGCCACAGCCGCTCGCGCCCGGACTTGGCCGTAGTCCCCGAACCATCGGTGCACAACGCACAGAGCCCTTCGACCATGCCTTCCCACTCGCTGAGCCGTCCGTCGGTTTCATAGAGTGTGCCGAGTCCCTCGGCGATTCCGGCAGCGGGTCCCCACCATTGCTCGTCGCCGGCCATCCGGCAAGCGTGGCGCAGGTTGGGCTCCTGAGCGGCTAATTCGGTGACGGCTTCGAAGGACCCGTCGCGAACGCGGCGGAAGCGCTCGGCTCCGAAGCGGCTGAGGGCCTGCACGTACGCATACCTGGCGCGTAGGTTGGGCCCCATCTCGGGCGGGGCGTGCTGACCGAAGGGTGTCAAGCTGCCGTGTTCGCCCAGTCCTGTTAGCGCTCCAACGACCGCGCCGGCTGGACCCCGAGGAGGGCCAGCGGTTTCGCCATGGGAATCGTCGGCCGCGCGAGCGCCTGCGGCGACGGCGGCCGCGCGGTCGGCCATTTGGTTCCAGACCCGAGGTTTCTTTGCCGCCGGGAAGTGTTCGGCAAAAATTTGCAGCGAAGCCCGGTCGAGCGCGGAGTGAATCGAGTAAGCGCCATCGCCAATCCGCCGCAGCAGCCCGTAAGACGCCGCACGATCGAGAATCGCCGCTGGCGGCGCCTGCGGGAAGGGACGAACCTGGCGGCGTGTCGCGCCCTGCGTCAGGTCCTTGGGGCTCCACACCTCCGGCTGCGCCCTCATGCTTTCCAGTAACTCAACATTTACGGAGCCGCGGAACAGGTGAAGCAGAGCCAGCAGCGAGCGCTCGTCTTCGTCGAAGGTCTTGCGCAAAAGATAACTCAGCGAAGATCCCAGATTCGCGGGCGGGCTGGAGCCGGCGTCCCCCGCCGCGAGCACACCCGGCTGCGCGGCAACTTCGCGCACGAACTCTTCGAACTGCGCGGGCGCGCGGAGCCCCTTTCGCAGCGACTCGGTCACCAGCGCCTGAATCGTAAGCGGGTTGCCGGCTGCAAATTCGAGCAACGGCCGCCAACTGTCGATATCAGGCGGCCAACAACCCTTCTGCTCGACCAGCACCCGCGTGAGTTGCAGGCCGTCCCACAACGGCAGCGGGCCGAGCGGGATACGCACCGCCAACGGACCCAGCCAATCGTGGAGCAGCCCGCGAGAGGTCAGCAGAAATTTGGCCTGCGTTTCCGTCGCCTGGCGCAGGAACTCGGCGACCTTCTGTTGCTCCTCCAGAGTCCATTCCGGCGACGCCGCGCCGCTTTCACTGAGGCCATCAACCGAGTCCCAGATCCACAGAACGGGAATTTGCTCGAGCACTTGCAGCGCCGCCTGCCGCCGGTCTTCCTGCGACATCGACCGCCATTGGATTCCGGCCGCTTCCATCGAAGCCCGGAACACGGTCCCCAGTTGATCGAGAAGCGAGCTGAGCGGGTGGTAGTGCTCAAACGACGTGTAAAGGACAGGCCCTTCGACGCCTCCCGTTGCTGCGTACCAGCGGGCAAACTCCGCCGCGGTGGTTGTCTTGCCGGCGCCCACTTCGCCGTGCAGCAACACCAGTGGCTTCGCGGATAGCGCACGCTCGATCGCCAGAATCGTATCGTCGCGGCCGAGGAAACCGGTCGCCGGGCGGGGAGGCAGCACGGGATCGAGCAGCTCGTCGCCTGGCTTACCCGCCGGAGATGCGTTGACCTCGGGGGATGACGACGGCTCTTCGTCGTCCTCGGACGGCCGCGGCTCGGCGGGAGGTCTGCGCACCAGAGGCAGTGGTTGGTATTCGTGGACCACCGCGGCTGGCCAATCCTCGCGGCGCACCGGCCCGTAGCTGATCTGAAGCCGCTCGTCTTGTTGAAGGCGGCGGCGCCCAGCGGTTGCGGCCTCGGAAACCGAATCCCCCTTCGCCAAAGCGAGGTAGATCTGTTCCAGCCATTGCGCCGACGCAACCGGCCCCAGGTGATACGGAAGCTGTACGACGGCGTTGACGCCCTGCGATTGAACGTCGCGCGCCAGAGACTCAAAAGCCAGCGCCGTGGTCTTGCGGACATTGCCGCCCGCCGTCGCCGCCGCGTCCTTCGTTCGCGAAGGCTGGCAGGCATTCAGCACCAGGGTCGGAACGCAGGCTTCCGCAAGAAGCTCGCCCATCGAGCGCCCATCGACGAGCTGAACGGTTTGTTCGCGCGTGGGATAGTCGAAAACCATGTAGCCGTGGAGACCGGGCAGCGTTCCCGTACAAGGCACTTGCCCCGCGCCTTGGGGAAGCTCGGCCGGAATGCCATGCAACTCAATGTCGGCGGCGACGGCGTGCCCGTCGAAGTGCAGCACATGATAGGGCTCGCCGAGCGCCTCGGCTTCCAGCAAGATGCTCGTGAGCTGGCCGAAGGTCGGCGGGCGCAGCACTTCGAGAACCAGGGACGAATGCGGCTGACTTGCAAGGCTGTTGACGAGCAACCGGGCGGCCGAGCGAAAGGGGGGATCGGCTGGTCCCGGCGGCTGGCAGCTCACCAACAAAATGCGGAGCGGCCCCCCGCCGGGCTCGTTCGCATCGGGCCCATTCGCATCCGCCACGTGGCTGCCAGCTTTTGAAGCAAGGCGGCGAACGAACGAATGCGATTTGGTCGAGAGAGTCGCGCCGGTCAGCGGATCCCTCAACAGCTCCCAGGGAATCGTCGCCGAGGAATCGCCGGAGACGACAATCTCGATCACCGTGTCGGCCAACGCGGGCGCAACATCGGCCCAGATCTGTTGCGCGTCACTGCCGTTGAAGACGCGTTGGAAGAGCCGCTCGCCGAGTTGCTGCAGTTGTCTTTCGACCTCAGCAGCCATCTGGCGCGCCGTGCGGTTGGGGTGTTCTAGATAGTCCTCCCAATACCAGCGCAGGCCGTCCTGCTCTTTCAGGCCAAGAGAAAAATCCAGATGGGTCGACGCGGCTCGCCGATCCGAGGAACTGCTCGTAAAGCAGATGTCGATGCGCCGCCCCTCGCCGTGGGCGATTTGGAGCGTGGGGTTCACGGTTATCAGGTTTCAACTTAGTACAGGTAGTACTCGCGGGGTAATCGGGTTTTCGCCTCACAGCGGGATTGGGACGCACAAATAGGAGGTAGACCTTACGCGGCGTACTATCGCCGCTTCGCAAGGAGTCGAAATTGACCGGCGTTGCCCATGTTTTGAGGGGCAAACGGCCACAGGTAGGTCCCGTTGCGCAGAAGACGGACTAGGGAAACCTACTGATGATGCTTGTGCCGGCAGTCCTGGGGTCGGGGGAGTAAGGCAGGGGGCAGGTTTCAGGTGCCGGGTGTCAGGTGTCGGGGTCGTGTTTGTACCTTCGCTACGCTTCGGGCCGTCGAGATGACGCAACCTTAATGCCTCGCATACCGGCGCTTCCCTTGCACCTCGCACCTGACCCCTGACACGCGGCACCTGACTCCTAACACCTAACACCTGACACCTGGCACCTGCTGTTGTCGGGTAAGAAATTCCTGAATCCGTTCGGCTTGCGCTCGATTGACTACCGCGGCCAGATCTTCCAGGTTGGTTTGTCGCAGTTGCTCGATGCTTCCAAAGGTCTTGAGCAGCTTGCGGGCTGTCTTCTCGCCGATGCCCGGAATTTCGAGCAGCGCCGTGGTCAATTGCCGCGCTCCGCGGCGCTGGCGGTGGAAGCTGACTGCGAAACGGTGGGCTTCGTCGCGAATGAGCTGCACCAGGTGCAGGATGGGGGAGAAGCGGTCGAGCTGCACCGGCTCGTCTTCTTGCCCGAAAACGAAAATTGTTTCTTCGCGCTTGGCGATCGCGGCCAGCGGCTGATTGATGATGCCCAACGCTTCCAGCGCGGCCGCGGCGGAATGGAGCTGCCCGATGCCCCCATCTACAAGCACCAGGCCCGGCATCGGCTGCTTCTCCTCCTGCACGCGGCGATAGCGCCGGGTAACTGCTTCGCGCATCGACGCGAAGTCGTCCACGCCGGCCACGTCGCGGATGATGAACTTGCGGTAGTCGGCTTTCTTCATCCTGCCCTTCTCCCACACCACCATCGAAGCTACCGTGTCGCTGCCTTGAATGTGGGAGATATCGAAGCACTCGATGCGCTCGGGCGATTCGGGCAGGTTCAGGGCGTCCGTCAGCGCGTCCATGACTTGTTTGGACGTCGGCTTAAGAATCCGGAATCGTTGCTCGAAGGCGTGGCGCGCGTTTTGCACGACCAGGTCGAGCATGGCCTTTTTCGAGCCGCGCTGCGGAATCGTGATCTCAACTTTGCGGCCGCGCTTTTCGCTCAGAAACTCTTCGAGCAGAGCCTGATCCTCGAACTCGGCCGGCACGTGGATCAGCGACGGCACGTATTCGCGGTCGAGGTAAATCTGCTTGATCAGCGACGAGAGAAACTCCGAAGGCTCGAACTGATGGAGGTCCTCCCAAAAAAACTCGCGGCGGTCGACGACTCTACCGTTGCGAACGTGAAACAGGTTCGCGGCAACCAGCGGCGGTTCGGCGTGAAAGCCATAAATATCGACATCGCGGCCTTCGGCGGCGGCAATTCTCTGCCGCTCTTGCATCTCTTCGACGGTCGAGATCAAATCGCGCATCGCGGCTGCCTGCTCGAATTCGGTGCGGTCGGATGCCGCCTGCATTCGCGACCGCAAATCTTTGACGAGCTCGTTCTGCCGGCCGTCCAGAAACCTACGCACGTCCTGCACGGCGCCCTCGTAGTTCTCGTCGGTCGTCAGGCCTTCCACGCAAGGACCCCAGCAGCGGTGGATGTGATATTCGAGGCACGGCCGCGGGTGAAAACGCGTCAGATCGACCCGGCACGAGGGAATCTTGAAATAGCGATGGATGAAGTTCACCAGCCGATGGGCCAGGTTGGCCGGAAAATACGGCCCGAAGTACGTCGAGCCGTCTTTTTTGAGGCGCCGCGTAACGTAAACACGCGGGAAGCGCTCCTTTGTCAGCTTGATGTAGGGATAGGTCTTGTCGTCGCGCAGCAGAATATTGAAGCGCGGCTTGCGCTGCTTGATGAGATTGTTTTCCAGCGCCAGCGCTTCTTTCTCGTTGGCGACGGCGATGTACTCGACATCGCGCGCCTCGGAAAGCAAGCTGCCGGTTTTGGCGTCGGCGAATTTTTCCTCGAGAAAGTAGCTGCGCACGCGGTCGCGCAAGCTCTTGGCCTTGCCGACGTAGATGATGCGGCCGGCGCCGTCTTTGTAGAGATACACCCCGGGCGAGGCAGGCAGCGACGCAGCCCGCTCCTTGAGTTGCTCCCAATGTGCGGGATAGGCCATTCAGGTCATTGTCCGAAGCTGGTTTTATTATCGCGGGATTCGCGGAGGGGGTCCGTCGGATACTGTCGTGATCTTGCGCTGGTTTCGGTTTGGCGTGGCGCTGGGGCCAATCCATCGCCGGAGGCGATCCGAGCCCTACCCGCAAGGGTGGGGAGCACATTCTGAAGGCGATCGCGGGTACACTGCAGGAAAGCTGGTGACCGGCTTATACCCCTGGTGA
>JBBDWJ010000364.1:442-10732 GCA_040902925.1 Bryobacterales bacterium | reverse complement strand
CGTGGTCCGTCTCAGCGCCCTCGAAAACGCGGGAGGCGCTGCAGCCGACGCCCGCGTCGATGGGATCATCGCTCGTCTTGAGGGTGTCGAGAAAAGCGGCGGCAGCACGGCCCCCGACAAGCGCGTTACGGAGATCATCGCCCGTCTCGACGGTATCGAGAAGGCTCAAAAAAGCGGCGGCGGGTCGGCTGCCTTCGAGTCGCTCGCGGAGCGCCTTAAGGCGCTGGAAGCCGGCGGCGGCAGCGCTGCTCCCGAAGGCCTGGCCAATTTTCAGGCCGAGTTCCGGGCACGCTTCGAGGATCTGCAACACCGCATGCAGCTGGTCGAGGCTCCCTCGCCTGCCGGCGACGACGTCAAATCGCTGATCCACAAAGAGAGCGAGCGCTGGACCCAGTGGGCTCGCAACACCCTCGGCGAAGTCGGCGAGTTGCGGCAAAAAGTCGAGAAGGTTGTGGCTGACCGCAGCGTGGCTACGTCGCAGGGCGGCGATCCCTCGCTTAGCGAAGCCATGAAGGCTCTTGGCGACACCATCACGGAAAGCCTGGGTAAGAGCGTCACCAACGACGTAAGGGCTCTTCGCTCGCAGATGTATTTCGTCTTCTTCACCATCGGCATGCTCTATGCTCTCGGCGCGTTTTTCACTTACATGGCAATGTCGCCGGGCAGCTAGCCGCAGATTTCACACGTCCGTTTTCACCTCGTCATCTCACTCAGGGCCGACGTACCGGTTTGCCCGAATGAGACTGCCTGGGTTCCCTGCCTCGGTTCCCGCAAGTCCACGTCACGCTTCTTGTCCGAAGCGATTTAGAATCGTTAGATGACCTTCACGCGACGGCAGTTCGCTTCGACGGCTGTTTGTGCGGCCGCGGCTCTCAGCCATCAGGCATGTGCATCCGGATCCGATGAACCGGCCGCCAGCGAGGCTCAGCCCGCGGGTGCGCCTCTCTCGCTGCTCGAGCGCTCGGTGGTGCTCGATCTGCACTGCGACACGCCGATGCTGCTCGACGCTGAGGGATTCGATCTCAGCCAGCGTCATGACTACGGGCAGGTAGACATCCCCCGCATGCGCGAAGGCGGCGTCAGCGGAGTCTTCTTCTCGATTTACACGAGCGCTACGCGCGGCACGCCGCTGGAGGCGGTCAAGAAGGCGCTACAGCTCATCGATGAAGTGACGCAGGAGGTTGCCCGGCACCCAGGCGATCTGGTCCTTGCCACCACGGCCGCGGGGATTCTCGAAGCCAAGCAGGCCGGCAAGATCGCCATCCTGATGGGGGTGGAAGGCGGCCACATGATCGATTCGAGCCTCGAGGTGCTGCGGACTGTGTTTCGTCTCGGAGCGCGCTACATGACGCTCACGCATAGCGCGGATACTGCCTGGGCGGGGTCTTCCGGCTCCAAGCTCAACAAAGGGCTGACCGAGTTCGGCCGTTCGGTAGTGCAGGAGATGAACCGGCTGGGCATGATGGTCGACATCTCGCACGTTTCGGATCAAACTTTTCAGGACGCCTTGCAGACGAGCACGGCGCCCGTGATCGCTTCGCATTCCTCATGCCGCGCATTGGCCGGCCATCCGCGCAACATGTCCGACGAGATGCTGAAGGCGCTGGCGGAAAAGGGCGGAGTCATCCACATCAACTACTACAGCTCGTTTCTCGACGACGAGCACCGCGCCCGGGCGAGCGCCCTCAAAGACATCGAGAAGCGCGGCGAAGAGATCAGGAAAACGCTCGCCAATGACCCCAAGCAGCTACAAGACGAAACGCGCAAGCTCAACCAGGAAATGATCGAGCGGGCGGGCCGCTTGCCTTTCTCCCGTCTGATCGACCATGTTGAACACGCCGCCAAAGTGGCGGGGGTGGATCACGTTGGCCTGGGATCGGACTTCGATGGCGTTGACGACCAGTTGCCGGAAGGCATGGAAGACATTTCGAAGATTCCGAATTTGATCGAGGGCCTGCGCGAGCGCGGTTTTTCCGACCCCGATATCGAAAAGATTCTTGGGGCCAACACGCTACGCGTGATGCGCGAGGTTGAGGCGGCGGCGGTGAAGGCTGCGTAGCAAGCGTAGCGGCGCATTGCTCCAACGGTGCCCATCTCTTCGGTGAGATGCGGCGTTGGTTTCGGTTGACGGCGTGGCGCTGGGGTCAATGCCATCGCCGCAGGCGATCCGAGCCCCATCCGCAAGGGTGGGGCCACACGAGGGTATAACCCGGCCACATTATCAAGGCGATCGCGGCGTTCGGCGCATGGAGCTTGGTCACCCCTTCCTCGCGGATGGGGCTCGGATCGCCTGCGGCGATTGCGAAATCCACCGAATGACGCTGAACCGGCACGCAGGTTTGGGACACTGCCCGGCCGTAGCTCAGTGTGGCTAGGCGGCCTCGCCGGGTTGCGGCGCGCGGTATTCGTCGAGAAACCGCCGTAAAATCGCCTGTTCGAGGCGGCCCTGCCGCCCGACCGGCACCGGGAAGCGAACGATCAGGCTCAGTTTGCCGGCTTCGGGCATGGTCATCGTGATTCGCGGCGTTAGCGGGATGCCCTCCAGACCGTGTTCGCGCTCGAGTTGTTCCATCGTTGCCCGGGCGGGTTCGACAAACGGCTTGCACTCCTCCACCGCCGCATTGAGGAGGATCTGCTCGGCCTGCCGCCAATCGTCCTCCAACGTCAACGGTACGGTGAAAACATGCAGCACGAGCCCCTTCATGTGGGACTCGTTCACGACGCTGGCCAACAGAAGCTTGCTATTGGGGATAACGATCGTGCGGCCCGTCCGCAAATGGAAGGGGCGGCCGGGGCCGACTTCCAGAATCGTGGTCGAGAAGAAATTCACGTCGATGACGTCGCCGCGGTGCTTTTCGATCTGGATGCGGTCGCCCACGGAATAGGCCTTCGCGGCCGTTCGCAAGACCGAACCGTTGATGCACTGGATGAGTTCCTTCGTGGCGACGACGAAAGCCACCACCAGGGCGACCACCGAGACCGCGAACGTCCGCAGCGCCGCTCCCCAGATTGTGGCCAGTCCGATGATGATCGCAACGACAACCCAGTTGCGCACGCTGACGATCCAGCGGCGCCGCGCCTCGGGATGCTCGACGTGACGGTTGATCATCCGCATCAGGACCACGCGCATCCCGATCGCCAGCACGATCACGATGACGGAAGATACAAGGTGGTCGAGAATGTCAGGGTCCAGCCAACCGTTGAGATTCATAGGCAGTATTCCTGGCCGGGGCGGACGACTCGTCGTGGATTCGACAGGGCTGTGGCCCGGCCAGCGCGAACGGCGGAAACTATACGATAGCGCTAAGGGTCGCGCGGCGGGTTTGAAGTCTTGTTTTTTGCGAAACCTTCCGTCATGGACGGTCGTAAATCTGCTGCAGTACACTAAGCGTACGATCGCTCACCGCCGCTTTCAGTCAGCGGTTCTCATGCCCCTCAAAAAAACGAAGCGACTCCTGCTGGCGATTGTTGTTCTTGGTGGCTGGCTCGGACACCCGGCGCCGGCGGCCGAGGGGGACCAGCTCGATGCCGACATCCGCCTGTTCACGGTGATGGCCGCGATCAACGCCGCGGGTTACGACGACGGCTATAGCTCGGCTTCGGATAGTCCGGTCCGGCACGTCGTTCGGGAAGCGTTGACGAAGTTTGACGGCTCGAGTCTGACGCTGCTGAAGAATTTTTACGCCGAGAACAAGCTTTCCGACCCAGGCGAGAACCTTTCGCAATATGTCTCGTATGCTTTGCTTTGCAGCGGGCCGCCCGATTTCGCCCTGCAAGCCGAACTGCCGACCGACCTGCCTCCCGATGTGCGGCAAATCCGGGGCCTCAGCCGGCTGCTGGCGGAGTTTTATCAGCAAGCCGATATCGAAGCCCAGTGGCAGCGATACCAGCCAGCCTTCGAACAAGAGATCGCACGCTACCAGGAACCGCTGATTCGCGCGCTGTTCCGCGCGGGCGGATATTTGCGCGAACCGATTAATAGTCCGCAGAGCCGGAAATTCAGAGTCCTGTTCGACCTGCTCGGCGCCCCCAACAGCATCAACACGCGCAGCTACCAGGGCGTCGTCTACGTCGTTGTGCATCATTCCCCCGAGCCGCGAATCGACGAGATCCGGCACGCCTACCTGTTGCATCTGCTGGATCCGCTTTCGGTTCGCTACGCCCAGGAAGTCGCCGCCAAAGACGTGCTGGCGCGAACGGCCATGTTCGCCCCGGCGCTCGACGAGATGTACAAAACCGACTTCCAGCTACTGGTCACCAAGTCGCTTGTCAAAGCGGTCGAAGTAACATTGGCGCGAATGCCCGAGGCTGAGAAGCAGGCTCGCATCGACAGCGACCTGCGCGAGGGGTTCATCCTGACCCCCTACTTCTACGAGAAGCTGCCAGAGTTCGAGAAACAGCCGCAGACAATGGCGGCGTACTATCCAACACTGATCAAGGGCATCGACCCGCGCCGCGAAACGGCTCGCTTGCAGAAGGTCGAGTTTGCTCCGGCGCCCAGCCGCCCGAAGGTGCAACAGGCCGCGCGCCCTAAACTTTCCGAGGACGACCGGTTGCTGCAGGAAGCCGAAGGGCTGCTGCGGGCCGACCGCCTCGACCAGAGCCGTGCCAAGTTTGACGAGGCGCTCGAAAAGTCGGAAGGCCGCAGCGCCCAAGCCTTTTATGGGCTGGCTCGCGTCGCGGTTTCGGACGCCGACCCGGAGTTGGCTATGGAATATTTCCAACAGGCGCTGGAGTCGGAACCGGACGCCGCGATCGAGTCGATGTCGCACGTCTACATCGCCCGCATCGAAGACATCATGGGCAACCGCGAGCAGGCTCTGGAGCACTACCGGCGGGCGCTCGCGGTCAGCGGCATCCCCGGCCCGGCGCGCCAGCTTGCCGAGAAGGGCCTGCAGGAGCAATTTCAGTCGCCCCGCCAGCAGCAAGAAACGGAAGAGGAAGATACCGAGCCCGCCGAGGAACCGATCCCCTGAACGGTTACAATAGGGTTCAATACGCGCCCGTCCGAAGACCTTTGGTCCCGAGCGGTTGCGGAAGACTGCGCCAGCTTGGCGCGGGCCTGAATTTTGTCCGGCCGCTGAGACCAACGGGAATGAGACCGACTAAAATAGGGGAGTTTTTCCGATTGGAAAGCTCCGGGAGAATGTGATGAAATTCTTTGTCTGTTTTGCCGCCCTCGGGTTGCTGGTGACCGCGCCGCTATCAGGCCAACAACCTAAATCCCAGGAAGAGGTCAACGCTTTGATCGCGCTCCAGAACGCGCAAACGCCGGAACAGCGGATCGAGGCGGCCGAAAAACTGCTGACGGACTTCAAAGACACCGAATTCAAGGAAACCGCCAACTACGTGTTGATGCTGGCCCACCAGCAGAAAAACGACTTCGAGAACATGCTGCTCTTCGGCGAGCGAGTTCTTGCGATAAATCCCGACAACACGGGCGCTTTGATCTCGCTGGCGAACGCGATTCCGATGCGGACGCGAGAGTTCGATCTCGACAAGGACGAGAAGCTGGCCAAAGCCGAGGACTTCGCCAAGCGCGCCCTGACGCTGATTCCCAACCTGGACAAGCCCAACCCGGAGATGCCCGACGACCAGTGGCTGATGGCCAAAAAGGACTTCATGGCCTCGGTGTATGAATCGCTGGGCCTGGTGGCGATGAAGCGCAAGACCTACGATAGCGCTGAAGAGCACTTTCGCAAGTCGCTCGAGATTGGCTCGGAGCAGCCAGCCGCCGCGTTCTTCTACCTTGGGCAGGCGCTCAAGGAGCAAGGCAAGAAGGACGAGGCCATTGCCGCCCTCGACCAAGCGATTACCCGCGGAGACTTCCAGTTGGGTGACGGCAGGCCGGCAGCGGCGACTCTGAAAGCCGAAATTCAGAACTCTAAATAGGTTCCCGTGCGGGCGCCGTGGTGGCGTTCCGCACCTTCAACCAGAATAGGAATGGGCTCTGGTTCGTGCCCGTGCGATGAGCGGTGATCTGAGTTCGCTGCAGAGCGCCATCGAATACCAATTCGTGGTTGCGGATCACCTGCGTCATGCGCTGACCCACCGCTCTCATGCCCAGGAATCCCCCGATGAAAAGCCGCACAACGAGCGCCTCGAGTTCCTCGGTGACGCGGTGCTCGGTTTCGTTGTCAGTGAACGGCTGATCGAGCGGTTTCCGGCCTACCCCGAAGGCAAACTGACGAAGATCAAGGCCTATCTGGTCAGTTCCGCGAACCTCGTCAAGGTGGCGAGCGAACTCGATATCGGTTCCTATCTCTATCTGGGCCGCGGTGAGGAGCTCAGCGGCGGCCGTGCGAAGAAAGCCCTGCTGGTCGACACACTCGAGGCTTTGATCGCCGCCATCTACCTCGACGGCGGGCTGGACGCCGCCGAGCGGTTTGTGGACCGTGTCATCCTCACCGAGGAGGCCGTGGCGCTGGCCGACCTCAACTTCGAGGCCGACAACTACAAATCGACGCTGCAGGAACTGCTGCAAGGGGCGAAGCTTCCCACGCCCACCTATCGCATCGTCGAAGAAGCCGGGCCGCCCCATAGGCGGACCTTTACGATCGAGTTGGTAGTCGCCGATCTGGTGAGAACCACGGCCCAGGGCTCCACCAAAAAAGCCGCCGAGCAAAAGGCCGCCTGCATCGCTTTGCAGCGTATCCGCAAGAGCCTCGAGACGCAGCCGGAGGCTCGGACCCAGCGACAGCAGGTGTAACGCCGGGACGGCGCCGCCCGTAGAATAGATGAGGGCTATGGACTATGGCCGCGCCCGCCGTGTCCGAGAGCCTGCGTGGCCCACCAATGCCCAAATTCGTATCAGCATGTCTGTTTTTTCCCCTGGCGCTTTCGAGCGTCACCCTGTGGGGAGAGAGCCCTGAAGCCAGCCGCTCCGCCGCACAGAAGCTGGAGCGGATTAGCGCTGAAACTCTGAAGCCAGGCGAGTCCGTCGAACTCAGCCAGGCGGAGCTCAACTCCTACATCCAGTACGACTACGCCAAAGAAATTCCCGAGGGGATTCGCAACCTTGAAGTGACCCTCATCAAGGATTACGGCATCGCCGAGGCCCTTGTTGACTTCGAGAGACTGTCCGCCGTGAAGAGCAGCCCGCTGGCCACTTTTGGCGCCAGGCTCTTTCGCGGTGAACGCAAGATGCGAGCGCGCTGCCGTTTTGTCTCCGGCGACGGGCAGGGGAAAGTCGAAGTCGAGAGCGTGGAACTCGATGGCCAGCCGCTGCCCGACTTTCTGGTCGAGTTTCTCGTTGCCAGCACCGTCCAGAAACACCTTGAGGATTTCGAAGTCGGCAAGCCTTTTCCGCTCGAAAACAACCTGCGCCAAATTCGGCTTGAACCCGCCAACGTGGTCGTTGTCTCTTACTAAACTCGTCGCAGGCAGACGTCGGCTACCGGTGTGGCAACCGGCGTCCTGAAGGTGAACCGGGTCTGGATTCTCCGAAGCGCGCGCGCAAACGCAAATGCTCCTGCCTTGCAGAATGCACACATTTTCTTTACGATCTGTGGCAACCGAGACACACTATTAGTTGCGGAGATGGTTTAGAATCATAAACTTGAAATTGGACGACGGGGTGCAAGCTAGAGAGGTTCGTTTCCCCTGCGGACCCGTGAGATCAGTGTTCGAAACCACAATCCTCAAGCCAGTTGCGGTCAGCGGCGTCGGCCTGCATAGCGGCGTGGACGTCTCGATGCGCCTTGTTCCCGCGCGGGCAGGCCAGGGTATTACCTTCGTCCGCACCGACCTCGACGACTTCGCTATTCCCGCCAACTGGAAGTATGTGGCGCGAGTCAGCTATGCCACCAGCCTGATGCGCCAGGGTGTATTGCTGCAGACCACCGAGCACCTGTTGAGCGTGCTCTACAGCATGGGGATCGACAACGCGCGCGTGGAGATCGACAATCTCGAAGTTCCAATCTTGGACGGCAGTAGTTTGCCTTTCGTAAGGCTGTTAGAGAGCGCTGGCGTCAAGCGCCTACGCAGGCGGCGGCGGCTGTTGCGGATCGTGCGGCCGGTTGAAGTCGAGGACAAAGGCAAGCGCATTTCCATCGTGCCCCACGAGACCTTTCGCATTACTTGCGAAACTGACTACGGACATCCACTGGCGGGGCGGCAGGGCCTGGAGCTCGAGCTGACGCCCGACGACTACGCGCGTTCGATCGCGCCGGCAAGAACTTTCGGCTTCTCGCAAGACCTCGATCGCATGCGCGACATGGGGCTCATCCGCGGCGCAACGCTGGAGAATGCCATCTGCTTCAACGGCAACAGTGTTCTCAACCCTGGTGGGCTGCGCTTTCCGGATGAATGCTGCCGCCACAAAGTGCTCGACTTGATCGGCGATCTCGCCCTCATCGGGCGGCCGCTTCAGGGGCACGTCATCGCGGAGCAGGCGGGGCACGCCATGCACACGGCGCTGGTCCACAAGATCATGCGCGACCCAAGCTGCTATGAGGTTGTGACCGCCGAACCGGCCAAACCGAAGGCCGCCGAGGCTGCGGCGATGTGAATCGCGTGCTTTGGTCCGGGCAGCGCGCCGCTCGAAGCGGCCAGAAAGCGTGGCCGCCCCGACGTGACACCCCGACGTTAAGTGCAGCCAGCTTACGGCCTACAGCTTCCGTCTCCCCTATCCACTATTCTTCAAGCCGGCCCCTCCTCGGCCACACGCTGCACTTACAATGAATTGAGTTAGGAAACCCTATGCGAAATCTTCCGGCCGCTCTGTGTCTAAGTGTTGTGTTAGGAGGCTGGTTCCCGGCTTGTTCTCAGGCGCCCCCGGAGGCGTCGCCAGCCGCCTCAGCGGAGTCGCCGGCGGAGCCCGCGGCGCTGGCCGTCGTGGACGGCAAGGCAATTACCGAGGAAGATTTGGGAATCCGCGGTGAGTTGCTGCAACTCGAGCAACAGCGCTACGAAATCACCAATCGGGCTCTTCAAAACGCCATCGCCGAGCGGTTGCTCGAGGCCGAGGCCGCGCGCCGCGGCGTTTCCTTGGAGGCCCTCATCGAACAGGAAATCCAGGGCAAGGCCGGAGACCCGACCGACCAGGAGGTCGAAGCCTTCTACGAGCAGCAGAAGCAGCGCATCCGGCGGCCGCTGGCTGAGGTTCGGCCGCAGGTGGCGGAGGCGCTGAAATCCATCAAGGCGGGAGCGATTCAGGACGAATTCGTGGCGGCGCTGCGCGAAAAAAGCGACGTCCAGGTGCGCCTCGAGCCGTTACGTGTGCCGATCGAGCTGAGTCAGGCTCCGATGCGCGGCCCCGCCGAGGCTCCCGTGACGATTGTCGAGTTCTCTGATTTCCAGTGTCCCTTCTGCAAGCGCGCCCAGCCCATCATCCAGCAAGTGCGGGAACGCTATCCCGAGCAGGTCAATTGGCGGTTCAAGGATCTGCCGCTCAACAGCATTCACCCGGCCGCACAGGCGGCTGCCGAGGCGGCTCGCTGCGCCGGTGATCAGGGCAAATTCTGGGAGTATCGGGACGCGTTGTTTCACGCTGATCAGATTGTCGAGGGCATGCATCAAGGCGTCTCCGAATCGCTGGGTCTCGACAGCGAGCCCTTTCTGGAGTGCCTGAAATCCCAAAAATACCGTGATGCCGTGCAGGCCGACAGCCAGGAAGCGCAAAAGCTGGGAATCAGCGGCACTCCCACCTTCGTTATCAACGGCATTGTCCTCTCCGGGGCGCAACCCTTCGAGGAGTTTGCCCGCGTCATTGAGGATGAGCTGCGCCGCAAAGGCGCCGCCTCGACAGCGAATCCCTAGGCTCTTCGCTGACTATTTGTCTCCTTAGGATGCCTGTCGTTGTCGTCTCGGCCTTTCCCCAACAAGGCCCGAGTCAGCCTGGGCTGTTCCGGCCGATTTACGACTGCTGACGTGGCCCGGCCGGGCCCGCGAGATTTGCCCTCCAGACCGGGTTTCGTATAAGATCGGCGGCCGGCACAGCCCGGCTGTCCGGGGAGGCTCCGGCGTGGGTCTCACTCGACCATCGTGAAGCCGAAATCCTTGAAAAAATTCCACTTATATCAATTCTCATCATGCCGTTGACATTTCGATGTGCATACTCTATTATTTAGAGTACTCTATTCTTATAGGAGGCACCAGATGTCGACCGCGGACCAACTCAGAGAAGACTTGCAATATGTCAAGGGAGCCGTTCAACGGGATAACCGCGGGCAAATGCCCCGTGGCGTTGCGGTGATTTGGGCAGCATTCCTGCTGCTTGGTTTCACCGGATTGGACGTGCGTCCGGCCTGGGCAGCGATTTTCCTTTTGCTCGGCGCGCCGGTCGCCTAT
>JBBDWJ010000364.1:0-432 GCA_040902925.1 Bryobacterales bacterium | reverse complement strand
GGGGTGGGGGGGGGCGCCGCCATGTCGGCCGGCATCAGCGACAGCACTGCAATGCGCCGCCACATGCTCCACTGGGGCAGCCTCTTTTTCGCGATTGTCGCATTGCTGGCCCTGGCTATCGAAGGCCGCTTATCGGGCCAAACCTTCGGCCAGATCATTCTGATCATGGCTGGGCTTGTCCATTTCCTGGCGGGCGTCCACTTCGAGATTCGCCTGTTCGTCTGGCTAGAGGGCCGTTGATGATGGCCGGTGCGGCGGCGCTCACCTATGTTGAGCGCTGGGGCTGGACCGTGCTGGGCGTCTTGATCGCGGCGGGAATCCTGGCCAGCAGCTACCGGGGCCGCCGCGATGGCTGAAGCTGACCCTATTGATGAGCGGGTGTCGGCCGGGATTTCGGGCCTGGATGCGATCCTCGAACACCGCGTACGCTTG
>JBBDWJ010000363.1:0-10767 GCA_040902925.1 Bryobacterales bacterium | reverse complement strand
TCACGACTGATCCGGTTCCGCCTTCGGCTTCCGAACCTTCCGATCCTGAGCCTTCGGACGTGCCTTTTTAGGGCGCTTCTTTATCGTTTCGAGCGGCGCGGCGTCGGCCTGTAGCAGCTTGCGAAGGGCGGCGTCGAAGTCGGCCTTGAGGATCTTGGTGGACTCGGACATTACTCCGACGATGTTACCACTTGGGGCGGGCCAGAGCCCTCAACTCGGCAAGTTCTTCCCTAGAGACTCCAGCGTACTTTTTAGGCTTTCAAGAACGGCCTTACTCAGGGGGCCATCGAATCGTACGTGGGCGAAGACGATCTGGCCGTCATCGGTAAAGCCAACGGGTACTGAAATCTCGCGGTTCGCATCGCCCTTGAAAGGGGGTTTAGCGCCCGGCGGTGGTGGATGCGCCGCCTTGCTGGTGGCTGTGTCGGTCATGTTTTTTGCTTCTTCCGACTCTTCCTCTGACAATTCTACCACGTCCTCATCTGATAAACCAGCAAAAGAGAGGGTGTCTCGAAAGTCAGCCAGGAAGCCCTTTAGAGCCTTCGGGTTGAACCGCTTAATGCTTATCAGCTCCGGCCCAATCGTATCGTCGGATGGCAGCCTGTCGTACTCGCGGTAGGAGTCGAAAATCCACCTGTAAATTTCCGGCCGCATGGCCGCCGACCGGAGCGCATTCTGTCGCGCCTCATCCCCTTCTTTGCGGGCGACGATGTCCACGCCAATTTTCGTTAGTTTCACCCTGCCGCCGGTCTCCTCGATAAGCCCAAAGCTCTTGAGGGCCGAAAGGGCGCGTCCGGCTTCACCATGCATCTTTTCGTAGCCGAGGTGCTTTAGTGCCGCTGCCTTGGAAGACGGCGCTAGCCCATCGGCCTTGTAGATCGCTTCCGCCTTGGCGACGGCATGCCGGAGCCCAAAGCCGGGATAGTTGGGGCTCCTATGGCGCATTCGTTTTTCTGGTTGCGGGCTAGCCTCAGCCATGGGTAGACCTCCTATGATGATAAATCATACCACTACCGCCAGTAGCCGGGCAAGTTAAATGTTTTGATAAAATCTGGGTTTTTCGGTTGCTACCGACAAAGCTCGTGATAAGATATGGCAATGGGAGTCCAGCAATGACAAGAGTTATAGCCCCTGCCGCTCACGCCCACCGGCAGTGGGGGCCGAAATAGGAAGGCCCGATCCGTCTTCCCTGAGAAAGTCGGCGGATCGGGCCGTGGTGGGCAACTCCCCTATCGGAGGGCTGCCGGAATTGGTAACGGGCTCGACTTATAATCGAAGGCCGCGCTGCTCGTACCAGCGCGGGGGGGGGGCCCGCCCTCCACCATTATCGATCAACGGAAGGGCGCTCGCCAAGCACTACCTCTTCTGCTGATTCCAAAACGTGGAGAGGCCCCCGCACGGGGGCCTCTCTCCTGCGATCTTTTAAGCTGGGCCTAACGGTGCCTGATTCGGCACTTTCAGTCCTGCACTATCATTATACTGCTGGACAACCCGTAAAGGCAAGAAAAAGATGCACTTGCTGTATATCGATGATTCTGGGGACGATCAAGTCTACGGATTTGTGGCGCTGGCCATTCCGATCCAGGGGTTTCGCCCGGTCTTGCTGCAAATAAAGGAGTTGAGAAGACGCCTACGGCAATCGGACGGAATCTACATCAATCGGGAATTCCATGCCGTCGATTTCGTTGCTGGCCGAGGGCGAATTGCGGATAGAGTCGTTACCAAGTGGCGTCGATGTGAAATCTTTCGAGAAACGGTCGCGCTTGCGACTAGGCTTCCCGGTGTACGGCTTTTTTGCGCGTTTGGGTCGCGTGATCAAAAGCTCCGAACCCTTGAGCGCTTAATCAATCGCATCAACCGTGCAATGCGTGAGTGGGAAAGCCATGGTGTGCTTTTCTTCGATGAGGGCGAAGAAAAAGCCTATACGAAACTTGTCCGAAAAATGGGTGTTTACAATCCGATTCGAAGCGCGTACGGTCGGTGGCCGAACGGGAGTGAATACCAAAACATGCCCATCGAATCAGTCGTCGAGGACCCTTCATTCCGCCGCTCTAAGCAGTCGTATTTCATTCAGCTAGCTGATTTTTGCGGCTATGCCTTGCTGCAATACGAGCGGCCTACATCGAACCCACGAAGGCAACGCTATCGGCTTCACGATGTTTTCCCGACCCTGGAGCCAATCTGCGTTCCAGAAGCGTCGCCGCATCCGTTCGGCATAATTCGAACCTAGCGGAATTTTGCTACGTCACGATAGCCCTGACCGTCACTGTAATCCAGGATACACTTCATAACTTCATATCTACTGTGTCAAGTGCATAATCACCGTTCGTTTGGCACTTTTTATTCTGCTGCGTCCTGACCCGTACACGGCTTCCTATGGATGTGCCGCCGGGGCTCCCCGTTGGTCGCCGACCCACTCGCCCCTTTCCGGCTCTTCAGCGACAGTGTAGCGCAGGGCACCAAACGAGACTTCGGCTGTTAGCGGGGTGCAATCGACTGTTCCCCAACTCCGATTCAAAATCAGTTCCCGCAAATACTCTCAGAAGTCGCTTCCGGAAGATTCTCGATCTGCCGTTGAACCGATTCGAGGTTCGCAACGATGTCTTCCTTTTTACGCCGCGGGGCGCGGTTCGTAGCGCTTGAGTTGAATTTTCTTGGCGCGCCTTCGCGTCTGGGCGATGTCGTAGGAATTCTGCATTCGCATGAGGGTTTCCATGTCCACGCCGAACGCTTTTTCGAAACGTAGGGCCATGTCGCCGGAAAGTCCGGCCCTGGCGTTCAACAGGCTGGATAGCGCCGGGCGGGACACGCGCAGAATTTTCGCCGCCTCCGTGACGGAAAGATCGTGGGCCTCGATAATTTCGGTTCGCAGAAAGAGGCCCGGATGAACAGGGTTGAGCATCCTCATGGCCCTCTCCTCAGTGATAGTCTTCATAGTCAACGTCCAATATCTCGCCGTTCTTGATCTGGAAGGTCAACCGCCAGTTGCGGGTGACATGCAGGCTCCAGAATCCCTTGCGGCTCCCGGTGAGTTGGTGGGCTTTCCATAGGGGCAGAGCACGGAGAGTTTCCGGGTCCTGCATGTCTTGCAGGAAGGTCAGCATGGCTCGGAGCTTTTCCGCGGCCTCGGCTGGCAGGGTCTTGGAGCTATCCTCCAGATAGAGCTTTCTCAAGCCCTTATGGACGAAGTTCCGTATGTTAACTGGTTGTACTGTAGCCTTACGCTTATCAAATAGCCAGGCCCGCGATTGCCACGAGCAAGCCGCCGGTCACAGCCAAGTTCCGAGCAATAAGTGGCCTGGATTCAACGACGCCTATCGACCAGGCGGGAAGAAACTTGGAGGCCCATGCTACCCTCGAAGCAGGTGGGTGCAATGGAGCAAAGAGCGGAAAAACGTTCCCAAAACCGCTCAAAACTGCTCACGGCAACTCGAAGGCAGCGACTGCCAAAGCGGCGCCTTAGCAAAACCCTGCCAAACGCTGCCAAATCCTGCCATCGGATCACGCGTCCAGCGCCGGGTGCCTGCCGCTACCAATTCTTCAAGCGGATATTGCGGTACTCGACCTTCATCGGCGGTCCGACGTGCACCTGCACGCCCAGCAGTCCATCGGCGGGGCGGTTGGGTGCGTCGTCGTCGATCACGACGCTCATCAGGTGGCCGTTGATGATGTGGGTGAGCGTGTTGCCGCGGATGATCAGGTGCACGGCGTTCCAGTCGCCGGTGACGTGCTGAACCAGTTCGTCGGGGTCGCCGAACGTTGAAAGCACGATCGGCGGCCGGCCGCCCACAACGTGCGTGACCTGTCCGCGCAGCGCCATGAACAGGCGGCCTTTTTCTTCGTAGTTATTGCCGGGGTAGCGCTTGCGGCCGTCGAGGTCGCATTGATAGCCGCGCATTGCGAACTGGTTGGAAGGCGTCACCGGGTCGGGAATGACCGTGCTGCGATAGTTGATGCCGCTATTGCCTTCGGGCGTGATGCGGTAGTCGAGCTTCAGTTCGAAATCGCGCGGGCGTCCGCCGCGCCAGATGATGAACGTGTTGCTGCGCACAACGGTCGCGGGAGTGATCTCGCCGACCAGCGAGCCGCCTTCGACGCGCCAATAGGTGGGGTCGCCTTCCCATCCGTCGAGTGTTTTCCCGTTGAAGATGGGCTTGAAACCGGCTTCATCGCCTTCGATGGGTTCGGGGCGGTCGCTTTGTTTCGGGGTGTAAGACGCAGTTGCGGATTGTTGCGCGCTCAGCGAGCGGTTCGCCGCAAGCAGCGATCCGGTGAGCAGCGAGGTCAAGAAAAATCTGCGTCCCGTGGGCTTCATGGCAGCCGCAGCGTAGCACATCCTTTGGTGGAGTCGCGCACTCCCGGATGGAGCAACGGGGAAGGGAACTCGCTACAGGCGGCAGCCGCTTCTTTAGCGCTGTTCGGCTGCTTGGATCTTCAGGCTGGGATGCACGGCGGCAATGATGGCAAGCAGCCGGCTGGCGCCTTTCTTCAGCAGCGACCCGAGCGGCCGCTCGATTTGTGTCGCAATCAAATAGGACCCGGCGAGCATGATCGTAACCACGACAGCGACGGACCATAAACGCGGAATCGTCCCGTGCAGCTCCGCAAGCAGCAGGTAGCCGATGTTTTGATGAATCAGGTAAAGCGGATAGGTGAGCAAGCCGGCGGAGATCATCCAGGGCGCCTTGACCGGCGGCGTCCAATCCAACGAAATGGCCGCGAAGACCAGAAAGAACAAACTGATCAGGCCGCCTACGACGTATGGATTACCACGTTCCAGATACTCCACCTCGAGCCCGATCGCCTGGACGTAGGAGACCAATGCCAACGTGGCAAGGTAGACGCTCGGGCCGCGTTGATGAATCAGGAAAAATGCGCCGCCGGCGATGAAGTAGCAGCTCCAGCGGGGCAGGATCCAGAAATCCAGATCGGTAAAAGTCAGGCCGCCGAATACGTTGATGGCGACAGAGGCGGCAAGCCAGACTCCCAGAATCTTGTCGGCCTTCGTGATTTGGCGCGTGATGCTTATCAGGAAAACCCAGAAATAGAAGATCAGCTCCACATACAGGCTCCAGTAAACGCCATCAACGTCCTGGATATTGAATAGCTGTTGGATCATCGTCAGGTTGGCCAGGTATTGCACCGGGCCCACCGAGAAGCGGTTGTTTTGAGCCATCAGAATGACAATTGCCGTCAAGGTGACGGAAAACCAATACGCCGGGTACAATCTCACGATTCGCGAGATCGCAAACCCGAGCCATTCCCTCTTTTGGGCGCTCATCAAAATAACGAAGCCGCTGATGATGAAGAAAAGCGGAACCCCCAGGTCGCCGTACTGAAACACCGGACCCAGGATCGGGAATTTGAACGGCAGATATCCGCCGGGAAGCGTGCCGCGGTAGGTGTAGTGATACATCATTACCGCGAACGCTGCCACGAAGCGTATCAGGTCGAGCTCGTAGAATCGGCGGCTCGGGTTCAGAGCCGTGTTAACCCTCATAAAGCACAGCCAAAGGCGGGCGCCGAGCTGCCTCGTTTTCCAGGACCGCCGAGGTCGGTCCAAGCGCGGTTATCCGCGTACGCGGTCGTATGTTGTTGGCGCTACCAGCCGGGGAAAGCCCCACCAAAGCCTGAGCACGCGCCAGGCCAATAGAGGCAGGCCCGGAGCGGCCCGCGAAGTTGTTGAATAGGAAGCAACGCCCGCGCGCCCAACGCGCCGCGGCCGTGAAATAAGCAGTGAAGGGCTGATGAATACGTCAGGATAGGCTGACCTATTCATCCAGTTCGTGATCGAGGCTTAGGAGTCCGTTACCGTTTTGCAAAGCAGGTATCGACGGGCTGAAAGGAATCGCGGCAGCAGGAAAGCCTGTTGGCAACGCTCGGCGAACCCGTGCGATTTCCATGTGAGAATTCTCACCAGCGCCGAGAAGGCTGCGCTCTACCGCCATTTGCGAGGTTCACTTGACGCGATAGGTTTTGGAGAATCCGTTGCGGCTGTTGGTGAGCGTGTAAGAGCCGTCGGCGTCGACCCGGGCGTGTATCCAATGGCCTTCGCAGTCATCCGCTTCGCCGAGGTTCGCGGTGAGCCGCTCGTCTGTATTGTGATCGGCGTCGTTCTTGACCGCGCGGTGCAATTGCCAAAGGTCGTCGAGCCCGGGCGACTCCAGCGCCGTTTCGACTCCCTCGGGCGCGGCGCCTTTTGTGGGTCCGTTGTTCATCACGGCAACGGTCGGCTCCATGGCCCACATCTGCTGCGAGAGCACGTCGTTGCCGCCGTGATGGGTGACCTGGTACAGGTCGATTTTGCCCAGCAGATTCACCGGGCACGCCATCTGGTATTGAAAGTTCCACGATAAATCGCCGAGATTGACGAATTCGAAATCGCCGCTTCGTAGCAGGTATCCCACGCTCTTGCCGTTTTCGCCGCGGTCTTCCGGGCGCACGTCGAAAGTCTTGCACAACGGGTTCGGCCCGCCGCCGGGCAGCGCCTCGTGCAGAAAGCGGCTGTGCGCAGCCACAATCAGCAACTCGACGCCTTTGAGTTCCAGGCGCTCACCGGGCTTGGCCGCCTGCCGTTTATCGCCGGTCACCGCCAGATAGCGTTCCCACAACTCTTTGCCGCCGCCGCTATCTTTATCAACGCTCTCGCCATGATCGAGAAAGCGGTTGATCTTGACGCGCTTGGCGAGCGCCGCCAGCCCGCCGGCGTGGTCTCCGTGGAAGTGCGACGTCAAAAAGTAATCGATGTGGTCGAGGCCGGCTTCCTTGACGACGCGCTCGATGCGCTTGGCGTCGCGATCGCCAAAACCGTCGTAGCCCGCGTCCATCAGCACCGACTGACCCGCTTGCGTGACGAGCAATGTCGAAGCGCCGCCTTCGACATCGATCCAGTAAATGTCGACGGTGTCGGCGGCGAAGCTGATGAGCGGAAGCAGCGTGAGAAGCAGTACGAGTCGTCTCATGATAGCGATCAGTATAAGTCAACCCCGTCGGCGTTGGACGGCCCCGAGCATCCTGCCCGGCACGCTCGACGCCGGAGGCCCTCCGCGGCCGCCCGAACAGCCATGTCGCGGGCCGTGCTTCCGGCGCGTTCATGCGCGGCCGTTCAGCAAAAAACCCCGCCGCATCAACTGCCGCATAACCGCGATGCATCCGGCGCGAACCTGCTCGGCCTGCGGCCCCTCCGAAGGCAAATAGAGCTCGATCAACTCGCCCAAACTGCGCTCGCCGGTACACTCGGCGAGAAACGCTGCCGCGTATTGGTCGAGCTTCGTCGCGCGTTCCAGTCCCTGCTCGAGCTTGAGCCGCACCGACGTGGCGGACCAGCCGTCGGGAGAAGCCTGCGAGACTTGCTCCAGCCGCACCAGGGGCGACAGCCGCGGATGGAGCGCCAGCAGCGTGTCATCGCCGGCGCCCGTGACGAGGTCGTGCGCTTGGAATACCGCTTCCACGAGATCGCCGAACGGCGACTCGATATGAAACGGAGCGTCCTCTACCTCGACCCAGTTCCGCTGGCCCGATCGCTTGCGCATCGCGATCATGCCGCCGTGCATGGCGGCGACCTTGTGGCGGCTGAAATACCCGGTCCAACGCGCCAGCATTTCGACGTCGTGCTCGACGGAAACCTGATCGAGCGTGCGCATTCTCGCGTGGCAATAGTCGATAGGGCGCTGCGAGTAATGCTTGATGAGCCAGACATCGCAGCCGCTTTCCGACACCCAATCGGCGAGCCGTTGTTGCCAACTCTGCCCTTCGACCTCGACCCACTCAAAGATCATCTGGAAGAAGCCGCCCTCGTTGAGAAAACGCGGCGTCTGGCGGACCAGATTTTCGGCAAAACCGTCCAGCTCCAGCGGGTTGCTGTTATAGAGGAAGTCGCCGGATGGCAAAAGAAAAAACGGCGGGTTGGAGACAATCAAATCGAAACAGCGGCCTTCGAACGGTGCGAAGGTGTCACCCTCGGCAAGCTCGATGTTCTCCACGCCATTGAGCTGGGCGTTGAAGCGGGCATACTGCAGCGCCCGCGGATTGAGATCGGATGCCGCCACGCTATCGCATTGGCTGACCAGTTGCAGCGCGTGGATTCCGCTGCCGCAACAAAGGTCGAGAGCGGCGCCGACTTTCCGCGGGATCGTGAATTGCGTCAGCACCCGCGCCGATGGAGTCATGCCCACCACAACGTCGGGCCGCGGATCATTCCGCGGCGCTCTGTCGCACACCGTCAGCAAATCATCGAGCGGCAGCACGATCACGGCAGGCGCGAACGAATCGTTGTCCGCAACGACCATGCCGGACTTCAGGAACAGCCGCAGCATCGCTTCGGGAATTACGGCCCGCGCGGCGGCCGCGTCGACAGTCTGGCCGATCACAAACCAGCGCACAAGCGTGTTGAGGCGGTTCGGCTCGCGGGTCTGATGCAACAGAATCGGCAGGTCGCGGCGGTGCTGAGTTGGAGGTCCAACCCGCCCCAACCAAGCGGTGAGTTGCCGCGCCTGATAACCGGAGTCACGAAAAAATTCCCGCAGCAGACGCCCTTCTTCCAGGGAATCGAGATGAACGCTGTGGTCGCTTTGCGGCATGAGACACAGGAACGCGCGGGCTCACGGCTCCGCTATTCGAGGCGATGGCGAGTTCGCCTAAGGGTTCAAGATCACTTTGGTGAGATTCGGCTCGCGCTGATAGAGGCGGTCGAACATTTCGGGGCCGCGTTCGAGCGGCACCGCCGCGCTGATCATCGGCCCGACGCGAATCGCACCGCGCCCCATCAGCGCCAGGCACGCCGGGTAGTCGTTCGACGAAGCGCAGGAACCGAGCACGCTGATCTCGCGCGTGACGACCGACTGCAGCGGGAAGCTCACCGAGGCGGCGATGTTGCCAATCAGCGTCACTACGCCGCCCTTGCGGACGCTTTCAATCGACATCCGCACGGTGGCATCGGCGCCGACGGCTTCCATGACGACATCGGCGCCGAGGCCATCGGTCATCTCGCGAATGCGCGCGGGTACGTTTTCGGAGCGCGAATTCAGCACGTCGTCGGCCCCAAGCTGTTTCGCGATCGCCAAGCGGTCGTCTTCGAGATCGACGGATACGATCCGCCCGCAGCCGGCGTTGCGCAGCGCTTGCAGCGTCAGCAGGCCGATCATCCCCGCGCCGACGACCACGGCGGTTTCGCCTAAGCGCACCGGCGTGATGTTCACGGCGTGGACGGCGACCGACACCGGCTCGACCATCGCGGCTTCGTTGAACGCCAGGCTGTCGGGAATCTTGACGACGATATGCTCGGGCACCGCGACGAACTCGGCGAATGCGCCGTGGCGGCGGTATTCCTCGCACGATACGCCCAGCACGCGGCGGTTGTCGCAAAGGTTCGGGCGGCCCTGCCGGCAAAACACGCAGCGGCCGCAGGAGATCATCGAATCAAAGGTGACGCGGTCGCCCTCGCGATAGCGCTGCACCTCGCCGCCCACTTTGGCGACGACGCCCGACGCTTCATGCCCCATGATCACCGGCGGGATGCGCCGCCCCGAGCTGCCGTCGAAGCCGTGCACGTCGCTGCCGCAGATGCCGCAGGATTGGACGCGCACGAGAACGTCGAGCGGGCCGATCTCGGGTTCGGGCACTTCGGTGAAGGCAAATTTTTTATACTCTTCGAGGACCAGGGCTTTCATAAATTGGAGTCCTTGGTCAGGATAGCGCGACCAGGCTACCGCTGTCCGCACCGTACCCCTGGACCCGGATCTGTCGCCAATGATCCGCAGCTGAAGGTGCTCCTTCGCTGGGAAGCTCTTACCTTCGCTCCCGCATCCCCGGCCCGGCTTGAGGCCGTATTTTTCGGCCTGCCGGCTGCATACCCTCCGCTTTGCCGCCGATGTGACAACTACGGAGACCCTCCGTTCGGCTAGTCCGGGCGGCGGGTAGCCACTTTTCGTCACCGCACAAGGAGATTGGGAATGGAACGAAACGGGAAAGCGTTTTCGAGAGCCATGGTAGTGGCTTTGATTCTAGGGGCAGTGTGGTTGTTGAATGCAAACTCGAGAGACCGTGACAACGGCTCCTCGTCGAGCGGCGGGGCTTGCGACGTATGTCAGGAGATGATGATCGGCTCGTTTTCGTGCGCGGTCCAGGGCGGCGAGGTCCTGGCGCAGGTCAACTTTCAGGGTACGGGCAGCCTGACTCCGTCGCCAACGGGCGCGGGGGTTGTGGTCCTGGGTTCGGTCGCCAGCGGCAGCGTCAGCCAGTGCGAATCGTTGGCCTCCGCCGTCATCTCGGAGCTGGATGATGCCGACTGCGCAGTTGGTCAGACGCTGAGTCCGGTCCCCAGCCAGCGCGTGTTTGATTTCGCGTGCAGCGGCGACCGGTCGAAGCTCGTGAGCGCCATGGGAGAGATCAGCGAAGAGGTGATCGGCCTTTCGCCCTAGCTCAGGGCTGGCGCACTAGCGCGCAGACGGCGATCGATTTTCTGACGGATGACATCCTCGGCTGGCTGGGCGGGAGGTGATAAGCCCGCGTCTACTTCGTTGCGCTCGCCTACCGTGCTCACCGTACTGTTCAAGTACGCCTCCGAACGTTGGGCTTCAGGCGCCTTGTATCTAGGCGCGCTTCTGATTTGGGGCTTCTGACGCCTCTCGCTCCGACCCCTTGTGAAATATGCGGACTTGTCCCTCGCGGCCGCGCCCATTCCTTTGCGCGCTAGCAGGCGCAGGATCCGGGCGCCGCGATCATCCAGGAAGCGTGAATTAGAATGGAGGGGGAGTGTCCCGATGAACC
>JBBDWJ010000362.1:0-10779 GCA_040902925.1 Bryobacterales bacterium | reverse complement strand
AGAGCTCCGGTTTCGAGCACGATCGCACGCTCGATACCGCCTGGCGCTACCGGGACTATGTGATCAAGGCGCTGAACGAAGACAAGCCTTACAACCAGTTCCTCATCGAGCAGATCGCCGGCGACGAGCTCGACCAGCCAACCAACGACAGTCTGGTTGCGACCGCGTTTTACCGCGTCGGTCCTAGCGTGCGATTCCGCGAGAAGGCCAATCCCTACTATCGTTACGACTATCTGGAGGATCTGGTCCGCACAACGTTCCAGGGTTTCATGGGACTGTCGGTTCATTGCGCCCGCTGCCACGACCACAAGTTCGATCCCATCACGAGGATGGACTACTACCGCACGATGGCGATGTTCTACGGCTATGTGAAATACGATCACCTGCTGGCGCCGAAAAAGGAAGCAGAGGAGTGGGCGCGGAAGAAAATGGAAATCCTGCGGGCCATCGCGCCGCTCAAGGGCGCCATCGCCGAGATCGAAGCTCCGTACAAGGCACGGCAATTCGAGGCAAGACTGAAGCGGCTGCCCGAGGACGTCCAAGCGGCGGTCAGAACGCCCCTGGAACAGAGGACGCAAGGCCAGAAACTGCTGGCCGCGCAGTTCGAACAAAGCTTCGACGTAGACCCCGACGCCGGCGAGGCGGATGATCTCGCGGCGATCGTGTTCGCCGCGACGAACGACGTCGATTACCGGCAGTCCGCATTGCCTGGCGGCGCGCTCGAGTTTTCGAAACGAAACGCCGCGGCCAGCGGCAAGCCGGTAGTGCCGCTCGGGTCGCCCCAAGGCGGAGGGCTCAAGCTCAACCCGGAGGACGCGGAAAAGAAGAAGGCGCTGCTCGATAAGATTGCCGAACTCGAAAGTAAGATGCCGAAGACGCCGCCGGCGGTGGAGGGAGTTCGCGATGGCGACTACCGCCTGGCGCCGAACGGCCCTGGCGATATCTATCGGCCCGGCTCCTACAACCCCGACTTCGGCGTGGTAAACAACTGCTGCTATGTACCGGAGCCGGGCCGGAGATTCGAGGTCCCCGAAGTTCATTTCGGCGCCAACGGCCTGGTGGTCGAGGAAGACCTCAAAGCGCCGGTCGTCGAGCCCGGTTTCTTAACGGTATTAGCAACGGGCGACGAGCGCGTCACGCGCCGGCCGGACCGCGCAGATTACGTGACCAGCGGCAGGCGCCGCGCACTAGCGGAGTGGATCGCCTCGCCCGAAAACCCGTTGACGTCGCGCGTCATCGTGAATCGGCTTTGGTATTGGCACTTCGGCAAGGGCATCGTGCCCACGCCAGGTAATTTCGGGAAGATGGGCTTGCCGCCGACTCACCCGGAATTGCTCGACTGGCTGGCGACGGAATTCATTCGCCAAGGTTGGAGCATCAAGCAGATGCAGCGGCTGATGATGAACTCCGAGACCTACAAGATGGCCTCTACTTTCTACGACGCTCAGAACGTCGAAAAGGATCCGGTAAATACCTTCCTGTGGCGTTACCCGGTACGGCGTCTGGAGGGAGAAACCGTCCGTGACGTGATTCTGTCAGCGAGCGGCAAGATCAATCTCAAGGCCGGCGGTGAGTCCTTCTATCCCGCCCTGCCCGAGAGCGTTCGCGACGGCTACCAGGCGGGCAAGTGGATCCTCACCAAGGAGGGGCCGGAAACCTGGCGGCGCAGCATTTACTCCTACTGGAAGCGCGGCATGAAGTTTCCGCTATTTGATGTCCACGATCAGCCCGATCCGAACGTGACAACGGAGAAGCGTAACATCAGCACGGTGCCGACGCAGGCGCTGACCTTGCTCAACAGCGAATTCGTGCTGTTGCAGGCAAGGCATCTGGCGGACCGCGTGATGCGCGAAGCGCCGGCGGACCCGGCGGCTCGCGTGAAAAGGCTCTACCGCATCACCTTGAGCCGTGAGCCTAAGGAACGAGAACTGGCCGCCGGTCTCGAGTTTCTGAGCACGGAGCGCGCGCTACAGGCGGAAGCAGCTTCGAGTTCGGATTCTGCAGCCAGTCCGGAACGCGACGCGGATCAGGCAGCGTTGACGAATCTGTCGCATGTGTTGCTGAATGCCAATGAGTTCTTGTTTATCAACTAGCCTGCATATTTCAGAAGGAGTCGGAGCGAGAGGCGTCAGAAGGCCGTGGATACGAGGCGCGCGAAGCCTAGCGCGCGGAGGCGTACTTGAACAGTACGGTGAGCACGGTAGGCGAGCGCAACGGAAGTAGACGCGGGCTTATCACGCCTCGCAGCCGAATCCTTGTGAAATATGCGGGCTAGGGACGGTGGTGGCGATCATGACTCCGCTCTGTGATAACGATGCCGGGAAGAAACAACGCTACATCAGCCGGCGTGATTTCTGGTTCAAAGCCGGCATGGGCATCGGCGGATTGGCTTTGATCGACCTGCTGGCCCGCGACGGTTTGCTGGCGGCCGGACCCGCGAATGATCCGACAGGCTGCTTGGGGTCGGAAGGAATCACCCACTCTCCCTACCTGCCAAAACCTCCGCATTTCAAGCCGCGCGCCAAATCCGTAATCCATCTGTTCATGAGCGGCGGCGTGAGCCATGTCGATACTTTCGACTACAAGCCGGATCTCGAAAAATACCATGGCGTCGCGCTGGCTGGCGGCATCGCGGGGATCGAAGGGGACGGCCAGGTGATCGTCCGGCAAGGTTATCCCGGCCCGCTGATGAAGAGTCCGTTCCAGTTCAAGCAGTATGGGCAATCGGGCACCTGGGTCTCTGAACTGTTTCCCCACATGTCGACCATCGTGGACGATCTGGCGTTCATTCACTCGGCCACGGGCAAGTCGAACGACCACGTGCTCTCCCATTACGAGTGGAATACCGGGATGATCCTGATGGGATTTCCCAGCGTGGGAGCGTGGGTGACCTACGGGCTTGGTACGGAGAACGGCAACCTGCCGGCCTACGTCGTGCTCTACGACCATCGCGGCGGGCCGTTCAGCGGTCCCACCAACTGGCACGCTGGATTCCTGCCGGCGTCGTATCAGGGCACGGTGTTCCGGTCGGTTGGCGACCCGATCCTCGATCTGAAGCCGCCCGCCGAATACTCGTCGGTCGAGGAGGAGCGCCGCAAGCTCGACATGCTCGCGCGCATCAACCAGAATCACGCTGAAGAACACCCCGCGGTTTCGGATCTCTCGGCGCGGATTGCTTCTTACGAGCTTGCCTATCGCATGCAAGGCTGCGCGCCGGAAGCGGTCGACCTCAGCCAGGAAAGCGAAGAAACCAAGCAGCTCTACGGCTTGAACGAAAAGGTTACCGAGCCGTTCGGCCGGCAATGCCTGCTGGCCCGCCGGCTGGTCGAACGCGGCGTCCGGTTCGTGCAACTCTACAGCGGAGCCATCGTGAATCAGAACGTGGACACCTGGGATGCCCACAGCAGCATCGTCGAAAACCACGGCATGCACGCACCCGAAGTCGACAAGCCGATCACGGGGCTGATTACCGACCTGAAGCGGCGCGGCCTGTTGAGCGAAACCGCGGTGCTGTTCCAGTCGGAGTTTGGGCGCATGCCGATCTCGCAGCGCGCGCTCGGCCGCGATCATAACCCCGGCGCGCAGACGATCTGGATGTGCGGCGGCGGCATCGAAGGCGGCCAGCACATCGGCGCGAGCGACGAAGTCGGCTACAAAGCCGCCGAGCAGATCATCTGGAACCACGACGTCCATGCCAGTCTGCTCCATCTGCTCGGGATCGACCATAAGAAACTGACGTACTACTTCAACGGCCGCAACATGAGGCTCACCGACGTCCATGGCGAGCTGATCCCGCAAATCGTCGGCCGTACGAATCGAGAACCGGTCACGGGCTGATGCCGCCTCGCCACGGTCTTCCTTATTCGCAGCGGCTTGTATCATCTCGCGCCGCGTACTGAGTTTCCACCGCTCGCTGTCGCTTGAATCCCATGCCGCCGCCCGCCGGCATCTCCGGCGTTGATCGCCGATGCGCGAAGCCGTTGCCGCTTGCCCCGGCCTGCGTGGGGTATACAATAGCTTGCGAAGGAGCGCTGCCGTGTCTTCCATTCTTCATCGCATCGGGCTGGTCCTATTGCTCAAGCTGGTCCTATTGCTCAATGTGGCGGGCGTGGGGCTGTTGGCCCAGCAATCGGGCCCTACCGCGGAGGACGCGCCTGAGCTGGACTTCCTGTTCTTCAAGGAACGCGTACAGCCCATCTTTCTCGAGAAGCGCATCGGGCACGCGCGGTGCATAGCTTGCCACACGCATCGCAGCCCGCCGCTGGAGGAACTCTCGCCCGGCGCGACGACTTGGAATAACGAGCAATCGCGCAAGAACTTTGAATTCTGGAAGCTGTTCGTAATCCCCGGAAAGCCGCTCGAGAGCCGCGCGCTGCTGCATCCGCTTGCGAAAGCGGGCGGCGGCGACGCGTTTCACGGCGGCGGCAAGCATTGGGCGACGCAGGCCGACCCCGAGTGGCAGACCATGGCGGCGTGGGTGCGCGGCCAGAAGCTCGGAGCGCTCGCCATTCCGCCAACGTCGGGCGTTGTTCGCGTGCTGCAAACGAATTCCGCCGGCGACAACGTTCACGTCATTGACCCGGCGACGAACCAGGTCGTCGGGTTGATCGAAGATGTCGAGGTGCCGCACGGCATTGCTATCGCTCCCGACGGAAAACGCATCTACGTCACCAATGAATCGCGCGTGACGCTCGACGTGGTGGACTCCAAGACCCTCAAAGTCTTCAAGCGGATTCCGTTGAGCGGGCGCCCCAACAACGTCGACGTCGCGAAGGACGGCTCGAAAGTCTATGTGGGGATTCGGGAAGATCCCGGCGCGGTCGACGTCATCGACGCCGAGTCTTTGACCAACGTAAAGACCATCCCGGTCGAAGGCCCGATCCATAACGTGTACGTTTCGCCGGAAGGCTCGCTGCTGTTCGCGGGGTCCATTCAGTCCAGCACGATCAACGTCATCGATCTGGGGCGCGATGAGCTTTCCTGGACGCTGAAACTCGACGCGGGCATCCGGCCGATGGCTCTGACGACGAATGGAGAAGGGTCGACGGGCGAGATCATCGTGCAGCTCTCGGAGTTTCACGGCTTTGCGGTGGTCGATTTCGCGACGCGCAAAGAGATTCGGCGTATCGAGTTTCCCGATGCGCCCGGCGTCGAGCGGGAGCTGGAAGGCTTGCAAGGATCTCCCGCGCACGGGCTGGCTTTCAGTCCGGACCAGAGCGTGTTGTGGTCGACGAGTAAGTATTACCACGCCGTGTATGCCTACGCCGTGCCGCAGCCTTGCCGCCCGGGACGGCCGGTGGAGCCGGGGCGGCGCTGCGAGTGGGAACTGCTGAAGATCGTGGACGTCGGCAGCCATCCAGACTGGCTGGCCATGATGCCCGACGGCAAAACTCTCTACGTCGCCCTCGCGGGGGATGACGAGACTGCCGTGATCGACACCGAGACGATGACGGTCGTTGACCGTATTGCTGTGGGCAGCGTGCCGAAGCGTGTTGTGGCCGGGGTGCTGAGCACGCGGTAGGTGCTGAAGGCCCCCCATCTGCGAAAGGAAGTTTCCATGCATCGTGGGAGGGGCAGTCCCCACGCCATCGTGGGAGGGGGACATTCACCCCACCCGCGATCTTGCCCTTCACGCGACTGTTGCCGGTTGGGTGACTGTCCCCATCGGCACTGACTGTCCCCATCGGCACTGACTGTCCCCATCGGCACTATTCGCACTGACCCATCGGACACGGGCGGCTGGGGTGACGTTATAATTAGCGATAATTAACGCAAACTGCCTGCTGGGTCTTGGAGAGTAATGCTTCCCCGTTTCACCCCTTTCACAGCTTGTATCGCGCTCGGGATCGTGGCCTTGCCGGCCATCCCTGCCGCTGAACCTCCAAACCCTGTGCTGGAGCGGCAGTTCACCGAGACGGTGAGCCCGTTTGTCGAGCAGTATTGCGTCGTCTGCCATGGCGGTGAGACGCCCGCGTCGCAGTTCAATATCTCGGTCTACCCGACATTCCAGACGGTGGTCGAAGATCATCCCCATTGGGCGCTGATCCTTGGGCGGCTCAAGGCGGGCGAGATGCCGCCGAAGGGGGCGCCACAGCCGCCGGACGAGGCGCGGCAGAGGGTGATCGACTGGATCGAGGCGGTGCGCGCGGATGAAGCGCAGCGCAACGCGGGCGACCCGGGCCCGGTGCTGGCGCGGCGGCTGAGCAACTCGGAATACAACTACACCATCCGCGACCTCACGGGTGTGGATATGCGCCCGACTCGCGAGTTTCCCGTCGACCCCGCGAACCTTGCCGGATTCGACAATTCGGGCGAGTCGCTGACGATGTCGCCGTCGCTGCTCAATAAATATTTGCAGGCGGCGCGGGAAGTCAGCGACAACATGGTGCTGACGCCCGATGGTTTTGATTTTGCTCCGCACCCGATGCTGGTGGAAACCGATCGCGAGAAGTATACGATCGGGCGGATCATCGAATTCTACAAGCGGCAGCCGACCGACGTCGCCGATTACTTTGCGGCAGCGTGGCGCTTCAAGCACCGCGTGGCGCTGGGAAAGCCGGGCGCGACGCTGGTCGACATCGCCGCCGAGGCGAAGGTGAGCGCGAAGTATCTGCCGCTGGTCTGGGAACTCCTCGGGGAATCGCCGGAGGCGGCGAAACAAGAGGCTGGGCCGATCGCCAAACTGCAAGGCATGTGGCGCGCGCTGCCGGCGCCCGCCGGGAAGCGGCCGGATGCGCTACGCGAGCGCTGTGTGGAGATGCGCGAATTCGTGGTCAGGATTCGCAAGAACACCGGCATGCAATTCGCGGCGCCGGTCGTGAAAGGCCTGCCCGGCGGGTCGCAGCCGCTGCTCAATTGGAAGCTCGCTAATTTCGCGGCGCACCGGCGCGATTTCGACCCCGCGTCGCTGCGCAACGATAGTGACCCGCCCCCGGCCGTGCCCGAGGTTCCGCGATATCCGGGGCTGCACCGCGAAGGCGCGGCCCGCTGGGCGGCGCTCATCGACAGGGCTCGCGCCGGCGATGCCGATCTGGTGGTTCCGGCCGCTGAGCGCGCCCGCTACGAAGACAGTTTCAGGCGATTTGCCGCCGTCTTTCCCGACGAGTTTTATATTCCGGAGCGCGGCCGGTTCTTCCCCGACGATTCAAGCGATAAGGGCCGTTTTCTGAGCGCGGGCTATCACAACGTGATGGGGTATTTCCGCGACGATACGGCGCTGATGGAGTTGATCCTTGACGAGAAGGGGCAGCAAAGGCTGAACCGCTTGTGGGACGAGTTTGATTACTCGGCGGACTACACTGCTCGCACCTGGGTACAGTTCTATGACAATGCCAGCGGCGCAGTTCGCGGCACGGGCGCCGAGTCGGGCACGCTGCGGCCCGAGGATGCGCCGGTGACCTCGACGAAGGTCATTTTTGCGCTGCGCGACGAGTATCTGGCCAAGGCGCGGGCCGACGCATCGAACGATCCGCTCGCCGCCGAAGCCATTCTCGATCATTTCCATAAGGTCGACAACACCTTGCGCCGCAACGAGAAGATGCGCGCCGACGCCGAGCCGCTGCACTGGAACGCGCTGCTCAAGTTCGCCGCACGCGCCTATCGCAGGCCGCTCGCCAAGGCGGAAGCCGATGATCTGCTGGCCTACTACAAGTCGCTGCGCGGCGAAACCGGCTTGTCGCACGAAGAAGCGATGCGCGATTCGATCGTCAGCGTGTTGATGTCGCCCGACTTCCTCTACCGCATCGATCTGGTTGACGGATTCGTATCGCAGCTTGGCGCGGCCTCGCGCGCAACAGGGTCGCAACGCGCGGCTTCCCAGGGCGCCGTATCGCTGGTGAGCGCGGCGGCGTGGCCCGCCACCGGCCAGGCGGAGCCCGCCGTGCCCGCGCAGGCGCTGTCGCCTTACGCGCTGGCCAGCCGCCTCAGCTATTTTCTGTGGTCGAGCATGCCGGACGACGAATTGCTGGCGCGCGCCGCCGACGGTTCGCTGCTCAAGCCCGAAGTCCTGGCCACCCAGACGCGCCGCATGCTGAAAGACGAGCGCGTGCGCGGGATGGCGGCGGAGTTCGCCGGCAACTGGCTCGACTTCCGCCGCTTCGAGCAGCACAACTCGGTGGATCGCGAGAGATTCCCCGCCTTCGATGACGCGCTGCGGCGGGCGATGTTCGAGGAGCCGGTCCGCGTGATCGAAGACGCGGCTCAGAACAATCGCTCCGTGCTCGATCTGATCTACGGCGACTACACGTTCGTCAATCCGGTGCTGGCGAGGCATTACGGCATGCCGCAGACCAAGGGCGACGAAACGGTTTGGGTTCGCGCCGACAACGCCAGCCGTTACAACCGCGGCGGGCTGCTGCCGATGTCGGTGTTTCTCACGCAAAGCTCGCCGGGACTGCGAACGAGCCCCGTAAAGCGCGGCTACTGGATCGTGCGCCGCGTGCTGGGCGAGGCGATTCCGCCACCTCCTCCGGTGGTTCCCGAGCTGCCGGCCGATGAGGCGAAGTCCGAGCTGCCGCTGCCGGAGATGCTGGCTCAACATCGCGCCAACCCGGCGTGCGCTTCGTGCCACGCGCGGTTTGACTCCTTCGGCCTGGCGTTTGAACGCTATGGGCCGGTCGGCGAGCGGCGCTCGACCGACCTTGCCGGACGCGACATCGCCGCCATCGCGGAATTTCCCGGCGGCGGCAAGGGCGAAGGACTGGCGGGCGTTCAAGCTTATATCCGCGAGCGCCGCCAGGACGATTACCTCGACAATCTCAGCCGCAAAATGCTGGCCTACGCGCTTAGCCGCACGCTGCTGCTGTCGGACGAGCCGGTGATCGAGCAGGCGCAGGCGAATCTGAAAAAAAGCGACTACCAATTCGGGGCGCTGATTGAGACAATCGTAACGAGCCCCCAGTTTTTGTACCGGCGAGATTCCGGTCCCGCCGAAGAGAACCGTTCCGTAGCTAGCAGAGGTGAGTAGGATGCCCCAGCCAACGCAACCCAGATCCGCGCGTGGAATCTCGCGGCGCGCGATCCTTCGCGGCGCCGGCGTGACGATGGCCTTGCCGTGGATCGAGTCGATACCGGCGCTGGCCAACAGCACCGCGCCGGCGGCCTTCCCGAAGCGTTTTGCTGTGATGTTCATGGGCAACGGCATCAACGAAAACCACTGGAGCGCCGAAGGGAACGGGGCTGAGATGCAGCTCAGCAAGACCCTTTCGGTGCTCGAGCCGATCAAGCACAAGATCAACGTCATCGACGGGCTTTTCAACAAAGCCGCCATCGGGAACGGCATTCACCCGGCGCAAACCGGCAACCTGCTCTCGGGAGCGCAGATTCAAAAAGGCGCCGTGATTCGCTCGGGCGTCTCGATCGATCAATTGATCGCAAACCATGCCGGCGAGGAGACGCCGCAATCCAGCCTGGTGCTGTCTTGCGAGCAGCCGATGACCGGCTATCACGAGACCAACTATTCGCTGGCTTACAGCTCGCACATCTCGTGGCAGAGCCCTGATTCGCCCGTGCCCGTGGAAGTCTACCCGTCGCTGGCGTTCGACAACCTGTTCGAGAATCGCAGCAGCCTCCGCAACATCAGCGTTCTCGACCGCGTGAAGGATCGCGCCGAGACGCTCAGCGGAACGATCAGCTCCAACGACCGGGCGAAGCTCGATGAATATTTGACCAGCGTGCGCGAAGTGGAAAAGCGCGTCGAGAGCATGCGCAAGAGCAAAGATAAGGCCGAGGACGACGCGAAGCTGAAAAATCGCCCGCTGTTCACCATGGAGCGCCCGGCGAACGGCCTGCCCGAAGATCTGCGCGACCACGCCCGCCTGATGTGCGACATCATCGCGATGGCGTTCCAGACCGACCGCACGCGCGTCGCGTCACTGCTGCTCGCTCGCGACCTCTCGGCGATGTACTACCCGTTCCTCGAAGTGAGCGACGGCCACCATGCCGCGTCTCACGACAACTTGTCCGACGGCTACGAGCGCATCGCTCGTTTCCACCTGAGCCAGTTCGCTTACCTGGCCCAAAAACTCGACAGCATGCCCGAGGGAGAAGGCACCGTCCTCGATCACTCGTGCCTGATGTATCTGTCGAACCTGTGGATCGGGCGCTTGCACGACAACACGCGGCTGCCGCTGGTGCTCGCCGGCGGCCTCGACGGCACGATCCAAACCGGCCGCACGCTGAACTATCTCGGCGCCGGGGACGACAACCGCAAGATGTGCAGCTTGTATTTGTCGATTCTCGACCGCATGGGAATCGAAGCCGACAGCTTTGGCGACGCCGAGACCCGCCTCGAACGCCTTTAGCCGCTTATCAGTCCGAGTGGGACAGGCAATCCTGCCTGGAAACCCTGCCGGTCCAGGACAGGAAACCCTGCCTGTCCAATGGCCCGCAGCACCTGATTCACTTACCCTCGGAGCGAACGTTTGGAGTACAGATGGCGAAGAGCTTGCGAATACTCCCGAGGTTGTTTTGCCTTTTGTTCCCCCTCTAATTGGCAGCTATCTAACTTTCTTTCTATAAGATGAGGCTATTCGAACCCAAAATTTAAATTGGGTTCGTTTGGCACTTTTTGTTTGCCGCCAAGTCGTGGCCGGTAAGTCGCCGGGCGGTGACGTAAATATCGCGGCCGGTTTTTTTCTGGAACCCACCTCGATATATTCACACCGGCAAGCCTTTCTTCCCGACAACAGTGTATCGTGCGGCGCCAAATGAACCGGGGCCGTCAAGGGTGCGCGACATAGATGTGGGTGACGATCTGGGTTGTTTTTTTGTGGCGGTTTT
>JBBDWJ010000361.1:0-10799 GCA_040902925.1 Bryobacterales bacterium | reverse complement strand
GCCCCAAGAGGCCGCAAACGTTTGTCCACCTAATTCGTGGACACTACACTAGACTAGGTTAATCCCCCATTCGCGGTTCTAAATTTTAGCTGGCCCACCCTGGAGCGAATCCTCTGACGCGAGGGAGACAATTCTTGCCCGATTCATTCAAGCCAATAGCTTAGTCACGATCTCGCCTTCCACGTCGGTTAGCCGAAACTCGCGCCCCTGGTAGCTGTAAGTCAGCTTGGTGTGGTCGATTCCCAGCAGATGGAGCAGCGTTGCGTGCAGGTCGTGGACGCCGATGGGGTCTTCGACGATGTTATAGCCCAGTTCGTCGGTTTTCCCGATCGTGACGCCCGGCTTGATGCCGCCGCCGGCGAACCACATGGTGAACGCGCGGGAATGATGGTCGCGGCCCAGAAACTTCGAGCCACGCGCGCCTTCGTTCATCGGCGTGCGGCCAAACTCACCGCCCCAGATCACGATCGTCTCGTCGAGCAGACCGGTCCGCTTGAGGTCCTTGATCAGCGCCGCGGAAGCGCGATCGACCTCGCGGCATAGCGCGGTCAGACGGTTGACGATGTCGGTTTGGGGGTTGATGCCGTGGGTGTCCCAGCCGCGGTGATAAAGCTGTACGGTGCGGACGCCTCGTTCCACCAGGCGGCGGGCCAACAGGCAGTTATTGGCAAAGCTATTCTCGCCCGGCTCGGCGCCATAGAGCTCGCGCACTTCGGCCGGCTCGCTTCCAAGGTCCGCGTGCTTGGGCAGCCCCAATTGCATGCGATAGGCCAGCTCGTAGTTCTCGATGCGGCTTTCGATTTCGGGGGCGCCTACTACGGCGAGCCTCTCCCGATTGAGCACGCCGAGCAGATCGAGGCTGCGGCGGCGGGTCTCATCGGTCACACCGTCGGGATTCGACAGGAACAGCACGGGCGGGCCGGAGCGACGGAACTCCACGCCCTGGTGAACACTCGGCAGGAAACCGCTGCCCCAGCAGCTCTTGCCGCCGTCGGGCGCGTTTTCTCCAGACAACAGCACGACGAATTCCGGCAGGTCTTTTCTCTCGGTCGCAAGACCGTAGGAAAGCCAAGACCCCATGCTGGGCCGGCCGGGCGTCTGATGGCCGGTGTTCATGAACAACTGCGCCGGCGCGTGGTTGAACTGCGTGGTGTGCATGCTACGCACGATCGCGATGTCGTCGGCCACCTCAGCGGTCCGCGGCAGCAGGTTCGACATCTCCGCGCCACTCTTGCCGTGCTGCCGAAACTCGTAGGGCGAGCCGAGAAGATTGGGCACGCCCTTGATGAACGCGAACCGCTCGCCCTGGATTAATTCTTCGGGACAAGGCTGGCCGCTGAGCTCCTTGAGCTTCGGCTTGTAATCGAAAAGATCCACCTGGCTCGGTGCGCCGCACATGAACAGGTAGATGATGTGCTTGGCCTTGGCCGGGTGGTGCAGGCCCTGGGCGAACAGCGATTGGTTCCGCAGGCCGGCCAGCGCCAGTGCGCCAAGGCCCAGGCTGGAAGCGGATTGAAAGAGCTGCCGGCGCGTGAGCGTGCGCAACTCGGCTTGTTGGCGGTTCCGCATGGTTCTCTCGTCCGTCATTGCTTGGTGAGCACCTCATCGAGGTTGAGCAGGGTGTTCGCCAGCATCACCCAGGCGGCGGCGCCGGCGGTATCTTCGACACCGGCGGCGCTGGCGGTGTCGGGCGCCAGACGGCGCGCCTGCTCGGCATGCCGTTCGAAGCGGGCTCGTTCCTTCTCAAGCCAGGCCTGGATCTCGACCGTCTCGGACGGCGTCGGCGCGCGGCTGGTCACGAGGCGAAACGCGTAGTCGATCCGCGCCGCGTCGTCGCGTCCGCCTTCGCGCAATGCGCGCGAGGCGAGCGCCTGGGCCATCTCGAAAAACGCCGGATCGTTCAGCGTATTCAGCGCTTGCAGGGGCGTATTCGTGCGAGTGCGCCGCACCGAGCAAAACTCGCGGCTGTTCATGTCGAAGGCGACCTGCGAGGGATACATGGCCGTGCGCTGCACGAACGTGTAGATGGCCCTGCGGTAACGATCCGCACCGTTGCTCTCTTCCCACGGCTGCCCGTTGTAAGGAATATCGTGAACGCCCTCGGGCTGATAGGGAAACACGCTGGGGCCTCCGATGGCCGGGTTGAGCAGCCCGCTCGCCGCAAGCGCGGTGTCGCGGATCATCTCGGCTTCGAGGCGGAAGCGCGGCCCGCGCGATAGCAAGGTATTGTCGGGGTCCGCCTTCAGAAGCTCGGGCGTCACGCGCGAGGATTGGCGGTAGGCATTCGACGTCACTATCAGGCGGTGCATGTCCTTCATGCGCCAGCCGCTGCTCATGAATTCCACCGCCAGCCAGTCCAGCAGCGCCGGGTGGGTCGGAGCAGCCCCCTGCGACCCGAAGTCCTCGACGGTCTCGACAATGCCCTTGCCGAAATACTGCGCCCAGATGCGGTTAACTGTGACGCGCGCCGTCAGTGGATTGTCTTCACTCACCAGCCACCGCGCCAGGCCGAGCCGGTTTGGCAGAACGCTGTCGGGCAGAGGATTGAGGACCACCGGCGTATTCGCGTACACCTTTTCGCCCTTTGCCGAAAACCCGCCCCGCAGGCGTATGTGGTCGAAGGGCCGTTCGTGAGGATTGACTTCGGCCATCACCAGAGTCGAGACGATGCCGAGGTCCTTCAATTGATTCTTGAACGATTCGAACTCCTCCCGCTTTGCCTTGAGCGACGGCGCGACCGAGCGGAAAAGATCCGCCAGCTCTTTCCGCTGTTCCGCCGTTCGCGAAGACGCGGGCATCTCGGCGAGGGGGCGCAGGTGGTGGCGTACGTTGACGATTCTGGCGGGGTCCGCCGCGCCCGTTGCGGAAAGGCGGAACCGCCCGATCGACTGGCCCAGCGAAAGGCCGTTCATCTTCAGCGTGACGCGCGCGCGGGCAGGGCGATCGAGCCTGATCGGCTCGCGCAGCACAAGCACCAGTTGGCGGGCGAACCGTTTTTCCTCGCGCGAAGCATCAACAGACCAAAGCGGCTCGCTGGCCCGATCCTTGCGCACAGTGCCGTTGTCGTCGAACAGCTTGCCGAACTCCAACTGCTCCCAGACACCATTGCGTTCGATCTCTCCGAAAAACTCCGAAACCACGAAGTTGCCGTAGATATCCCGTCCTGGGCCGCCGCCAGGCAAACTCTCGTCGGGCAGGGCTTCCAGCCGAAACGCCGCTAAACGCCCGGGTTCCAGGCCGCCTTCAACGACATAGGACTCGATCTGCGCGTTCGGACCCGAAGCCAGCAAGCTTCCATCCGGCAGCGCTGCAAGGGTGGCTCCGCCGCTCGATTTCGCGGACGCGCCCGCCAGTGGCAGCCAGTCCTGCCGCGACCCGATCAGGGAACGCTCCCATTCCTGTTGCTCCCGTTCAAGCTCGGGCGTGTTGGAGCCTAGAATCGCTTCGATCGCCGCCATTTTCGCGTTCAGATCATCCCTCTTGGCGGCTTGTTCGAGTGTCGCCAAGTCGAGCTCAGGCTCCAGCCAGCGCTGGGTATCGTTTCCTTCGATGAACAGCCGCTTTTCGCCGTGGTTGAAGAACGCCATCATGCGGTAGTAATCACGCTGCATGAACGGGTCGTACTTGTGGTTATGACACTGCGCGCAGGCAAGAGTGGATCCCAGCCAAACCATGGCGGTGGTGTTGACGCGGTCGACGAGCACTTCGAAGCGCGCCTCGTCCTTATCGACGCCGCCTTCTTCGGTCAGCATCGTATTGCGGTGGAAGCCCGTGGCGGTTTTCTGCTCGGTGGTGGCGTCGGGAAGCATGTCGCCCGCGATTTGCTCGGTCGAGAACTGATCAAACGGCATGTCGGCGTTGAGAGCGCCGATCACCCAGTCGCGATATTTCCAGATGGAGCGTCGCCGATCCTTCTCGTAACCGTTGGTGTCGGCGTAGCGCGCGTAGTCGAGCCAGGGCCGCGCCCAACGCTCGCCATAGTGAGGCGAGCCGAGCAGGCTCTCGACGAGCCGTTGGTAGGCATCCGCACGAGGGTCCTCAACGAAGCGGCGCACGTCCTCGGGCGACGGCGGCAGGCCCGTTAGATCGAGGCTGACGCGGCGGATCAAAGCTTCGTGCGAGGCCGCCGGCGAGAAGCTCAGGCCTTTCTCCTCCAGACGCGCCAGCACGAAAGCATCGATCGGGTTCGCTACCAGACCTGCGTTTTTGGGGACGGGAACAGGCGGGCGCGAGGGCTTCCTATAGGCCCAGTGCGTCTCGATGCCGGCTTCCTGCGGCTCATCGCCTGCGGCCCACTCCGCCCCCGAATCGATCCAGTTGCGCAGAACGGCGACTTCGTTTCGCGACAGCGGCTCACCGCCCAGAGGCATGCGCTGTTCGCCGCCGTGGCCTTCGATGCGGTGAACGAGGCGGCTAGCGGCGCTGTCGCCGATGACAATGGCCGGGCCACCGATCCCGCCTTGCAACATTCCCGCCTTCCGGTCGAGCCGTAACTGCGATTTCGGCTGCGCGCCACTGTGGCAGGCGTAGCAGGAGCGCTCCAGGATCGGCTGAACATCGCGCTCGTATGAAACCGCCACCGCGGCGATCGCCGGCGGGGCGGGCAACCCGGGCGCGCCGTCGTCGACCCATTTTGCGATCAGCGCGATCTGGTCGGGCCGCAAGGTCGGCCCGATCGGCGGCATCCGCAGCGCCGCCTCCGGCGAGGAGATGCGCTGAACCAGCGGGCTGCGGGTGGGATCGCCGGGGTGAATGGCAGGCCCCGACGAACCGCCCTCGGCCAGCGCCGCCAAAGAGTGCAGGCGCAGACCTCCTTGGGCAGTCTCGCCGTTGTGACACGCGGCGCACGACGCGGTCAGGGTTTCGAGCACCGCGGCGGCGGCTGTAGGCGGGCTCTGAGCTGAAACCGACAGCGCCCCGCACCAGCCAAGGGCCAATAGGGTCAACCAACGCTCTGCCTGGAACTGCAACATCCCCATCCCCCGAAAATGGCTTGAGCCGGACGCGGCTGGTGCCGGAATCACGCCCTACTGGAACGAAAAGTGGTAAGACCAGTTAAGAGTCTCGCACGGCTGACGGCTATCCGTCAAGATTGGCAACCCCGTGGAAGTGGCTTGTAAAGTTTGGGTTCAAACGCCTTGACAGGCGGAATGCGCCGAAGATACACTCATGCCGATGCTGATAAGTGGTCTTACCGACCGGGTGATCAGTCCCGGCAAGCTCGCGCCAGAGACCCCCGACCAGGACGCGCCCGAGGATGCCTCTGAACCGCGCGTAGGAGCCCTGGAGCGGGCCATCGCCCGCCTTAGGGAGCTGATCTGGGAGAGTCATCTCGATCAGGGCGCGAAGCTGCCGTCGGAGCGCGAGCTGGCCAAGCGGTTCGGGATCGGCAGGCCCACTTTGCGGGAGGCGATCCGCGCCCTGAGCATCATGGGAATCCTCGAAACGCGGCGCGGCAGCGGCACCTACGTTACTTCGCCGCTGACGGATCTGTTTGAGTGGCCGGCGCGCATTCTGCTCGACGAGTCGAACGTGCCGATGATTGAGTTGCTCGAAGTTCGCCGCATGTTCGAGCCGAAAGCGGCCGGGCTGGCCGCATCGAGGGCAAGCGCCAGCCAGTTACGCCGTATCGAGTCGCACCTCAAAGCCCAGGAGGCCTCGCCGACGCGCGAGGTTCTGGGGCACGAGGACATGCTGTTCCACGAAGCCATCATCGACGCCGCCGGCAATCCCGTGCTCAAGGAGCTGGCGTCGACTCTGCAACCCATGCTGACGATGAGCCGCAAGCTGACGGCCCGAACGACGCCGGACATCCCAAAGATCATCCGCCAGCACCGCATCATTTATGAAGCCATCAGCGTCGGCCAGTCCGAGCTCGCCGAAGCTGCCATGACCCAACATTTGCGAACCGTCGGCCTGGACATCATCTCGGAGGCTGCTCCAGGGGCCGACGCGAACGAACAGGAGAAATCATCATGAGAGCGATCCCTGGTAAAGGCGCGCGCTGGTGCGGCTTGGCGGTGTTACTGGGCGTATCCGCGCTGAATCTGAACGGGCAAGGCACCTACGGAGCGATCATCGGATCGGCCCGCGACACCACGGGCGCGGTCATGCCCGGCGTGACGGTGAGCGTGACGAGCGAACGGACAGGGCAGACCTCCCAACAGGCGACCAACGAAGTAGGCGCCTATTCCTTCACCACGTTGTTCCCCGACACCTACCTCATCCGGGCGGAGGCGGTGGGATTCCGGCCCGTCAACATCAATGGCATCACGCTGCAGGTCAATCAGACGGCGCGCTACGACCTCGCCATGCAGGTTGGCGACGTCACCGAGACCATCGAAGTCACCTCCTCAGCGCCCGTGCTGTCCACCGACACCTCCGACGTGGGCCAGGTGATCGAGAACCAGAAAGTCGTCAACCTGCCGCTGAACGGCCGGAACTTTCTGCAGTTAGCCGCGCTGTCGCAATCCATTATTCTGACGGGCCAGACGGAAAGCGGCGGTCCGAACTTCGTCGGCCAGGGAGGGCGCGTCACGCAGAACAGCTTCCTGATCGAAGGAGTCGAAACCCGCATTCAGCGCGAGGGCGGCTACGGTCTCAATCTTTCCGTCGACGCCATCCAGGAATTCAAGGTGATGCAGAACTCCTTCTCTGCCGAGTACGGCCGGGGCACGACGATCATCAACGCCGCAGTGAAGTCAGGCGGCAACCAGTTCCACGGCACCGTTTACGAGTTCCTGCGTAACGACAAGCTCGACGCCCGCAATGCCTTTGATCTCACCGGCAGCCAGCCGCCGCTGCGCTTCAATCAGTTCGGCGCCAACGTCGGCGGGCCGATCCAATCGGACAAATTGTTCTTCTTTGTGAACTACGAGGGCCAGCGCATCCGCCGCAGCGAGACGCGCTTCTCCAACGTTCCGACCGACGCGATGTTCAACGGCGATTTCTCCGGCATGTCTGCCGTGCTTGACCCGTCGACGGGCCAGCCCTTTCCGGACAACCGCATTCCGCAGAACCGGATCTCGCAGTTCGCCAACGCCGGCCGCGAATACTACCCGGCGCCCAACAGCACGGTGCTGCCCAACAGCAACTACCTGGCCGTGGTGCCGAATCCCACGGAAATGAACCAGGTCACCACCCGAATCGACTACAACATCAGCGAGAAGGACCGCCTCAACGGCACGATCACCTTCTTCAAATACGACCGCACCAGCACCGGGACGCTGCCCTTCTCGGGAACCAAAACGTCCTCGGAGACGGAGCCCAGCATCAGCCTGCAGTACACTCACACTTTCGGCCCGAGCCTGCTCAACGATTTCCGATTCGGCTCGAACAGGACCAAGACGTTTGTGGGAGCGGACCAGCTCTTGGATGCGCCCGTTCTCGATGCGTTCGGGCTGCGGAATCTGAGCCCCGAGCCGGCCGCCTATGCGCCTCCCGGAATTTCCATCGTCGGCTTCGGCTATACCGGCCACCCGCAGTGGATTCCCAACGGCGCCACCGACACGCTCAGGCAGTTCACCGACACGGTTACGTATTTGCGCGGTCGGCATACCTTGAAGTTCGGCGTCGACGCGCGGATTTACAAATACGACGACCTCGGTTACGCCATTCAAAACGGCGCCTACACGTTCAATGGGCAGTACGCCGGCTTGCCGATGGCCGACTATCTGCTTGGACTACCCAATGCGGCCACCTCGCACCAGGCGGGCGGTTCCGGCTTCACCCAACGACTGCGCAACGGCGAGTACTCGTTCTTCCTGCAGGAGGATTGGAAGGTCACCGAGAATCTGGCGATCAACGCTGGCCTGCGTTATGAGTACGTGCAGATCCCGCTGGAGGCCAACGACGAACTGGCGAGCTGGAATTTCCAGAAAGGGACGCTGGATTTCGCGGGCCGCGACATCCCGCGCCGCATTGTCAACGCAGACTTGAACAACTGGGGGCCCCGGCTGGGCTTCGCCTACACGCCTTCGTTCTCCCCCAAGACCGTGATCCGCTCCGGCGCGGCCATCATGTACGGCAACTACCGGCAGTGGGAGATCTCGCTATTTCACTTCCAGCCGCCCTTTGTGTACGAGAACTTTTTCTTCAACGACGCCAGCAGCCCCCGATTCCGGACCGATACGCTGTGGCCCGCGGTCGAGACCGACGTCTCGAAAGTCGATTTCACGCAGGTGACGGCGAACTACCAGTCGCCCGACAAGGTCGTGCCGCTCACCTATCAATGGAACTTCAACATCCAGCATGAGGTGGCGCGCAACCTGCTGGTCGAGGTTGGCTATGTCGGCAACCGCGGGGCGCGGCAGCCGAATCGCTGGGACGCCAACGGAGCGCGGCCCGACGCGGACCTCTCCAACCGCACGCCGATCCAATCCCGGCGTCCTTATCAGAACGTCGGCTTCGTGAGCGGCAACACCTCGCGGGCGTGGTCCAACTACAACGCGTTGAACGTGCGGCTGGAAAAGCGCTACTCGGCCGGGCTGACCCTGCTGAGCAACTACACCTGGTCGAAGGCGATGGGCATCCGCGGCCATGACAACTGGACCGTGATGGACATCGACAACATTCGGATCAACTACGGCCCGATGAACGATTTCACCCATCGCTGGATCATGAGCTACGTCTGGGATCTGCCGTTCGGGCCCGGCAAGCCCTTCCTCGGCGACGCCCGCGGCGTCCTCGGCCACATCGTGGGAGGCTGGCAGACCAACGGCATCGTGAACCTGCTGTCCGGCGCCGCGCTGAGCACGTCGTCGCCGGTGGGCAACGACCTCGGTAATCGTGCCGGCAACCGGCCGCACCGCATCGCCGACGGCAATCTTGAGTCCGACAGCCGCACCGTGGAGCGCTGGTTCGACACGGCCGCGTTCGTCAACCCCGCGGTTGGCCGCTATGGCAACTCGGGCGACGGCGTGCTGCGCGGCCCCGGGCTGGCCAGCTTCGATTTGTCCTTGTTCAAGAACTTCACGCTGGCGGAGAGCAAGACCCTGCAGTTCCGCTTCGAGTTCTTCAACGCCTTCAACCACGTGAACTTCAACAATCCGTCCACCAATACGGGGGACGCGCGGTTCGGACGCATCACCGGGTCGGGCCCGTCGCGAGCCATCCAGGTTGGCTTGAAGTTCCTATTCTGAAGGGCAGGGGCTTGGAGAGCAGCCGTGGGCAAGTAAAAGGGCGGAAGCGTGCGTTGGAAGACGCTTCCGCTGAACTCACGAATGCTACGGCACAGATCACTGCGCGGGAAGCGAGAAGCTCTCAGTACTGGACATTTCCCCTCTAGGCAAGCGCAGGCAACACGAAGCGCTCGGGGAGGCTGGAGTCCGAGCTGTTGCAGGAGTGCTTTCTGCTCAGACGTCGGTTCGGTGATGCGGCGCAGACGAATCTCACGACCATTCGGTGGTAGGCAAAACAATGTCGGCGCTCTGCAAGGTGTAAAGCAGAGCGAGCGCCTTCATCGCCGATAGCGGCTGGGCGTTGTTGACTCCGCTCGTTGATGGCTGCGGGACGATGGCGGAGCGGTGCTTATACGCCTCAAGCTCTTCACAGGGCGCTGGGCAGCGCATGGGACCTCAACCGCCGAATCAGTGCCATGAGATCCGCAAGCAATCCCGACGTACCCTGAGGGCTGCCGAAGATGTGATGACGCGCCTACTTATTGGGCTGGCTATTTCTCGAAGGCTTCGTCTATGATTTCAAGTATCCGCGGCAGGAACAGACCCACCTGTGTCGAGTCGGTGCCCGACCGCAGCTCGGGCGCGATCAGCCGGAACCAGTCGTCTCGCGAGCGCGGCCGTTTTTTCAGGAACTCATCCAGCAACGCGGGACGCAATAGGCATTTCTCGGGATCGGACCCGGCAAACGCTGGCTTGATTTCGCTGTCGCGCAGCTCTGCGAGACGCGTGAGTAGGAAATCCGCTCCTTGCTCCGTCTGCTTCTGCCTCTCGTAATTGGGGTCGCGTATCAACGTCTCCTCGATGCGACCCAATAGTCTCTTGATTTCGGTGTTCCGGCCTTTGAACCAGTCGGTGGACCAGATGCGGTGGATCTTCCATCCCAGATTCTCCAGGATCTCCTGCCGCAGCCGGTCGCGATCTCGAGCAGAGCGGCCGGAGTGATAGCTCGCGCCGTCGCACTCGATGCCCAGAAGAAAACTCCCTGGTCTAGCGGGGTGTCTTATGGCCAGATCGATAAAAAACCCTGCGACGCCCAGTTGCGGGACAACGGAATAGCCATGTTCCTTCAGCACCGCTCCAACAGCTCTTTCGAAATCGTTCGCCGCTTCCCCGCCTCTGCTATTCGCCGACTGCAGAACGCCGCTACGAGCGAATGCGAGATATTGCTTGAGTGCGCGCAACCCCCACGCGCTGGTGTCGGTTGCCAAAATTCTGTCAGGATCGAGGGAGCTGAAGACTTCGATCCGCCGCTTCGCGCGGGTGAACAGGACATTCAGGCGTCGGTGCCCGTTTGCACCGTTGATCGGCCCGAACCGCATATACTGATTGCCGCTGGCATCCGGACCGTACGTCACGCAGATGAAAATTACGTCTCGTTCGTCGCCCTGGACGTTTTCAAGGTTCTTAATGAAGAACGGCTCGGGTCCAGCATTCATCCGCTCCTGATACGCAATAGCGAACGGATCGCTGCGCAGCTTTTGATCCAGCAGTTCCTCGACGAGTTCCCGCTGCTCAAAATTCAGCGTCACGACCCCAAGCGATTCTTCTGGACGGTCGCGCATGTGATTGAGCACTGCGTCCACCACGACCGCGGCTTCCCGAGGATTACGGCTGTTTTCG
>JBBDWJ010000360.1:0-10866 GCA_040902925.1 Bryobacterales bacterium | reverse complement strand
GTGTCTCATTGGGGCCCTGGGGCTACTATTGATACACCTGCCGGTTCCTACAGCTTGCGGAGGTAATACTTGGTCTGATTGTCGCTGATGATTTCGGAAAGCTTCTCAGGCTTGTCCGCCAGATACTCGTCGACCGCTCGCGCACACCCGGGCCACGGCGGGTCTTTGTATTCGTCGAACAGGATAACGCCACCGCTCGCTAGCCGCGGGTAGAAGAACTCGATGCAGCTCTTGTACGATTCGTAAATCACGCAATCGAGATGCACGAAGCAGAATTGCTCGCCGGCGTGCCTCATGAGCGTGTTGTTGAAGTACCCTTTGACGAGACGCACGGTATCGCCGAGGCCAAATTGCCGAACCCTGCCGCCGAGCTTCTCGTAAGACGTATTGGAGAAGCCGCCGACGGTCTTGCGATCTTCATCGTCGCCGCCCAGCTCCACGTCGACCTGCACGGTATCGTCGAGGCCTTCGAACGAGTCGAATCCAAAAATCGATTTCCGGCTGCCGTGCTGGCGCAGAAAAAGGCCCATCGGAATGATCGTGGCGCCCTGCCATACTCCGCATTCCGCGACAGCTCCATCGAGCACGAGCGTCGACTCCAGGAGCTGAAAAATAATCTTCACATTCGCCCCGCCGCCGGGGCCGGGCTCGGGCTTGGTGCGCGTATTTTTCGGGACGCGAACGTTATGAATTCTGCCCAGCAAGCCTGGCTGTTGCTCGATGCGCAGGCGTTTCGCGAGAGGCAGCGTCACTGTCTGTAAGACTTCCTTCGCCACCGTCTTCGAATAGCTTTCGATACTCATGCTAATCCCCTGTTCAACAGCCGCGTGCTACCGCGCTGCACTTTTTAATTTTCCGTTCGCTGCTTTCGATCCCAAAGTGAAATCGATAAGCGCCGCCATGCCGGCTACTGTCGGATACCGGAATAAATCGACCAGCTTGACCTTGACCTTGAAATGCGCGCGGACGCCCAAGATGACCCGTCCCGCGGCAACCGAGTGACCGCCGAGCGAAAAGAAATCGTCATTTCGGCCGACCGGGCTCACTCCGAGAATTTCGCTCCAGATCCCGGCCATCGTTTGCTCTGTCGGCGTCCGCGGCGCGTCGAAAGACTTATCCGATTCGGATGCCGGCTGCGCCAAGTCATTCGGGCTGCTCACGAACTCAATCTTGTTTCCGGGCAAATAGCGCGCCTTGTCACCCGTGCGGTACATCCGAGCCTCGGACTCGCCGCCGAAGGGGTGCGGAATCCAGGTCGGCGTGGACGAGTCGGTGCTGAGAGACCGGGTGAGTCCCGTACTTCCGATGCAGAGTTCTCCCACCGCGCCGATAGGTAGGGCCTGGCCGTGGCGGCCCACCACACAGACTTCCCAATCGTCGTCTAGTGTTTTTCCTTCGGAGCTTCCAACAAGCTTGTGAACAGCGGCGTCGGCGGGAAACGCGTTTGCCGCGCCGCTCCATTTCAGCAGCAGAGCGCGCCGTTCGGCCGCGCTGAGTATAGGCAAATCCCAAATGCGGCGATCGGGATACCGCGCCATCGCCTCCAGCAGGTTTCGGTAATGGCCTAGCATCCGCTCAGCGGTCTCGCGGCGGAACAGCGCCGAGTCGTATTGCAACTGGCAGCGCAACACTCCGCCGGTATCTTCGCTTTCGAGATTGAGGTCGAGCCCGCGGATCACACCGGTGTCAAACTTGAGAGGCTCCACGCTCAAACCCGTGCCATCGGGCGCGTCGAGCTTCGGCATATTGCGAAGTTGGAACATGACCTCGAATAGCCGCCAGTTATCGGCGCGGCGGCCGCGGCCCAGCGCCTCAACCACTTTCCCGATCGGGGCCTCTTGATTGGCGAATGCACGCAACGCCGTTTCACGCACACCGGCCAAGAACTCGCGCGTGGTCGCGGTCTCTGGGACGCGGGCGCGGAGAACCAGCACGTTCATGAAGCAGCCGATCAGCGCTTCGGTCTCAACGCGCGTGCGGCCCGAGGCCGGAACGCCCACGACAATGTCGTCCTGATCTGTGTAGTAGGCCAGCAGAAATTGAAATGCCGCCAGCAGAGTCATGAACAGGCTGGCCCGTTCCTGGCGGCTCAACTCCTTGAGTTGTGCGGTCAGAGCGGCAGGCAACTCGATCGTGCAAAGACCGGCGGCTTGGCTCATCGAGCCTTGCTTTGGATAGTCGGCCGGCAGCTTCAACGAACCAGGAACTGCTTCCAACTCGCCGCGCCAGTAGGCGACTTGCCGTGCGATCTCTTCCTGTTCGAGATAGTCCTGCTGCCAGGCTGCGAAATCGGCGTATTGAATGGGCAGCTCGGCGAGAGACGGCTGCTGGCCGCGCGCGAAAGCCGAGTAGATCTGCCGCAACTCTTGGAGCAGAACCGTTTCCGACCAGCCGTCGAAGACAATGTGGTGCATGAGCACGAGCAGCACGTGCTCGCGGTCCGCGGTACGAACGAGCTTCGCGCGTAGCACCGGCCCTTCGGTCAAGTCGAAGCTGTGCTGCGCTTCGGCTGAGGCGATGCGTTTCATCGTCGCCTCGCGGTCCTCAGCGGGAACGCCGCGCAGATCCTGAAATTCCACGTCAACCGGAGTAGCCGGCAGAATCACTTGCGAAAGCTCGCCGTTGCTTTCCGGGAAGACGCTTCGCAGCGCCTCGTGCCGCCGGACAACCTCGCTCAGCGCCTTGTCGAGAGCACCGCGGTCCAACTCGCCGCCGAGGCGCACCGCAACGCGGCTGTTGAAGACCGGGCTGGCAGGGTCGAGCTGATGCAGAATCCAAATGCGCTTCTGGGCCGCCGACAGCGGCGCCGGCGCCGGCCCGGATCGGCGCGACCAAGGGAGCCACGACGTCTTGGGTGGGCGGCGTGGAATACTCGGCGCTTGATGCGCTTTCTTCTGGCGCGCTCGCAACCGCTCCTCAATGAGCGCCTGACGGGCCGCTTCGTTGTTATCCTGCATTGTTTCCAGTTAAGTTGGGAGGGCCCAGTTGACTATGACGACGATGCGCTGCCTATCCCTCCGCTAAAAGCATGTCTTCGATAACGCGCGCCTGCATGGCAACCGTGGGCGCTTCGAAAAACGCGGCCACGCTGATATCCAGATCGAGCTGGTCGCGAATCCGGGAAACCAGCCGCGTGGCCAGCACGGAATCGCCGCCCAACGCGAGAAAGTCATCCTTCGCTCCCACCGGCTGGACCTTCAGTACTTCGACCCAGATGTCGGCCACCAGTTTTTCCACCGCCGTGCTTGGCGCTTCGTAAGCTTGAGCCGGCTGAGGCTCGGCATGCCCGTTCGCTGGAATTCCGAGCTTCGCTGCTAGGCCGATTCGCTGCAGCTTTCCGGTAGGGCCTTTCGGGATTTCGTCGAGGAACACGATGTGGCGCGGCAGTTTGAAATCCGACAGCCGCTCGGCCGCGAATTGCCGAATCTGTTGCGAGGTGGCGGTTTGGCCAGGCCGCAAAACGATCGCCGCGCCGACGTCTTCTCCCAACTTCGGGTCGGGAACAGCAAACGTCACCACTTGCGCGACGGCGGGGTGATCCAGGATCACTTCGTCCACCTCGCGCGGCGAAATCTTCTCGCCCGCGCGGTTGATGATTTCTTTCAAACGCCCGGTCAGAGACAGATAGCCCTCGCCGTCGAGCACGCCTTGATCGCCCGTGCGGAACCAGCCGTTGGTGAACGCGGTGGCGTTCGCCTCGGGATTGCTCTCGTAGCCCGGCGTGACGTTCGCGCCGCGAATCACAATCTCGCCGGTATGGCCGGCCGGCAGGAGATTGCCCTGGTCGCCCATCACGGCGATTTCGGGACCCGCCGCCATTCCGACCGTTCCCGGCTTGCGTGGCCGCGGCGGCAGCGGATTGCTGGCCATCTGGTGGGCGGCTTCGGTCATTCCGTACGCCTCAATGACGGGCGCGCCGAACACTTCTTCGAGTTGAGCCATCACTTGCGGCGGCAGCGCGGAAGACGACGAGCGCAGGAAACGCAGTTTCCGCCGCGCGATGATTTCGGCCGCCTGTGCGGCGCGCGTCACAATCGCCTGGTGCATCGTCGGCACCGCTGTGTACCAGGTGGGCTCGAACAGGTCCATCCAGTCGAAAAAGCTCGTCGCCAGGAACCCGGGCGTGCAGGCGATCGAGGCGCCGGCGCGCAAAGAGGCCAGCGTCGCGGCCATCAGTCCGTGAATGTGAAACAGTGGCATCACGTTCAGGCAGCGGTCCGCTGGAGTCAACGCCAGGCTTGCGCCGATGTTTCCGGCCGAGACGCACAGGTTTGTTTGAGTCAGCGGCACGATTTTTGGCCGTGACGTGGTGCCCGAAGTGTGCAGCACCAGCGCCTCATCGCCCGGCTCGGCGTAGCGAGGGTTGCGGGCTGGGGCGTCGGCTCGCGGCGTCAATGTAAACACGCCGGCCGGCGCCGAGGCCGTAGGCTCCAGCTCGAGAATGGGGATTCCGCGCTCCTGCGCGGGGCCGCGGGCGGCTGAATCCACGCCGGCTTGAACGATGATCGCCTTGGCGTTCAAATCGGAAAGGTAAAAGTCGTACTCTTCCGGGCGGTAGGCGGGGTTGAGCGGGGCGCTGCTTGCGCAGGCGGCGACCGAGAGAAATGCCGTCGCCATTTCCGGTCCATTGGGAAGCACAATCGCCACACGATCGTTGCGGGTGATGCCCAGACCGTTCAACTGGGCGGCGATCCGCGCTTGATGGTCCCGCAGACCCCCGTAGGTGAGCGGCTGGCGTCCCAGGCCCAGAATGGCCGTGGCGCCGGGAGCGCGCCGCGCGCCCTCCTCGACCAGCTCACGCACCGTCCGGCCCGATCCGTCGCTCCTCACCTCGGCAGAATTATTCATTCCTCATTGCCTTTCCAGGCTGAAACCAGACCCGCCCTGCTGCTTTAGGGCCCAGGGCCTAACGTTCCGTGAAACTACCCAGCGCAATCTACACCAGCGCGCACGGAAGGAGGCAGGGGTAGACGAAACGGAGCAATCGCTCTGCCAAACCCCGTTGGCCTCCGGCGGCTGACTTGGCCCTCTAATCTGCTGATAATAGGCAGCTTAATTTGTCTGTTGCCGCTATGTGCGGCCGGCGACACTGAGCCCGATATCAGGAAACCCTGACGCTTGCATCAGTGTCAGGGGCACGGATCGGCCGCGAACGGAAACGACTCCAGCGCCCGGCCACCGAAAATTCCCCGCCGGCGGGCCGGCCGCCGGCGGCGCCGCTGACATTCGTGAATACCGACGGGGCCGTCGCCGGAAGGCAGACTAGACGCCGGGAGGCCGGGTAGTCGCGAGGAGGCCGAGTAGACGCGGAGAGGCCGAGTAGAATAGTGGACCATGAAGGTCTGTGTTGTCGGCGCCGGTGCTATCGGTGGGTTGATGGGGGTTAAACTGGCCCTGGCCGGCGAATCCCTGACGCTGATCGCCCGTGGCCCGCACCTGGCGGCGATTCAGGAACGGGGCCTGAAGCTGATCTCGCAAAGCGGGGCTGAACAGGTGGCTCGGGAGTTGGCCGCGACCAGCCGGATTTCCGAGGCGGGAACACACGACATCGTCATCCTGGCTCTCAAAGCGCATCAAATCGAAGCTGTCGCTTCCGAGCTTCCGGCGCTGTTTCATTCCGAAACCCTGGCGGTGACCGTCCAAAACGGCATCCCGTGGTGGTACTTCCAAAGGTATGGCGGCGAGCACGAGGGTAAGAGGTTGCAGTCGCTCGATCCCAACGGCGTGCTGGAGGCCCATATCGATGCCGGGCGGATTATCGGCTCGATCGCTTACCCGGCGGCGGAAGTCAGCGAGCCGGGCGTGATCCGGCATCTGGAAGGGAACCGTTTCCCGGTGGGGGAGCTGGACGGCTCCAAAAGCGAGCGGGTCAAGAAGCTCTCGGAGATGTTCACGCGGGCAGGATTCAAGTCGCCGGTGCTGACCGATATTCGCGCACAAATCTGGCTCAAGGCGTGGGGCAATCTCTCGTTCAACCCGATCAGCGCCCTGACCCGCGCGACGCTGGCTGAAATCGCGCGATTCCCCGAGTCGCGAGAACTAGCGGCCAGCATGATGCGCGAAGCGCAGCAGATTGCCGCGAAGTTGGGCATCAGCTTCCGCCTGAGCGTGGAGCAGCGAATAGCGGGCGCCGAGGCCGTCGGCGAACATAAGACTTCCATGCTGCAGGACCTCGAAGCGGGGCGTCCGCTCGAAATCGAGGCGCTTGTCGGAGTATTCCTGGAGCTGGGCCGGTTGACCCAAACTCCGACGCCGTCGATCGACGCCGTCTACGCTTGCGTCAAGCTGTTGTCGGCGACGCTGACCAAGAGCGAGCGAGGCCACGCCTCGGGTCGGCCTTCGTAAGGGTGAATGAATGGGCCCGTGGGGGCTCTAGCCGAAAAGCCGCATTTCGAAAACTTCCGCCAGCACCGAAATCACGGTGAAGCCTGTAAAAACCAGGAAACTCGCCCAGCCGAACCAGATGGCAAAGGTGGAAGGGTAAAACGCCCGGTCCTCCTTCGGCACAACCACCATGCAGTAGAACAGATTCAGAAAGAAAATCACCGGCGCAATGAAGAACGCCAGCGCCGAGGAGACCAGAACGAGAAACACCGGTTGCGGCACGCCGGCGATGATCAGCACGGCGGCGACGAGCGAATAGATCATCGTCAGCCGGTAGAGGTTGTACTCGGAGTACCAGCGAGCCCGATGCTCGTCGGTCAGGTCCTCTTTGGCGACGCCCTGCAGCGAAGCGGTCGGCCGGAACAGGTTGCGGCAGCAGGCGCCAACGACTCGCGGCCAGCCATCGAAGTAGTTGAAAGCGGTCGAGAATGTCGCCGCGAACGCGCCGAGCATGAACACGACCATCATCCAGGGGCCTACGCTCACGGTAAAGATCTTGCCGATCTCACCCATCACCGCTCGGCCCTCGACGGGACTGGGATACAGCCACACCGCCGCCAGCAACAGGAAAACGCAAGCGATCACGAACGACACCGCGTGGCCCAGCCGAAAGTCCCACAGGCCGATCCGGAACCATCGCATGCAATACTCGCGAACGCCGGGGGGGAGCTTCGAAAGCTGAACCGACAAGTCTTGCCGCCGCGGCGCAAAGGGATCGAACTTGCCCGCCAGGCCCATCTCCTCGAGCCGCGCGCGTACTTTCCCCATACCGACTTTCTGCGCCTTGCCCCATTCGGAAGCCTGCAGCGAGACGTCAAGACCCGTGGGCAACAGACCCAGAAACGCGGCGATGATAAGCCACGAACCTTCCGGCGCGCCCACGACGAAAAACTCACTCATGGCCGACAAAGGAGCCGGCCTCACGGCATACACCGCGACCGTGGTGACGAACAACAGGCCGGCAAAGACCTTGGTCGTGAGTTCGACGGCCCGGTAGTTCCCCCTCAAGATAATCACGACCGAAATGATTCCCAGCAGTGCGCCGTATACAGCCAAGGGAATTCCCAATCCCAGGGACTCCGAGAACAAGTAATAGAGCACTGCGGAAGCCGCGATGAGTCTTCCCGCCTGTCCCAGGGCGCACTGAATCAGCGTGACGATCAACACGTACCAGAGCGGCCATTTCTTCCAAGCCGTACCATAGGCCTCGAGCAAGCTTTTACCGGTGGCGTTGGTGAACCGGAACGCCATCTCGAAGCCGTAGTATTTCGACAAGTAAGAGATCGGGATGCACCACAGCAAGGCGTAGCCGAACCTGCCACCCGCCGTCGGGGCCGTAACCAGATGACTGGTGCCGATGCCGGTCATCATCAGGATCATGCCCGGCCCGCACTCCCGCAGCAGGCTCAGCAGACCCATGCCGGGGAGCTTGAGATCGCGCCACCTATCGTCGGCGGCGGCTGTCTCCAGCGGCTTCTGAACGTTCATCGATTCCTTTCCCGTACAAGGCGGCTTGGGGCGTCGTTGGAGACACGCGCGATGGGACAACTATCATAGGTGGCCTTTGGATCGAGCGCAAATCCGGGGCCGGACCGGTGCATGCCGGCTAGGTGCACATGCTCATGCCGGAACAACTGGCGGCGTGAAGCGGCCGTCAACGCTCCGATTGGGCGGAATGACAAGCATCTGACCAAGCGTGGCGTGTGTCGTTGGCTTGGGTCTTCAATGACTTAGAGTATTCAATCTTACCTCCGCAGCCCTCGAGAACCTGCTGTGTGTAGCCGTGTTTACTCTTTGATCATGCCTGTCCGGAAAAACTAGGCAATGTACTAGTTGCGATCAATCGCCCTGCTTTACAAAATGGGACAAGCGATCTAGTACTTGGCCTGCTGAAAAGGAAGATTATGCCCCCAACTTACAACCAACAGGACCTGCTACTGGTCACCAATCCAGAAGAAGCCGCTGAACTAGCAACGCTGTTTCGCCGGTCTGGCCTCAGAGTCTTCACCGCTACAAGCTGCCAGCAGGCTCGCGAAATGCTGCGTTCAGGAAGAGACCCCCTGATTGTCGTAGCCGCGCTGAGCTTTAGGGATGGATCCTGGTGGAGCCTGCGCAAAGCGATGATTGATCAACACTCCATGGCGGCCTTGGTAGTCTGCCTGCCAACCGTTGATGGCGGTGTGACCGATGTGCTTGAAGCTGGTTGCAGCGCTGTGCTGACGCCGCCCTACAAGCTCGAGCAAATACGCAAACTCGTTGAATCGACCGAAGCGAGGCGCGTCGTTCCGGCGCCCCAGCGCAAGCCCCTGCAATCGGTCCTCAGCGAACAGGCGCGGCGAGCTGCTCGTGGCCACTCGGCTTGATCGGCTAAACGCGCGGTTGTTGGCTCGGCGCTGACGCAACAGCGTGATGGATTAGACCCTGATAAACCTGCTCGATGGCGCGTGCGAATCCGGCCGCGTCGGTCAATGGGGATCTTTGCATTCGCGGCCTCAACTCAGAGCGCAGCGTTCTGAGGCGTGGAACGTCCCAAGCGAGTTCGACCGCCTTGGCCGCATAATCGCTTGCATCGCTTGCCACTAGCTCTTCAAGGCCCACCGCAGTCAGGAAGCTGATTCCTACGCGCCCCAGATGGGCTTCGCCAGCTAGCGTGATGACGGGGACCCCCATCCACAACGACTCCAGTGTGGTGGTCATTCCGGCCCGCGGAAATGCATCCAATGCAATGTCGATCTGGTTGAACAACGCCAGATGATCGAGCAGCGGCAGCCTCCCGACGAGTTGGATGCGGTCCATACCGATGCCGTTTTTGACGAGAGTTATCACGACCGGATCTTCGAACTCTTCCGGCGCGGGCGGCTCCGCGCCGTAGACGTTATGAATCAATAGCCGGGAGTTGGGGGTCTGGCGGAGGATATCGGCCCAAACCAAAGCAGCCTTTTCGTTGAGCTTGGGGCGTTGGTGGAACAGGCCGAAGGTCACGAAGCCGTTATGGCCGGCCGGCAACGGGCCAACCTCGGGCGCTTCGCCGGGAGGCTCGTAGCAGGCAAAGGGGCGGTCGAGCCGGATGAGAGGCTCCTCGTGAAGGTGTTCGGTCATGCCCGGCGGGTCGGCCCAGCGGTCGGTGATGCGGCAGTCGACCGGCAGGCCGATCGTACAGGGATATCCCGGCAGTACCACCGAGAGGGGAGCCGGCCGGCGGGCATGGATATCCACGGGGCAACCCGCGAAGTGCCCACAGCGATCTACGATGATGTCTATCTCGTCGCGCCGAACCGCGTCGGCCCACTCAGCGCCGTCGAGAGAATTCAGGGGTCTGGCGTGATCGACGAGGCGTGAGACGGCCGCGGCTCTTGAACCAGCGGCGACGGGAAAATAAATGAAAACTTCAAATTTATCCCGGTCGTGGTTGGCGCGCAAATGAAAGAAAAGAGGCGCTAGAGGGCCAATCTCGAAGCTGATCAAATAGCCTACGCGAACTTTTTGTCCTTGACGCCAAGCGCTGTGCGGCGGCTTGACGGCTCCCAGCTTTGCAGCAACCCGGCGGCCCCAATCGATGTGCTCCGCTGCCAGCCCCGCTGTGCTGAGTTCTGGAGAATTCAATAGGGCCACCAGGCGATTGGCGGCAAGCAGTTGATTGTCAGGGTCGCTCTCAAGCGCGCGGTCGCATTCCCGGACCGAGTTTTGCTCATCTCCGATCGCGAGCAGCGCGCTTGCGAAGCTAATGCGGGAAGGTATATCGAGGGCAATTCGCTGGTCAGCCTCGCGGTATGCTCTGACCACGCTCCTCATGCGATTGTGCCGCGCAAGGTATTTGGCCTTCGCCAAGTGAGGTTCGGAATGATCCGGGAGCAAGATGGCTGCCTGGTCGAAGCAATCCAGCGCCTCCGGGCACCGCGGCGGGCGTTGCTGCAGCGCCGCTACAGCCGTTCCCAGTGCCAACCAAGCCGGGCCGTTCGCGGGGTCGATCTGCGTTACACGCCGCCACGCCAATGCGGATTGCAAAGGACGCCGGCCCTGCAGCCAGCAAAGGGCGGCGCTACGCACCGTGCCTAAATCATCCGGAGCAAGCTTCGCCGCCCTCTCGATCACGAGGGCTGCGTCGAGCCACTGATGACGATGCGCCAAAGCCAGCCCAAGCTGTTTCAGTAACGTGAGTTCATCGAGCTTGAGCGGCTGCGCGCGGCATTTCAATAAAACTTCGAGCGGGGACGCCACTGTGCCAAGACCACTGCTGTGCTCGCCTTAGCCGAGTTCCATCGTCGCGGTCATGATTCCGTCGTTGAACCCGATCTCGGTGATTACGACGCGGACGTGCCGATCTTCATTCGCTTCGCAGCGGTTCTTGATCTCCAACGCCACTTGGGCTGGAGTACTGCCTTTCGGAACTATAAATGTACCGGTAAAGGAGGTTGTGAGTTGGACTTTTCTGTCCGGGTATTCGACCGTGAGCGTGCTCAGTTCAGGCATTATATAGAGGTT